>NZ_JACTVI010000049.1:1634-62582 GCF_014495685.1 Streptomyces sp. TRM68367 | reverse complement strand
GCGCGCAGGCCGTCCCGTGGGGGCGGCCTGCGCGCCGGCGGTTCACGGACCGGGGGCAGCGCGCCACGCGGCGCATCGAACGGTCGCCGTTCGACGTATCGAGCGGTCCCCGCGCGGGGTATCAAGACGACGCCCTTCGCCCCAGTGCCGGAAAGGTTCGTGATGTTGCCGGGAACGTCCAGCAGCGCGGCGGTGCTCGACTCCGCCACCCGCGTCAAGACCCGCATCCTGCTGCTGTGCAGCCTGGCCGGCCGGGTGCGTACCGACGGCGGCTATCGAGGCCTACGTCGACAGCCTGCTGATCCCCGAGATGGTCATCGAGGGCTTCCAGTCCTCGCTGCGCGACACCCTCGGCATCCGCGACAGCCTCGACAACTCGGCCCGCATGGTCGAGCGCCTGACCTCCGTCATCAACGCCCGCTCCGCCACCCTGGACGCCGAACTCGCCGAGCGCGACGACCGCCGCGACCGCACCGTCTCCGGCCTGGTCGCCGCCGCCACGCTGATCGCGTTGCCGCCGACGCTGCTGCTGGCGTTCTTCGGCGCCCAACGCCACCAACGTGGACGAGTACCGCTCCATCCTCGACCTGCGCGCCTACGGCGTGGCGTACGCTCTGGCCTGGCTTCCCTTCGTCGTCCTGGTCGCGATCGGATACGTGCTGCTCAAGCGGGTCAGCACCCGCTCCGGTTCGCTGCTGTCGCCATCCCACGGCGGCGGCGCCGACCCCGTACCCGTACCCGCGCCGCGCCCTTCCTCCGGGAGCTGACCGACATGACGCCACGACCCGCCGTCTCCGCCCACCGGGGTGGATCCGAAGCAGCAGGGCCCGCCACCTGGGAGGCGTACGAGGACGCCCTGCTGTCCGGCGCGGAGTACGTGGAGTTCGACATCCGCCGCACCGCCGACGGCGTCTACGTCGTCTACCACGACCCGCGGGTGCGGCACACCGGCCCACTGCTGTCCGCCCTCACGCACGCCGAGCTGAGCGAGCGGGCCGGATACCCGGTCCCCGTCGTCGACGACGTCATGTCCTTGATCGCCGGGAAGCTCGTCGGGCACCTGGATCTGAAGGAGGAGGGCTACGAGCGCGACCTGATCGACCGGGCGATCGCCCTGCTCGGCACGGACGGCTTCGTCGCCACGACCCTGGAGGACCGTTCCGTCGCCGCCATCGCCGAGCACTTCCCGCAAGTGCGCACCGCCCTGTCCCTGGGCCGCAGCCGCAGTGAGATGGGGCTGGCCCGGCTGCCGGGGACCCGGCTGAGCGAGCTGTTCCCCATGCGCCGGGTGCGGGCCTGCGGGGCGCACGGAGTCGCCGTGCACCAGCGGCTCGCCCGCACCAACGTGCTGCGCGAGGCCGCCCGGCACGGTCTGTACACCATGGTGTGGACGGTCAACGACGACGCCCTCATGCGCGCCTTCCTCACCGACGAACGCGTGGACGTGCTGATCACCGACCGGCCCCGGCGCGCCCTGACCCTGCGCGACACGGCGCCGGAGACCGCTCGCCCCGGCCTCGCCACCACGGAGCCGTTGCCGGAGACCCCGTCGGCCGACTGACCGCGCCCCGCGCGCCCGCTCTTTTGTCTCTCATGTTTGTCGCTCATGGACGTTTGTCTGTCATTGACAGGAACCCGCTCAAGGCATTGACAACAGGCCACTCAAGTTTTGTGCTGGAGTTCGGAGAGGTGCCCTGGCGGAAGGGGACAGCGATGGGACGTGCGGTCGGGATCGACCTCGGGACCACGAACTCGGTGGTGGCCGTGCTGGAGGGCGGTGAACCCACCGTCATCGCCAACGCGGAGGGGGCCAGGACCACGCCGTCGGTTGTGGCCTTCGCCAAGAACGGCGAGGTGCTGGTGGGCGAGGTCGCCAAACGTCAGGCCGTGACGAACGTGGAGCGCACCGCGCGCTCGGTGAAGCGGCACATGGGAGACGCGGGCTGGCGCTTCCCGGATCAGGGCGACATCGACGGCACCCGCTACCGGGCGCAGGAGCTGTCCGCGCGCGTGCTGCAGAAGCTGAAGCGGGACGCGGAGGCCTACCTCGGCGAGGACGTCACGGACGCCGTGATCACGGTCCCCGCCTACTTCGACGACGCGCAGCGGCAGGCCACCAAGGAGGCCGGGGAGATCGCCGGCCTGAAGGTGCTGCGGATCATCAACGAGCCGACGGCGGCGGCGCTGGCGTACGGCCTGGACAAGGAGAACGACCAGACGGTCCTGGTCTTCGACCTCGGCGGCGGCACCTTCGACGTGTCGTTGCTGGAGATGGGCGAGGGCGTCATCGAGGTCAAGGCCACCAACGGCGACACACACCTCGGCGGCGACGACTGGGACCAGCGGGTCGTCGAACACCTGGTCAAGCGGTTCAAGGGCCAGTACGGCATTGATCTGGCGGGCGACAAGATGGCCGTGCAGCGGCTGCGCGAGGGTGCCGAGAAGGCCAAGATGGAGCTGTCCAGCTCCTCGGAGACGACGATCAATCTGCCCTACATCACGGCCTCCGCCGAAGGGCCCCTGCACCTCGACGAGAAGCTGACCCGCGCCCAGTTCCAGGAGCTCACCGCCGACCTCCTCGACCGCTGCACGACCCCCTTCCACCAGGCCGTCAAGGACGCCGGCATCAAGCTCGCCGCGGTCGATCACGTGATCCTCGTCGGCGGCTCGACCCGCATGCCCGCGGTCACCGACCTGGTCAAGGACCTCACCGGCAAGGACCCGCACAAGGGCGTCAACCCGGACGAGGTGGTGGCCGTGGGCGCCGCGCTCCAGGCGGGCGTCATCCGCGGCGACGTCAAGGACGTCCTGCTGCTCGACGTCACCCCGCTGTCCCTGGGCATCGAGACCAAGGGTGGCATCATGACCAAGCTGATCGAGCGCAACACCACGATCCCGACCCGGCGTTCGGAGATCTTCTCGACGGCCACCGACAACCAGCCCTCCGTCGGCATCCAGGTCTACCAGGGCGAACGCGAGATCGCCGCCTACAACAAGAAGCTCGGCGTCTTCGACCTCACCGGCCTGCCGCCCGCCCCGCGCGGCGTCCCGCAGATCGAGGTGGCCTTCGACATCGACGCCAACGGAATCATGCACGTCTCCGCGAAGGACCTGGCCACCGGGCGCGAGCAGAAGATGACCGTGACCGGCGGCTCGGCGCTGCCCAAGGACGAGATCGACCGCATGATGCGGGATGCCGAGCAGTACGCCGACGAGGACCGTCAGCGGCGCGAGGCGGCCGAGACCCGCAACCAGGCCGAGCAACTCGTCTACCAGACCGAGAGGTTCCTCCGGGACAACGAGGAGCGCGTCCCCGCCGACACGAAGTCCGAGGTCGAGTCGGCCGTCGCCGAGCTGAAGTCCCAGCTGGAGCAGCAGGCCGACACCGCCGCCCTGCGCACGGGCGTCGAGAAACTCGCCTCGGTCAGCCAGCGCATGGGCCAGGCCATGTACGAACAGGCCCAGCAGACCCCCACCGAGGGCACCGGGCCACAGGAACAGCACACCCCGCCACAGGAAGAGGAGGGCGTGGTCGACGCGGAGATCGTGGACGACGAGAAGGACGCCAAGGACGCCAAGGACTCCAAGGACTCCAGGGGCGGCGCCGCGTAGCGCCCCCACCACGAGAACTACGCGCGTCCACGGGGCGATCGGCTCACGGCGGTGTCTCTCCGGGGTCGGTGTGTGCGGCCGGCAGCGTGGCGCATACGGCGTCCAGGACCGTTGCGTACGGTGTGCCGTAGTCGGTGAGCCGGGTGCGGAGCTGCTTCAGGGGCTCGCGGTGCTCGGTGAGCAGGGCGGTCTCGCCGGTGCGGGACGTGAACTCCAGCACCGCGGGCAGGAAGTCGGGCCGCTCGCCGTCGGTGAACGCGAGGCCGTGCGCGCGGTACAGGTCCTCGAAGGAACTCAGTGATCTGCCGCCCCACCGGCACAGGTACAGACTGTGCCGGTCCCCGGACTCGAAGACCCGCACGTAGTGGGCGGCGAGTTCGCGCGGCGGGGTGACGGCCGCGTGGTCGGTGAACTCCCGCAACTGCGGGGCGGCTTCCCGCAGCAGCGGCAGCCGGGCGCGCAAGTCCTCACCGGGGTACGTCAGGCACAGCGCGGCCGCCTGGTACAGCACCTCGAAAACGGGCATCAGGCCTCCTTTGCTCGCCCCGTCCCTCGACGCTAGGGGCGAGCGCGGAAGCGCACCTTCCGGCGGCGCCCGTACGGGTCAGGGCCCTCGCCGGCCGGTACGGCTCAAAAGCCGTCGCGGCACTCCAGCAGCAGCTCCTGGGTGCGCTGCACGGAGGCGGCGCGGGCCGTCATGTGGTCCAGGACCTCCAGGTGCGCGGAGACCTCCCTGCGCGAGTCCAGGTACAGGGCGCCGCTCAGGTACTCCGTGAAGACCATGTCGGGCAGCTCGGGCTCGGCGAAGCGGAACAGCGTGAACGGCGCGTACGTCCCCGGATGCGGACCGTCCGCGAACTCGGCGACCTGGAGAGTGACGCGGTCGCGCGCGGCGTACTCCAGGAGCTTGTCCATCTGGTCGCGCATGACCTTGCCGCCGATGCTCACCGGGCGCCGCAGCACCGTCTCGTCCATCACCACCCACAGGTGGGGCGGGTCGTCCCGGTCCAGCAGGCGCTGCCGCTCCATGCGCAGCGACACGTGCCGCTCCACCGACTGCGACCCCGTCTGCCCGACGGTCCCGGCCTCCAGCACGGCACGCGCGTACTCCTCGGTCTGCAGCAGCCCCGGCACGAAGTGGGGCTCGTAGGAGCGGACGATCCGGGCGGCGCCCTCCAGGCTCACGTACAGGCTGAACCAGTCCGGCAGCACGTCGTGGTACCGCTGCCACCAGCCCGGCCGGTTCGCCTCCTCGGCGAGGTCGACGAACGCCGTCACCTCGTCCTCGGCCACTCCGTACGCGGTCAGCAGGATCTGCACGTACGGGATCTTCAGCGCGACGTCGGCCGTCTCCATGCGCCGCACGGTCGCGGGCGCCACCCGCAGGACCCGCGCGGCCTCCTCGCGGGACAGGCCGACCGCCTCCCGCAACTCCTGCAGCCGCTTTCCCAGCACCACCTGGCCCACGGTGGGCGCGGCCCGCCGCTCACTCACGCCACGCCTCCCCAACGCGCCTAAGCCTGCGTGCAGTCTGTCATGTTCCGGCGGCAGTCTCACGGTGTCGGAGGGGAGGAGCTCGCCCCGGGGGGCTTACGTCCGGGGTAATCGACCGGTCAGGCCGTGGGCGCGATCGTGGACGTACCGGGGTCCGGGCCGGCGCACTCCGGCCCGGACCCCGGGCAGCACGCCGCATCCCGATCCCGACGGAGGGTGATTCGTCATGTCCGCGACCCAGCTTGCCGCGCTCGCCCGCACCTCGGAGCCGCAGTCGAGGCTGCGCCGCTTCCTGGCCCTCGACGCGGTGGTGACCGGCGCCAACGCGCTCGCCTACCTCGCCGCCTCGGACCCGCTCGGCCGCCTCCTCGGAACCAGCCAGCGGCTGCTGCTGATCCTCGGCGCGTTCCTCGCCGTCTACGCGGCGCGGTCGGTGGCTGGCCTCGCGGCGCCGCCCGCCGGCGCTCGGCGTGCGGGCCGTCGTGGAGGCCAACCTCGCCTGGGCGGCGCTCAGTTGCCTCGCCCTCGCGCTGTGGCTCACGCCGACCGCCGCGGGCGCGGTGTGGACGGTGCTCCAGGGGCTGGCCGTGGCCGACTTCGCCGCGCTGAGTCCGCGCGCAGCGCCAGCTGGCTGACCCGCCGCTGCTCCCGCCAGGCCCGCAGCAGGGGACCCACGCCCTGACCGGCGGAGGCTGCGGCGGCGGAGGGGTGAGTGGTCATGGGACGACCGTAGCCGACCCGGGGTGCGTGCCGGGCAGGCGCACGCCCCTGACCAGGGCCCCGGGCCGCCTGCTGTGGCACGCTGAAAGGGGGAGACCCGGTACGAGCGAAGGAGTGCAGCCCATGCCCGTCGAACCGCTGGCCCAGAAGGAGATCGAGGAGCGGCTGGCCGAGCTGCGGGGCTGGTCACTGGACGGCGACCGCCTCACCCGCTCCTACCGGCTCGGCTCGCACGTCGCGGCGGCGGCGATGGTCGTGCACATCGCCCAGGTGCAGGACGAGCTCGACCACCACTCCGACCTCACCCTCGGCTACAACACCGTGTCGCTGTCCGTGAACACGCACAGCGTCGGCGGCGCCGTCACCGCACTCGACGTCGAGCTCGCGCAGCGCGTCGAGGCCCTGGCGCCCGCGCACGGAGCGAGCTGAGCCGGTGCTGGACTACGACAAGGAGGCCGCGGCGTACGACGCCCTGCGCGGCGGCGAGCCCCGGGCCGCGGCCGCCGCCGAGTCCGTCCTCGGTCTCGTCCCGCACGGCGCCCGCAGCCTGCTCGACGTCGCCTGCGGCACCGGCATCGTGACGCGGCGGCTCGCGGCCGGGCGCGAGGGCCTGCGGGTGACCGGCGTCGACCGCTCCGCGGGCATGGCCCGCCAGGCGGCCGTACGCCTGCCCGGCGCGGTCGTCCTCGCCGACAGCCGCCGGCTGCCGTTGCGGGACAGCCAGTTCGACGCGGTGACCAGCGTCTGGCTGCTGCACCTGTCGCGCAGCGCCGAGGACGCGCGAACCCTCGTCGCCGAGTGCGCCCGCGTGCTGCGCCCGGGTGGGGTCTACGTCACCACCGTCGACAAGGGCCCCTCCCACAATGTGGGAAGTGACATCGATGCCATCCTCGCCACCCGCCCGCCGAGCCCCGTCCGGGACGCCTCCGCGGTCGTCGAGGCCTACGCCCGCGCCCACGGCCTGCTACCCGCCGGCCAGACCCGCTTCCGCGGCCACGGCCAGGGCCGCAGCCCCCGCCGCACGATCGCCGACCTCAGACGCGGCTGGTTCATGACGATCCCCGCCCGCGGCCCTCAGGCGGACCACTACACCGACCGCCTGGCCGAACTCCCCGACCAGGACCGCCCGCGCCCCGACCCCGTGTTCACACTCAGGGCGTTCAGAAAGCCGACGGGTACCTAACAAAGCCCTACTAGTGCCCCCGGCAGGCAACGTTCGCCCCGTCGCGACGCCCGGCACGCCCTCTCGCCGCACCGGCCGAAAGCCCAAGTACGTCCAGTACGAGGGCTTCCGGCCGGCACGCCGAGAGCACGCACCGGACGCCGCTCCTTGACGGGCAAACGTTGCCTGCCGGGGCATTAGGAGCGCCGGTGGGCACATCGCCGTTCAGGCCGATCGGGGGCCTGGGGCGGAGCCCCCAGAGACGGCAACCGTGCACGCCGTCCGCGGCAACTGAGGGGATGGAACCCCCGTCCGTCCTCCCAGGAGGTACGTCTCCGTGAAGCACCCGCACAGGCACCGCAGACGCCGGGGCGTCATCCTCACCTCCCTGCTCGCGACAGCGACCCTGACCGGCGCCGGCCTGACAACCCTCGGCACCGACACCGCCGACGCGGCCACCGCCCGCCAGGTCGAGGGCCTCGACCGCGGCGTCGTCAGCGTGCACACCGGCAGCGGCAACCTGATCAGCTGGCGCTGGCTCGGCACCGACCCGGACAACGTCTCCTTCAACGTCTACCGGGCCGGCACGAAGGTCAACTCCGGCCCGATCACCGGATCCACCAACTACTTCCACGCCGGCGCCCCCAACTCCGCCGACTACACGGTCCGGGCCGTCGTCAACGGCACCGAGCAGGGCGACTCGGTCCACGCGATCCAGTTCCGCAGCGGCTACAAGGACGTCCCCCTCCGCCCACCCGCCGGCGGCACCGCCCCGGGCAACTCCCCGTACACCTACGAGGCCAACGACGCCTCCGTCGCCGACCTCGACGGCGACGGCGCCCTCGACATCGTCCTGAAGTGGCAGCCCACCAACGCCAAGGACAACGCCCACGAGGGCTACACCGGCAACACGATCATCGACGGCATCAAACTCGACGGCACCCGCCTGTGGCGCATCGACCTGGGCCGCAACATCCGCTCCGGCGCGCACTACACGCAGTTCCAGGCGTACGACTACGACGGCGACGGCAAGGCCGAGGTCGCCATGAAGACCGCCGACGGCACCCGGGACGGCACCGGCGTCGTGATCGGCAGCGCGTCCGCCGACCACCGCAACTCCGACGGCCGGGTCCTGACCGGTCCGGAGTTCCTGACCATGTTCAACGGGCAGACCGGCAAGGCGATGCAGACCGTCGACTACGTCCCGGCGCGCGGCAACCTCGCGCGCTGGGGCGACAACTACGGCAACCGCGCCGACCGCTTCCTCGCCGGCACCGCCTATCTGGACGGCTCCCGTCCGTCGCTGATCATGGCGCGCGGCTATTACACGCGCTCGGTGATCGCCGCCTGGGACTGGCGAGGCGGCCAGTTCACCCGCCGCTGGACCTTCGACACCAACTCCTCCACCAACAGGGGCAAGGGCTTCGACGGCCAGGGCTCGCACAGCCTGTCCGTCGGCGACGTCGACAACGACGGCAAGGACGAGATCGTCTACGGTGCGATGGCCGTCGACGACAACGGCGGGGGCCTGTGGACCACGAAGACCGGGCACGGCGACGCGCAGCACCTGGGCGACCTCGACCCGTCGACCTCCGGCCTTGAGTACTACAAAGTCTCCGAGTCCAGGAGCCAGCCCGCCGCGCTGTACATCAACCCGGCGAACGGCGCCGTCCGCTGGAAGCTGGGCGCGTGCTGCGACAACGGCCGCGGTGTCGCCGGCGACATCCACGCGGGCAACGCCGGCCCCGAGATGTGGTCCGCGTCGGACACCTCCGTCCGCGACCGCTCCGGCGCCACGAAGGGCCGCGAGCCGTCGTCGGCGAACTTCCTGGCCTGGTGGGACGGCGACACCACCCGCGAGCTCCTCGACGGCACCCGCATCGACAAGTACGACACCTCGGGCGACACCCGCCTGCTGACCGGCTCCGGCGTCTCCTCCAACAACGGCACGAAGTCCACGCCCGTCCTGTCCGGCGACATCCTCGGCGACTGGCGCGAGGAGGTCATCTGGCGCACCAGCGACAACCGGGCGCTCAGGATCTACTCGACGCCGCACGAGACGAAGACGAGGATCACCACGCTCCTCCACGACCCCATGTACCGCACGGCCCTGGCCTGGCAGAACACCGCCTACAACCAGCCGCCGCACACCAGCTTCTTCATCGGCGACGGCATGTCGGCGGCCCCCAGGCCGACGGTCCGCACGCCCTGACCCGGTGACACCGGCGAGGTGAGGTAGCGCCCGGAGGGCGTGTGCCGGAACCCGGCACACGCCCTCCGGGTGTCAGGCGACCGTGCAGGACTGGTCACCCAGACGGAAGGCGGTCGGCCTCGCGCTCGTGCCCGGCCCGCTCCCGGTGAAGCCGAAGGTCACGGACGAACCGGCCGCCACGGTGCCGTTCCAGCCGACGTTCTTCGCGGTCACCGACGCACCCGACTGGGTGTGCTCGGCGTTCCACATCTGCGAGATCTTCTGACCGTCGGGGAAGGACCAGGAAAGGCTCCAGCCGTTCCACGCGCCCGCTCCCGAGTTGGTCAGCCGCACCTCCGTCTGGAAGCCGCCCGACCACTGGTTGGTCACCTTGTACGTCACCGCACAGGCACCCGTGGGGTCCGGCGGGTCGGTGGGACCGGGGCCGCCGGTGCCGGTTGTGTCGCCGTAGATCACGCCGCGGCCGTTGGTCGAGACGTACACCCGCCCGTACACCCGCGGGTCGCCGGTGATGGCCGCGCCCGTCCAGCCCCACTGGTGGGCGTCGTCGTTGATGCGGGTCCAGGTCGCGCCCTTGTCCGTGGAGCGGAAGATGCCGCGTACGCCGCCGATCTTCGCGCTGGTGTAGAGCGTCTGGTACGAGGCACCGGCCGCCGCCTTGCCGAAGCCGATGGTGTCGGCCTGCTCGACGTTCGAGAGTTTCGTGAAGCCAGCTCCGCCGTCCGTCGAGTGCCACAGGCCGTACGCCCCGTCGCTCGCGCCGCCCGCCAGCCACACGTCGCCCTTGGCGCCGGGCAGCGCCTTGAAGCGGACGCTGTCGCCGCTCGGGAGGCCGGTGGCCGGGGACTCCTTGAACGTCGCGCCGCCGTCCGTACTGACGTAGAACTTCCCGGACTTGAAGCCGTAGAAGGTCTTGGGGGCGACCCGGTCGGACTCGACGATCGCGCCGGCCGGGATGCCGCTGGACGCCGACCAGGAGGTGCCGAACCCGGTCGCGTACTGCACCCCGGTGCCCTCGGGGCTCCACACGAACCGCCTGCCGTCGGCGGCCGCCGCGACCGTGCCGCCGCCGCTGACGCCCGAAGGGTCCGTGCCCGCGAACCAGTTGGCGCCGTTGTCCGTCGAGAACGCGATGTGCGGGCCCGAGTCGAGGTTGCCGACCCGGACGACCGTGTTGGGGTTCGTCTCGGCGAAGTCCAGGCTCGTCGTCGAGGTGAAGTTCGGCTGGGTGTACATGATCGGCGGGACCTTCGTCAGGTCCGTGTGCCGGAACCCGCCGATGTCACCGAGCGCGCTGAGCAGCGGGGCGCCCGACGGGGGAGAG
Source organism: Streptomyces sp. TRM68367 (assembly GCF_014495685.1). Lineage (GTDB taxonomy): Bacteria > Actinomycetota > Actinomycetes > Streptomycetales > Streptomycetaceae > Streptomyces. The sequence goes on along the minus strand of NZ_JACTVI010000049.1, from coordinate 52,058 downwards.
GCGAGGTCGTTGACCGCGGTCTCCTCCAGCCCTTGCACCATCGGCTTGATGGTGAACTTGCTGCCGCTGTCCCAGTTCGTGAGGTTCTCGGTGCCGTAGATCGTTGCGCCCGTCCCGTACATCATGCGGTTGGAATCGAACGGGTCGATCTCCAGCGCTTCCGTCATCCAGCCCAGTTTCGGGGTCTGTTCGGGCGGTGACGGGTTCGCGCCCCAGGTCAGCCACGGCGAGGACGAGACGTCCATGGTGTAGCGGTTCTCGCGGTTGGGATACGAGGAGTAGTCCCACGCCTTCGTCCAGGTCGCTCCGCTGTCCGTGGAGCGGAAGAGCTGGGTGTCCGGCCACCAGGAACTGTATGCGGTAGCCATGACCGTGCCCGGCTTCTGCCGGTCCACCGTCAGTCCGCTGAAGCCGTAGTAGGTGTCGGCCTCCGCGACCGGGCTGACGTTCGTCCAGGTGCCGGTCGCGGTCGCGTACCGCCACAGCTGGCCCTTGCCGCCGTCGTACGGCCCGCCCTTGTCGCTGTATGCGATGTACAGGTAGCCGTTTTCCGTATCCAGGACGCCCTTGTGGGCGAGGTATCCGGTGGGCTGTCCCGCCAGCCGCTGCCACGTCGCTCCCGCGTCCGTCGAGCGGTACACCGCGTTGTCCTTGTCGGCGACTCCGACGTAGATCGTCCTGGTCGCGTTGCCGGACGTGCCCGTGGACTCGTCGAAGGTGACCCACACGATGCCCTGGTTGTCACTGGCGTACCCGGACGTGTCGCTCGGATCCTGCACGTAGTTGCCGACGTTCGGGAAGTTCGCCACCTGCGACCAGGTCACGCCCGAGTCGGTCGACCGCCACAGGCCCTTACCGCTGGGCGCGCCCAGGTACAGCACGCTGTTCTTGTTCGGGTCGACCGCGAGGCGTTCACCCATCCCGCGGCCGGGCATGTTGCCGCCCAGCTTGAACGGCAGGTCCGCCTTCCGCCAGCTCGCGCCCCGGTCGGAGGAGCGCATGATCGCGCCGTTCTTCGGGTCCCAGCTGTTGGTGTACGTGCCGACGGCCGCGTACACCTTGCCGGGGTCCACCGGGTCCGACGCCAGGCTCACCACCCCGGTGTGCCCCCAGTCGTCCCAGCCGACGTGGTCCAGCAGCGGCGTCCAGGTCTTCGTGGACTCCTGCCAGCGGTAGGCGCCGCCGATGTCGGTTCGGGCGTACGCCAGGTTCTTCTCGGTGCGGTTGAAGACGATGCCGGGCACGAAGCCGCCGCCGTCGATGCGGGCGTTCTTCCAGGTGTAGCTGTCGGCGGCGATCGCCACCTGCGCGCTGTCGGCGGCCAGCGCGGGCGGGGTGCCCGCGAGCAGGCCGGCCGCGAGCGCCAGCACGGCCGTGAGGATGCGGGTTCTTCGCACGGTGGGGGTCCTTCCGTGAGCCTGCGTGAACTTCCGTGAGGAGACGCGCCTTGCTTTGGGGAACGTGCGACGACCGGGCGGCCCCCTGTGCGGGTGGGGGCCGCCCGGCGCGGTACGCGGAGCCTTCAAGCGGTTCCGGGGAAACGCCGTGCACTGGAGCGCCCCTTCAGGGGCGCGGGACTGCATCGATGTGCGGCTCCGCCGCGCGGGCGCGACCAGCCACAACGAACCCGCAGTCGAACACGGCCCGACCCGCGGAGCGCTTGGCGGGGACTTATTCGAGAAGCTCCGCGTACGAGCCCATGGCCAGGGCTATGTCGGCCTGGGCCCAGAACCGGTGATACGTGAACGTGGGCACGGCCCCGCCCGCGAGATAGCTCTCGATCTTCGACCAGGCCGGGTCGTCCTCGTAGAAGGAGCGGATCGAGTCGAACGTGGACGACGAGTTGATCGCGTCGCCGCCCGGCATCGTGCCGGTCCAGCCGCTCGGGATGTAGATCGCGTCGTCGAACCGGTTGTAGTCGGCGCGGGTCTCCGGGACGGCGATGCCGAGCGCGTCCTGGTGGTTGGTCCACATGCCGTCCAGCAGCGCCTTCGCCGTGCTCGCCGCCTGCGTGTCACCGGAGCGGTCCGCGTAGTACGTCAGGGTCTTGGCGTACGCGGCCGCCACACCGACGTCGTTGGTGTAGTCGACGACGGAGACGTGCAGTGAGCTGTTGGCGCCCGGGTTGGCGGCGTTCCAGGTGTCGGGCTGGCCCGACCACCGGAGCGTCGACGGGATGCGGAAGGTGCCGTCCGGGTTGACCGTGGTCTCGGACAGCGCCCAGTCGACCCACTTGTCGAGGACCGTCTTGGCCTGCGCGTTGCCCGTCTGCTGGTAGTACTCGGCGACCCGCTCCATGGACCACGCCTGGAAGCCGAACCACTGGTTGGACGGCGGGTCGTGGTACACGGGCTTCTCGTCGTAGTACATGCCGTAGAACGTCGACTTGCCGGCCGGCGGGGTCGCGTAGCGGCCCTGCCAGCTGTTGGTCGCGCCGCCCGCGATCGCGCCCTCGTCGGACTGCAGCCAGCGGTAGAACTCCATCTGCCGCTGCAGCGACTTCGCCCAGTCCGCCTGCCCCGTCGACGACTTGGGCTTCAGCGGGGCGTGGTTGGCGAGCGCGTACGCCGCGAGCGGGTTCTGGTAGCCGCCGTGCGCGTGGCTGGAGCCGATGCGCCAGGCCCAGCCCGCCGAGGTGTCGGTGGCACCGCCCCAGGCGTAGTACCAGGACAGCAGGTAGTGCGAGGCGTCCTTGCCGGTGCCCGCCGGGCAGGACGAGGGGCCCACACAGTTGCCGACCTTCTTGAAGTACTTGTCGTACATGGCGTAGCGCAGGTAGTCGCCCATCTTCGCGGCCTTGTTCACGGTCGCGGAGACGTCACCGCCCTTGCCCTGCTCCTTCGCCCACAGGTCCGCCCAGTACGCCGCCTGCACGGCGCGCGCGTCGGCGTCGGGCGCGTTGGTGAACTTCCACTGCTTGGCGTAGGAGGCGTCGTCGGTGAACAGGTCCAGGTACCCGTTCTTGCCGCCGTACTTGAAGGCGTCACAGGTCGGCTGCGGCACCGTCTCCCACACCGACTCCTGCGCACCGCGCTGGAAGGTGTTGATGTACGACGGCCCGGTGTCCGCCGGACCCGCCTCGCACTTGCCGGGCGAGTTGCCGTAGCCGTAGGTGTTGTCCACGTCCTGCAGCCAGTGCATGCCGTAGACGTCGTCCGTGCCGTACGCGCTCTTCAGCTCACCCGCGATCGGGTCCGAGCCGACCGGGACCCCGCTGTCCAGCTTCGCCGGGTACTCGTTGGGGGTGTCCAGCTCGGGCGCGTAGGTGGCCGGCTTCGAGGCGTTGTAGAAGGAGTTCGTCGGCTGGTCGGCGTGGGTGGGGATCATGTACTTCTCCATGATCTCCCACGCGTTGTTGAACCTGGACCAGTCGCCGGACACCTTGCCGTACATGGCCTGCAGCCAGAGAAGGTAGCTGTAGGCCTCCGAGGTGGTCTCGTGACCGTGGTCCGGCGCCTCGACGATCAGCGTCTCGACCGAGTGGTAGGGGATGCCCTCGGGCGAGAAGTAGCCGTTCGCCGGGTTGGTGATCTTCCCGTAGAGCTCCAGGAAGCGCGCGTCGAACGCCTTCGTGGCCGCGAGCTGCGTCACGGTGACCGCGGACTTGGCATGGCCCGGTGCCGACGACTCGAAGGTGGCCGAGCCGGTGCCGGAGGAGGCGGCCGTGATGGTGACCTTCTGCGCCGTGTTCCAGTTCTGCGGGGTGAAGGTGAGCTTCGCGCCGCCGGTGACCGACAGGCCCGTGTTGCCGCTCGCGCGGGCCGTCGTGACGGTCACGTCGGCCGAGGGCTGCTTGGACAGCTTCACCTCGTACGTGCCCGTCTTGCCCGACTGGACGCCCAGTTGGACCGGCGAGGCGACCACGGTGGGACCCGCGGCGACCGTGATGCCGACCGGCGTGGAGTCCGCGGAGGCGCCCAGGCTGTCGTACGCCTTCGCCACCAGGGAATGATTGCCCACGGTCAAGCCGGAGCCCGAAAGCGAGTAGGGGGCGCTGGTGTCCGTGCCGAGCAGCCTCGTGTCGTCGTAGAACTCGACCTTGCTGATCGTGGCGTTGTCCGCGGCCGCGGCGGTGGCCGCGAGCGGCACCGTCTCGCCCTGGGTGTAGACCGCGCCCGCGGCGGGGCTGGTCAGCACGGTGATCGGCGGCTGGTGCGCGCCGTTACAGGGGGTGCCGTTGACGGCGAAGGACGTGGGGGCGGCGTTGGTGCCGCTGTAGGTGAACTGCGCACCGGTGGAGACGGCGGAGCCCGCGGCGATCCGCGCGTTGAACGAGGCGCTCTTGACCGTGACCGTCCGGCCGGACTGGGACCAGATGCCGTTCCAGCCGCCCGTCAGCTTCTGGTTGCCCGAGTAGGCGTACGTCAGGGTCCAGTCGTCGATGGGGTCCGTGCCGCGGTTGGTGAGGGTCAGGTCCGCGGTGAAGCCGGAGCCCCAGTCGTTGGTCTTGTAGTCGACGCTGCACTGAACCGCCGCGGCCCGCGCGGGAGTTCCCGTGGACAGCATCGTCAGCGGAAGCGCGAGAGCCGCGACGGCGGCGGTCCACAACCGCCGCACGGCTCTGCGTCTCCGGGGTGGGGGATGCATGGTGCTGGTCCCTCCTTGCGGCTCGGAGAAAGTCAAGGCCTGAACCAGTGGGAGCGCTCCCATAGTGGGGACGAGGCCGGAAGGGGTCAAGGTGCTTGAAGAGTCGAAAAGATTCGATGTGCCGTGTTGAGCGAAAGTCAGTGACTCCCCTGTTCTTTACCGTCACTTGGCGCTAGCGTCATTGACACCAGTGGGAGCGGTTCCATCAGTCGACGCGTCCGTACGACGGCGCGCGAACTGCAAGGAGTCGCTCATGCGCCACCCCCCGTGTTCAGGTCTTTTAGCCGCGCACGCCGCCCCCCTGTGCGCGTTGCGCTCCTTGCCGTACGGATCCACCGGGCCGCGCGTGTGTCCGCGCGCCCTCGACGGACAGTCCCCTACGGATAGGAAAACCGCACTCATGAGTCGCACGAGAACCGCGCTCTTCGCCGCCCTGGCGCTGGTCGCCGGGGCCTCCGGAACGGCGGTGGCCGCCTATCCGGCCGACGTCGGGCCGGCCGCGGTCCCCTGCACTGTGGACTACAAGGTGCAGAACCAGTGGAGTACCGGATTCACCGCCGCCGTCACCGTCACCAACCACTCCGCCGCCAAGAACGCCTGGTCGGTGAAGTGGTCGTACGCCGGAAACCAGAAGATCACCAACGGCTGGAACGCGAAGCTCGCCCAGAGCGGCAGCGCCGTGACCGCCTCCAACGAGACCTACAACGGCACGCTGTCCAGCGGCGGTTCGATCAGCTTCGGCTTCAACGCCACCTACAGCGGCAGCAACGCGATGCCCGCGACGTTCACCCTCGACGGCGTCACCTGCAACGTCGACGACGGCAGTGGCCCCGGCGGACCCACGGACCCGCCGGGCCCGGTCGGTCCGAAGGTGGACAACCCCTACTCGGGCGCCAAGGTGTACGTGAACCCGGAGTGGTCCGCGAAGGCCGCCGCCGAGCCGGGCGGCAGCCGGATCGCCAACCAGCCGACCGGTGTGTGGATGGACCGGATCGCCGCCATCAATGGCGCGAACGGCAATATGGGCCTGCGCGCCCACCTCGACGAGGCGCTGAAGCAGAAGGGCTCCGGAGAGCTCGTCTTCCAGGTCGTCATCTACAACCTGCCCGGCCGCGACTGCGCCGCGCTCGCCTCCAACGGCGAACTCGGCCCGACGGAGCTCGGCCGGTACAAGACGGAGTACGTCGACCCGATCGCCGCGATCCTCGCCGACCCGAAGTACGCCGACCTGCGGATCGTGACCACGGTCGAGATCGACTCGCTGCCCAACCTCGTGACCAACACCGGCAGCCGGCCCACGGCCACGCCCGAGTGCGACGTGATGAAGGCGAACGGCAACTACGTCAAGGGCGTCGGCTACGCCCTGAACAAGCTCGGCGACGTGCCGAACGTCTACAACTACGTCGACGCCGGCCACCACGGCTGGATCGGCTGGGACGACAACTTCGCCGCCAGCGCCACCGTGATGAAGGAGGCGGCCACCGCCGAGGGCGCGACCGTCAACGACGTGCACGGCTTCATCACCAACACGGCGAACTACAGCGCCCTGAAGGAGGACAACTTCAGCATCAACCAGTCGGTCGGCGGCAAGTCGGTGCGCGATTCCGCGTGGGTCGACTGGAACCGGTACGTCGACGAGCTGTCCTTCGCCCAGGCCTTCCGCCAGCAGCTGGTGTCGACCGGCTTCAACTCCGGCATCGGCATGCTGATCGACACCTCCCGCAACGGCTGGGGCGGCAGTGCCCGGCCCACCGGCCCGGGCCCGATGACGGACGTCGACGCGTACGTCGACGGCGGCCGCTACGACCGCCGCATCCACGTCGGCAACTGGTGCAACCAGTCCGGAGCCGGCCTCGGCGAGCGGCCGCAGGCCGGCCCGGCGGCCGGGATCGACGCCTACGTCTGGATGAAGCCGCCGGGGGAGTCCGACGGTTCCAGCAAGGAGATCCCGAACGACGAGGGCAAGGGCTTCGACCGGATGTGCGACCCGACCTACACGGGCAACCCGCGCAACGGCGACAACCTGTCCGGTGCCCTGCCGGACGCGCCGATCTCCGGACACTGGTTCTCCGCGCAGTTCCAGCAGCTGATGCAGAACGCGTTCCCGCCGCTGTCCTGAGCCACCGGTGACGGTCCGCCGGGGTTGGGGCCCCGGCGGACCGTACACCCCACAGCCGGACGGTCGCCGTCCGGCCGCAGTACGGCACCACGGGGCGCAGCGGCGGCTGCGCCCCGCCCCCGTCGTTCACCGGGTCGTCGACCGGCGGTCCAGCCGTGCGCTATTTGCCGCCTCCGCAACATCGGTTGCCGCACCGCAGTGCGTCGGCGCACGCTGGCGGCACACCGGACGAGAGGCTCATGACCATGGCGCACCCGCACAACCACCACACCGACATCGACTGGGCCGAGATGGCCGCGCACCTCGAAACCCAGGCGGAACTGTTCACGCCGCTGTACGAACGGGCCCTGGCCTGGCTCGGCAAGGAGGTGACCGAACCGGGCCTGATCGTCGACGCCGGCAGCGGACCCGGCGTCGTCTCCTGCCTGTTCGCCGAGACCTTCCCGGGCGCGCGGGTCGTCGCGGTGGACGGCTCCGAGCCGCTCCTGGAGCGGGCCACGGCCCGGGCGGCGCGCCTGGGCTGCGCCGACCGCTTCGGCACCCTGGCCGGCGAGCTGCCCGGCGTCCTCGACGACCTGGACTACCCGGCCGACCTGCTGTGGGCCAGCCGCAGCCTGCACCACCTGGGCGACCAGCGCGCGGCACTCGCCGCCTTCGCCGCCCGCCTGGCGCCCGGCGGCACACTGGCGCTGCTGGAGGGCGGTCTGCCCACACGGTTCCTGCCGCGTGACATCGGCATCGGGCGGCCCGGCCTGCAGGCGCGGATCGACGTGCTGGAGGAGGAGTGGTTCGCGCAGATGCGGGCCGACCTGTCGGACAGCGTCCCCGAGACCGAGGACTGGCCCGCGCTGCTGGCCGCCGTCGGCCTGAAGCACACCCGCACCCGCAGCTTCCTGCTCGACCTGCCCGCACCGGCCTCGGCCCGGGCCCGCGCCCATGTCGCCGGCTACCTGTCCCGCATCCGCGAAAACCGCGGCGAGCACTTGGATGCCGAGGACCGTGCCACCCTGGACCGCCTCCTGGACCCGGAGGATGCGGCGAGCGTGCACCGCAGGCCGGACGTCTTCATCCTGGCGGCCCACACCGTGCACACAGCGGTCCGGACGGCATGACCCCGCCCGGACCGCACCGGCGCCGGCCTCCCTGATCAGGTGCCGCGCACGAACTCCCGGGCCAGGCGATCGCCCAGCGTGACCGCCGCGTCGTGGTTCTCGATGGGGGACACCCGCGAGCCCGTGAACAGGATGTACGTCACCTCGGAGCCGGTGCCGCCGGTGGCCGGGTCGGGGTCGATGCCGAGGGCCTCGGCGGTGGCGTACGAGGCCTCGCCGATGATCTGCGAGGGTCCGGCGTCGCCGACGACCGCGTACCGGACCCTGCCCCGGTAGACGACGGCCACCACACCGCCGCCCTTGATACCGGCCCCGGCGTAGTCCCAGATGCCGCTGGGGGCGGGCACGACGACGTACGGCAGCGTGTCGGAGCGCAGCGGCCTGCCGTCGGACCGGTGGAACGCGGTGTCGTCCTGGAACCAGGGGTTGGTGCGCTCGTTGCACTTCGCGGTGCGCTGTCCGTCGCAGTCGATGTCCATGTCGGCCTTCCAGAACACGGCGCCGTCCGCGCCGCACACGGGGACGGTGGCCGAGCTGTTCGCGTCGGTGCGGTACCTGCCGTGGGAGACCCGCGTGCAGGACCGCACCTTGGCGAGCAGTTCGGCCGCGCCGACCGAGCCCTCCGCGGGAGCGGCGGGGGAGGCGGTGGCGGGGAGGGCCGCGGCGGCGAGCAGGGCGGCGGCGGAGGCCGCGGCGAGGGCCGGTGGTCGGATGCGCACGGTGGGACCCTTCTGTCAGGAAAGCTTCCTTACCTCGGGGTCAACCTGCGCTGACGCCATGATCGCGTCAACCAGGCGCGCTCGAACGGACGTCGGCGACACCCGTGTACAGCAGTGCGCCCCGGGCCCGTGGGGTCCCGGGGCGCACGGACGGCGCGGTGGCCGTGGCTCAGCCGATGTCGAGCGTCGCCGGGTCCGGACCGATCCGCCGGTCCTCGTTCAGCGCGCTGATCGCCGCGAGGTCCTCGGTGTCCAGGCTGAAGTCGAACACGTCGATGTTCTCCTTGATCCGGGACGGCGTCACCGACTTCGGGATCACGACGTTGCCGAGCTGGAGGTGCCAGCGCAGCACGACCTGGGCCGGGCTGCGGCCGTGCTTCTGCGCGATGGCGACGATCGCCGGGACCTCCAGCAGGCCCTTGCCCTGGCCGAGCGGCGACCAGGCCTCGGTGGCGATGCCCTGCTCCGCGTGGTACTCGCGGGCGGCGTGCTGCTGCAGGTGCGGGTGCAGCTCGATCTGGTTGACCGCCGGAATGACCGAGGTCTCGCCGATCAGGCGGTCCAGGTGCTCCGGGAGGAAGTTGGAGACGCCGATCGCGCGGACCCGGCCGTCCGCGTGCAGCTTCTCGAACGCCTTGTACGTGTCGACGTACTGGTCGCGGGCCGGGCGCGGCCAGTGGATCAGGTACAGGTCCACGTACTCCAGGCCGAGTTTGGCCAGGGACGTGTCGAAGGCGCGCAGTGTGGAGTCGTACCCCTGGTCGCTGTTCCACAGCTTCGTGGTGACGAAGAGCTCCTCGCGGGGGATGCCGGAGGCGGCGATGGCCTTGCCGGTGCCCTCCTCGTTGCCGTAGATCGCCGCGGTGTCGATGCTGCGGTACCCGGCCTGAAGCGCCGTGGCTACGGCGGTCTCCGCCTCTTCGTCCGGCACCTGCCAGACACCGAAGCCCAACTGGGGCATCTCGACGCCGTTGTTCAGGATGGTCGGGGGGACCTTGCTGCTCACGAGCTCATCGATCCTTAGGTTGCTGTCAGGTGGTACTCATATCGTCAACGATCAACGGCCCCGATGCATTCCGCACGGGAATCCGGGCGCCGCGCACGGGAGACCTCAGGCACGGTAGAGGGCCTCGACCTCGTTGGCGTACGCATTCTCGATCGCCTTGCGCTTCAGCTTCAGCGACGGCGTCAGCAGCCCGTGCTCCTCGGTGAACGGCTGCGCCAGGATGCGGAAGGTGCGGATCGACTCGGCCTGCGAGACCAGGGTGTTGGCGGCGACCACCGCACGCCGCACCTCCGTCTCCAGGTCGGAGTCGCGCACCAGTTGGGCCGACGGCAGTGCCGGTTTGCCGCGCATCTGCAGCCAGTGCTCGACGGCCTCGCGGTCGAGGGTGACCAGGGCGGCGACGTACGGGCGGTCGTTGCCGACCACGATGCACTGGTTGACCAGCGGATGGTCGCGCACCCGCTCCTCCAGCTGCGAGGGCGAGACGCTCTTGCCGCCGGAGGTGACCAGGATCTCCTTCTTGCGGCCGGTGATGGTGAGGTAGCCGTCCTCGTCGAGGGAGCCGATGTCGCCGGTGGCCAGCCAGCCGTCGTGCAAAGTCTGGTCGGTGGCCTTGGGGTTGTTGAGGTAGCCCTGGAAGATGCTGTCGCCGTGCAGCCAGATCTCGCCGTCGTCCGCGATGTGCACGGTGACGCCCGGAATGGGCGGCCCGACCGTGCCGTAGCGGGTGTGCTGGGGCGGGTTGGCGGTCGCGGCGGCCGTCGACTCGGTCAGGCCGTACCCCTCGTAGATCTGCACGCCCGCGCCCGCGAAGAACAGGCCGAGCCGCCGGTCCATCCCCGAACCGCCGGTCATCGCGTTGCGGATGCGCCCGCCCATCGCGGCGCGGAGCTTGACGTAGACGAGCCTGTCGAACAGCTGGTGCTGCATGCGCAGCCCCACCGACGGGCCGGGCCCGGTGCCCCAGGCCTTCGCCTCCACCGCGTCCGCGTACTTCACGGCGATCTCGACGGCCTTCTCGAACGGCCCCGACCGGCCCTCCTTCTCGGCCTTGCGGCGGGCCGCGTTGAAGACCTTCTCGAAGATGTACGGCACCGCGAGGATGAACGTCGGCCGGAATGCAGCCAGGTCGGGCAGCAGCGCCGCCGCGCTGAGCTGCGGCTGGTGGCCGAACTTGACCTTGCCGAGGATCGCGGCGACCTCCACCATCCGCCCGAGGACGTGTGCCAGCGGCAGGAACAGCAGTGTGGAGGCCTGGTCGCCCTTCTTCGAGTGGAACACCGGCTCCCAGCCCACGCGCATCGTCTCGGCCTCGAACATGAAGTTGCCGTGGGTGATGACGCAGCCCTTGGGGCGGCCCGTGGTGCCGGAGGTGTAGATGATCGTCGCGACCGAGTCGGGGGTGACGGCCTGCCGGTGCCGGTGCACGACCTCGTCGTCGAGAGGGGCGCCGGCCTCGTACAGATCCTGCACGGCGCCGGTGTCCAGCTGCCACAGATGGCGCAGTTGCGGCAGCCGGTCGATGACGGTGGCGATCGTCATCGCGTGGTCCTCGTGCTCCACGACCGCCGCGCTGACCTCGGAGTCGTAGAGCGTCCAGAAGCACTGCTCCGCCGAGGACGTGGGGTAGAGGGGCACCACCTGGGCGCCGATCGTCCACAGCGCGAAGTCGAACAGCGTCCACTCGTAGCGGGTACGGGACATGATCGCGACGCGGTCGCCGAAGCGGACCCCACGGGCCAGCAGGCCCTTGGCGAGGGCGAGCACCTCGTCGCGGAACTCGGCACAGGTGACGTCCCGCCACCGCCCCGTCTCGTCCTTGCGGCCGAGCGCGACGTACAGCGGATCCTCCTGGGCATGCCGGAAGACCGCGTCGGCCAGGCCGCCCACCGGAGGTGCCAACGCCAATGGAGGGTTGGTGTACTCGCGCAAACCCCGCTCCCCGCTCCTCAGCGCTTCAACTCGTGACGCTCCGCACAGCGCCGTGAAAGCTACCCCACCATCACATGCGCCGGGAGGGGGGCCGAAATGGAAGAACGCCTGAGGACGCGCAGGTCAGCGGGGGGAAAATGCGCTCACATGCGGAAGGGTCGGACAGAATCCTGACGGTTGGACAATTTTCGGTGCCCTAATCTCCACCGAATCTGTACGACGCGATTACCGCCCTCGGCAGTCTCGCACAAGGGCGCCGGCGCCGTGTCCTCTTCCGTCAGCGCGGGCGGATCGGAATTCGTTACTCCGGTTTCTGCCGACGTCGGCCCGGCCGTTCAGCCGCGCTCGCGCTGTGCGCGGTGCAGGCGGTCGCCGCCGGCCAGAACGGCCGCCGCCAGGGCGTCGGCGGCCTCCTGGGCGGAGGTGCGGCGCGGGCCGTGCACCAGGACGAAGTCGACGCGGCCCAGTTCCGGCAGGCCCGCCCGGTCCGGCACCCGCACCAGGCCCGGCGGGATCAGGCCGCGGGAGTGTGCCATCACGCCCAGTCCCGCGCGGGCCGCCGCGATCAGGCCGTTGAGGCTGCCGCTGGTGCACGCGATGCGCCACGGGCGGCCCTGCCGCTCCAGCGCCTCCATGGCGAGCGCCCGGGTGATGCCGGGCGGCGGGTAGACGATGAGCGGCACCGGGCGCTCGGGGTCCAGGCGCAGCCGCTCGGCGCCGATCCACACCAGCCGGTCGTGCCACACCAGTTCGCCGCGCCGGTCCTCGGGGCGCCGCTTGGCCAGCACCAGGTCCAGCTTCCCGGCGGCGAGCTGCTCGTGCAGCGTGCCCGACAGCTCGACCGTCAGTTCCAGATCGACCTCGGGGTGGTCGTGCCGGAAGCCCTCCAGGATCTCCGGCAGCCGGGTCAGCACGAAGTCCTCCGACGCGCCGAAGCGCAGCCGGCCGCGCAGCCGGGTGCCGGCGAAGAACGCCGTCGCCTGCTCGTGCACCTCCAGGAGCCGACGCGCGAAGCCGAGCATCGCCTCGCCGTCCTCGGTCAGCTCCACGGAGTGGGTGTCCCGGGTGAACAGCGTCCGCCCGGCGGCCTCCTCCAGGCGCCGCACGTGCTGGCTCACGGTCGACTGGCGCAGCCCGAGCCGCCGGGCGGCCTGCGTGAAGCTCAGCGTCTGGGCCACCGACAGGAACGTGCGCAGGTGCGAGGGGTCGTACATCGCCCCAGGTTATCGCGGATCGTGATGACAGTGAGAGCGGTATGCAGGATTCCTGATCGCCGGGTGGAGGAGGACGATGACGGGGGGACCCCCGTCCCCGGTACCGCCAGGGCCGCGGCTGGGCCGTCCTGGTCCCGCCGACGCGACATCGCAACGAACGAGCACGTGGAGCACCGTGAAACGCCTGCACTGGCCGAGCTGGATCCCGGTCGACCCGTACATCCTCCTGCTGCTCGGGACGGTGGGCCTCGCCGCGCTGATCCCGGCGCGCGGCACGGCCGCCGACGTCACCTCCGCAGCCTCCACGGCCGCGATCGCCTTCCTGTTCTTCCTGTACGGCGCCCGCCTGTCCACCCGTGAGGCGGTGGACGGCCTGCGGCACTGGCGGCTCCACCTCACCGTCCTGGCCTGCACCTTCGCCGTCTTCCCGGCGCTCGGCCTGGCCGCCCGCGGACTGGTCCCGGTGATCCTCACAGACCCCCTCTACCAGGGCCTGCTCTTCCTCACCCTCGTCCCGTCGACCATCCAGTCCTCGATCGCCTTCACCTCGATCGCCCGCGGCAACGTGCCCGCCGCGATCTGCGCGGGCTCCTTCTCCTCGCTGACCGGCATCGTCCTGACCCCGCTGCTCGCGGCCTCGTTGCTCGGTAACAGCGGCGGCGGCTTCTCCGCCGACTCCCTGGTCAAGATCGTGCTGCAGCTGCTGGTGCCGTTCCTCGCCGGGCAGCTGCTGCGCCGCTGGATAGGCGGCTTCGTCACGCGGCACAAGAAGGTCCTGGGACTCGTCGACCGCGGCTCGATCCTGCTGGTCGTCTACACGGCGTTCAGCGCGGGCATGGTGCAGGGCATCTGGCAGCAGGTCAGCCCGCTCCGGCTGGCCGGCCTGCTGGGCGTGGAGGCGGTCCTGCTCGCCGTGATGCTGACGCTGACCTGGTACGGCGGCAAGGCGCTGGGCTTCAGCCGCGAGGACCGGATCGCGATCCAGTTCGCCGGCTCGAAGAAGTCCCTGGCCGCCGGGCTGCCCATGGCGAGCGTCCTGTTCGGCGCGCACGCCTCGCTGGCCGTGCTGCCGCTGATGCTGTTCCACCAGATGCAGCTGATGGTGTGCGCGGTGATCGCCAAGCGCCGCTCGCGCGACTCCCGCGCGCAGGAGGTCACCGCGGCTCCGCCAGCCGCAGCGTCACGAACCGCGGTCGGTACAGGGACACGTTCCGGCTGAGCTGCGCCTGCGCGCCGGTGGGGTCCAGCCAGTTGACGTCGTAGCTGAGCACCAGGCGGCCGTCGCCGCTCAGCTCGGGATGCGTCTGCGGGTTGTACGCGGCGACCTGGCCCTGCGGCAGCGAGGGGCTGAACTGCTTCGTCGGTCCCTGCCAGGGCCCGGCGGGCGAGCAGGCCCAGTACGACGTCACGGTGGTCAGCCCCCCGGTGCCCGCGGCCATGGTGAACAGCACGTACGTCCCCTTGTCCCGCACCACCGAGAACGCGCTGCCCACGCCGGCGCGCCGCCCGTCCCCGAGCACCGGGCGCGGGCGGGCGGTACCGGCCGCCGCCCACGCCGAGCCGTTCCAGTACTGCCAGGCGCCCGCCTCGGCCAGCCGCCCCTTGGGCACCCGTGCCACGTACGCGTGCGAGACCGGACGCGCCGCCGCCCGGCCGTCGTCGCCGCCGTACACATACGTCCAGCCGTCCTCCTCCACCAGCGTCGTGCCGAACAGGACGCGCCGGGACGGGTCGGGGACCAACTGCTGGTCGAGCACCTTGGTGATCGACTCGACCCGCAGCCCGGGCAGGGTGAGGGTGGCGACCTCGGTGGCGGTGGGCACGCCGTAGATCCACGGGGCGGCGCCGACCGTGCGCACCCACAGCAGCACCCGCAGCACCTGCTCCGACGAGCCGGGGGAGCGGGGCTCCACGCGGGCGGCGACCGGCCAGCGCCACTGGTTCGGGGCGGGGTCGGGGAAGAGCGGCGCGGGCAGGGTGGACTCCAGGCGGCCGTCGCGCATCACCACGGCCGAGTTGCGCACCAGGGGCGCGGTCGTCTCCCGCCAGGCGTACGACTCGCCGACCGGGTTGGGCGGGCCGTGCACCTGGCCGAGGTAGGTGTCGGAGAACAGCCACAGCAGGCGGCCGTCCGGGAGGCGCACGGAGTGGGTGCCGTCGCCGCCCGTCCAGTCGTCGGTGCGGGACGGGTCGTCGCCGTAGCGGGCGAACTCGGTGGTGAGCCGGTCGTCCGCCGACCATTCGGCGACCGTGTGCGGCTTGCAGTCGTCGCCGTCCTGTTCCTCGTCGTCCGGGAGGGCGGTGAGCAGCACGGCCGCGAGGACCAGGGCCAGCAGCAGGCCCAGCCCGGTCCCCGCGCGCTGTCGTGCTCGTGCGTCGTCGGGCACGCTCCGGGACGTTAGTGGCTGCCGCTCACCCGGTCCATGGGCAGCCACAGGACGGTGCCGCGGGTGGCCGAAGCCGTCGCCGCGGTGGCCGGTTCCGACTTCCCGAGGGCTCGGTCCCAGACCCGTACGTCGTCGATCGCGCCGGTGAAGAGGGCCCGGCTGTCCATGCGCTGCCCGATGTGCACGCCGAAGGGGGAGTTCCGGCTGACCGAGCCGGGCACGTCCGCCGCGGCGACGGCAGGCGTATCCGGGGTCCCGGTCGGCCCTGAAGAGGACCTGTTGCTCGAACGGTGGGGCGGCGGAGGGGAGTTGGGTGTCGGCGGGCTCGGTGAGGCGTCGATGACGCTCGACTTCCCGCGGCTGGGGTCGGTGGTGACGGCGTCCGCGGTGGCCTTCGCGGCGGGAGGATGAGGCCGGGGAGGGGCGGCGGGCCGGAGTCCGCCCGGGCAGGGCGAGGCGGGGCCCCGCGGCGCAGGGGGCGCTCCCCGCCGGCCGGGGCCCCGCCGCCGTGTAGCGGGGAACCGCCGTCAGCCCCGGGCGGCCGCGGTCCGCAGGGCGATGCGGTCCTCGCCCGCGTACACGTTCATGGAACTGCCCCGCAGGAAGCCCACCAGCGTCAGGCCCGTCTCCGCGGCCAGGTCCACGGCCAGCGACGAGGGCGCCGACACCGCCGCGAGCACCGGGATCCCCGCCATGACCGCCTTCTGCGCCAGCTCGAACGAGGCCCGGCCCGACACCAGCAGCACGCACCGGGACAGGGGCAGGTCCCCGTTCTGCAACGCGCGGCCGACCAGCTTGTCGACCGCGTTGTGCCGGCCCACGTCCTCCCGGACGTCCAGCAGCTCCCCGTCCTCGCTGAACAGGGCCGCCGCGTGCAGCCCCCCGGTCCGGTCGAAGACCCGCTGGGCTGCGCGCAGCCGGTCGGGGAGGCTCGCGAGCAGTCCGGGTTCCAGCCGGACCGGGGGAGTGTCGGCGATGGGCCAGCGGGCCGTCGTACGCACCGCGTCCAGCGATGCCTTGCCGCACAGGCCGCAGGACGAGGTCGTGTAGACGTTGCGTTCGAGGGTGATGTCCGGGACGGCGACACCCGGCGCCGTCTTCACGTCCACGACGTTGTACGTGTTCGAGCCTCCCCCACTCTCGACTTCGCTCGAGCGGGAGGTGCCCGAACCCGTCGCTCCCGCGCAGTAGACGATGTTCTGCAGATCGGATGCCGCACCCAGCACACCCTCACTCACCAGAAAACCGGCGGCGAGCGCGAAGTCGTCGCCCGGGGTGCGCATGGTGATCGCGAGCGGCTTGCCGTTCAGCCGGATTTCCAGGGGCTCCTCGGCGACGAGCGTGTCCGGGCGGGCCGAGACCGCGCCGTCCCGGATGCGGATCACCTTGCGTCGTTCCGTGACTCGTCCCATGTCCCCATCAGCCCCGATCAGTCCCGGTTCTGTACGTGCTGGTAGCCGAAGCGGCCCTTGATGCAGAGGTTGCCGTGGGTCACCGGGTTGTCGTGCGGCGAGGTGACCTTCACGATCTCATTGTCCTGCACGTGCAGGGTGAGGTTGCAGCCCACGCCGCAGTACGCGCACACCGTGGTCGTCTCGGTCTGCCGCGACTCGTCCCACGTACCCGCCGCCCGCATGTCGAACTCCGACTTGAACGACAGGGCCCCCGTCGGGCACACCTCGATGCAGTTCCCGCAGTACACGCACGCCGAGTCGGTCAGCGGCGCGTCGTGCTCCACCGCGATCCGGGCGTCGAAACCGCGCCCGGCGACCGAGATCGCGAAGGTGTTCTGCCACTGGTCGCCGCAGGCGTCCACGCACTTGTAGCAGAGGATGCACTTGTCGTAGTCGCGTACGTACAGCTCGTTGTCGATCTTCGGCTCTTCGTCGAGGCGGGCCGCGTCGGGGCCGAAGCGGTCCGGCTTCGCCTCGTACTCCTTGATCCACTCCGCGGCCCCCGGCGTCGTCGACAGGTCGGCCGAGGAGGCGAGGAGTTCGAGGACGATCTTGCGGCTGTGCCGGGCGCGCTCGGTGCCGGTCTGCACGACCATGCCCGGCTCCGCCTTGCGGGAGCAGGCCGGGACCAGCGTCCTGGACCCCTCGACCTCGACGACGCAGACGCGGCAGGCGTTCTTGGGGGTGAGCGTGTCGCCCTGGCAGAGGGTCGGGATGTCCTTCCCGGCGGCCCGGCAGGCGTCGAGGATCGTCGAGCCTTCCGGGACCCTCGCCTCCTCGCCGTCGATGGTGAATTCCAGCAGCCGACGCGGGATCCCCAGCGGTGTCACGGTCATTCGTACGCCCCCAGACGGTCGATGGCGGATTCCACGGCGTTCCACGCGGTCTGCCCCAGACCGCAGATCGAGGCGTCCCGCATCGCGCGGCCGACCTCTCTGAGCAGGACGATGTCGTCGGCGGCAGCGGCACCCGTGCGCTCGACGATCCGGTGCAGCGCCTCCTCCTGGCGCACGGTCCCGACCCGGCACGGCACGCACTGCCCGCACGACTCGTCCCGGAAGAACTCGGCGATGCGCAGCAGCAGCCGGGGCAGCGGCACCGTGTCGTCGAAGGCCATGACGACCCCCGAGCCGAGCGTGGTCCCCGCCTGCCGGGTGCCTTCGATGGTGAGCGGGACATCGAGTTCGTCGGGGCGTACGAAGCCACCCGCCGCGCCGCCCAGGAGGACGGCCCGCAGGTTCTCCTTCGCTTCGGCCAGCGACAGCAGTTCGCCCAGCGTCGCCCCGAACGGCAGCTCGTAGATGCCGGGCCGCGCCACGCTCCCCGACACGCAGAACAGCTTCGGTCCGGTGGACTTCCCGGTGCCGATCGCCGCGTACGCCGGGGCGCCCATGGTCAGGATCGGCAGCACGTTGACCAGCGTCTCGACGTTGTTCTCGGCCGTCGGCTTGCCGAACAGGCCCTTCTCCACCGGGAACGGCGGCTTCGAGCGCGGTTCACCCCGGTAGCCCTCGATGGAGTTGAAGAGCGCGGTCTCCTCGCCGCAGATGTAGGCGCCCGCGCCCCGGCGGATCTCGATGTCGAAGGCGTAGCCCTGGCCGAGGATGTCGTCGCCGAGCAGCCCACGGGCCCGTGCCTGGTCGATCGCGTGTCGCATACGGCTTGTCGCCCTCGGATACTCGCCGCGCAGGTACAGGTATCCCTGGTGCGCGCCGATCGCATACGCCGCGATGGTCATCGCCTCGACGAGCGCGTACGGGTCGCCCTCCATGAGCACGCGGTCCTTGAAGGTGCCCGGCTCGGACTCGTCGGCGTTGCAGACGAGGTAGTGCGGGTGGTCGGGCTGGGACGCCGTGGCCTGCCACTTGCGGCCGGTGGGGAAGGCGGCGCCGCCGCGCCCGGCCAGAGCGGAGTCGGTGACCTCGCGGATCACCCCGGCGGGGCCCAGCTCGAAGGCCCGACGCAGGGCGGCGTAACCGCCGTGGGCGCGGTAGTCGTCCAGCGACGACGGGTCGACCACGCCGATGCGGCGCAGCAGGATCAGCTCCTCGTGACCCGCCTGGGGTACGGCCATCGCCGCGGGCGGCTCCTCAGAGGCCGAGTCCGGCGCGCTCGCCGCGAGGACGGCGTCGTGCACGGTCGCCGGCGCCGACACCGCCGTACGCGCCGGATCACCGGCCTTGATCGCCAGCGCCGCCGGAGCCCGCTCGCACAGCCCCAGACAGGGGCTGCGCTCGACGGACACACCACTGCCCGGCCCGAGCCGGGACTCGATCC
This sequence comes from Streptomyces sp. TRM68367, assembly GCF_014495685.1. Taxonomy (GTDB): domain Bacteria; phylum Actinomycetota; class Actinomycetes; order Streptomycetales; family Streptomycetaceae; genus Streptomyces. The sequence goes on along the minus strand of NZ_JACTVI010000049.1, from coordinate 33,251 downwards.
CGGCGCACAACTCACTCGCCCCGGCGGCCGCGCACGCGAGGTCGGTGCAGACGTGCAGCACGGTCGCGGGACGGGGCTTCACCGAGAACATCGCGTAGAAGGTCGCGACGCCGTACGCCTCCGCGGGCGGCACCGTCAGCCGCCGGCACAGGTAGTCGAGGGCGCCGTCGCTGATCCAGCCGACCCGGTCGTTGATCGCGTGCAGCCCCGGCAACAGCAGGTCGCGGCGGTCCCGGGCCTCGCGTCCGCCGCGGGCCCACCGCAGGTCGGCGGCCTCCGTCTCATCTCGGGCGGCGCCTTCCCAGGAGGACTCCGGCGGGCCGAGCAGCGCGTCGATGGCCGCCCGCTCCTCGTCCGTCGGTTTGCTGTCGCCGAAGTGCAGGTCCACTTACGTCACCTCACGATGGTCGCGACGGGGAGCTTCTCGATCCGGATCGCCGACGCCTTGAACTCCGCCGTGCCCGCGATCGGGCAGTTGGCCTCGATCGTCAGCTGGTTGGTGTCCACCTCGTCGGGGAAGTGCATGGTCATGAAGGCCAGCCCCGGCCGCAGCGCGGTGTCGATCCACACCGGCGCCACCACGGATCCCCGCCGGGACGTGACCTGGACCTCCTCGCCCGCCACGACCCCGTAGCGCTCCGCGTCCTCCGGGCACAGCTCGACGTACTCGCCGCGCCGCAGCGGGGAGGCGAAACCGCCGCTCTGCACACCGGTGTTGTAGGAGTCGAGCCGTCGGCCGGTGGTCAGCCGGACCGGGTACTCCTCGTCGGTGAGGTCGACCGGCGGATCGTGCTGGACGATCCCGAAGGGCGCGGGCCGGCCGCGCCTTGCGGTGTCCGTCTCCCACAACCGCCCGTGCAGATAGGTCGGTTCGAGCCGGTTGATGCTCGGGCACGGCCACTGGATGCCCTGGTGCTCCGCCAGGCGGTCGTACGTCATCCCGTAGTGGTCCGGCGAGACGGAGCGCAGCTCGTTCCACACGGACTCGGCGTCGGCGTACTTCCAGTCGTGGCCCAGGCGCGCCGCCAGCTCGCAGATGATGTCGATGTCCTCGCGCGCCTCGCCGGGAGGGGTCATGGCACGGCGTACGCGCTGCACCCGCCGCTCGCTGTTGGTGGTGGTGCCGTCGGTCTCCGCCCACCCGGCGGTCGCGGGCAGCACGACGTCGGCCAGCTCGGCCGTCTTCGTCAGGAAGATGTCCTGGACGACGAGGAAGTCCAGGGCGCTCAGCCGCCGTACCGCCTGTTCGCTGTCCGCCTCCGACTGCGCCGGGTTCTCGCCGATGCAGTAGACGGCCTTCAGGGCACCCTCCTCCATCGCCTCGAACATCTCCGTCAGGTTCAGCCCGTAGTGCGGCTGAATGAAGGTGTCCCAGGCCGACTCGAACTTCAGCCGGGTGTCCGGGTCGAGGATGTCCTGGAAGCCCGGGAGGCGGTTGGGGATGGCACCCATGTCGCCGCCGCCCTGCACGTTGTTCTGCCCGCGCAGGGGCTGCAACCCCGAGCCGTACCGCCCCACATGCCCGGTCAGCAGGGACAGGTTGATCAGCGCGCGGACGTTGTCGGTGCCGTTGTGGTGCTCGGTGATGCCGAGGGTCCAGCACAGCTGGGCGCGTTCGGCGCGGGCGTAGGCGTGCGCCAACTGCCGTATGGCGGCGGCCGGTACACCCGTCACCTTCTCGGCGAGGGACAGCGTCCAGGGCTCGACGAGCGCCTTGTACTCCTCGAAGCCCGTCGTCGCCCGCTCGATGAACACCTCGTTGGCCAGGCCCGCGTGGATGATCTCGCGGCCGATCGCGTGCGCCATCGGGATGTCCGTGCCGACGTTCAGGCCGAGCCAGCTCTCCGCCCACTCGGCGGTCGACGTGCGGCGCGGGTCGACGGCGTACATACGGGCGCCGCTGTGGATGCCCTTCAGGACGTGCTGGAAGAAGATCGGGTGCGCGAAGCGGGCGTTGGAGCCCCACATCACGATGACGTCGGTGTGCTCGATCTCCTCGTACGAGGACGTACCGCCGCCGGAGCCGAAGGCGGCCGAGAGCCCCGCGACGCTCGGGGCGTGGCAGGTGCGGTTGCAGGAGTCCACGTTGTTGGTGCCCATCACCACCCGCGCGAACTTCTGCGCCACGTAGTTCATCTCGTTGGTGGCGCGGGCGCAGGAGAACATGCCGAACGCGCCGCGCGCCGCCCCGATGCCCCGGGCCGCCCGGTCCAGGGCCTCCTCCCAACCGGCCTGTCGGAAGGGCTCGTCGCGCGAGTCGCGCACCAGCGGGTGGGTGAGCCGGGTGTAGGTCTTCGGTTGCCGTTTCCTCATGCGGCGCTCCTCAGCGCGAGCAGGTCCGAGATGGCGTGCACGGTGCGCAGGGTGGGCACCTCCACGCCGGTGATCTCCGCCAGCTCGACGACGGCCGCGAGCAGCACGTCGAGTTCCAGCGGTTTGCCGCGCTCCAGGTCCTGGAGCGTGGAGGTGCGGTGGTCGCCGACCCGTTCCGCGCCGGCGAGACGGCGTTCGATGGATACGCCGACCTCGCAGCCGAGGGCCGTGGCGACGGCGAGCGTCTCGGTCATCATGATCTCGATCACCTGGCGCGTGCCGCCGTGCAGGCACATCTGCCGCATCGTCGCGCGGGCCAGCGCGCTGATCGGGTTGAAGGAGATGTTGCCGAGCAGCTTGAGCCAGATGTCGCTGCGCAGAGCGGGCTCGACTGGGCACTTCAGGCCGCCCGTCCGCATCGCCTCGCTGAACGCCAGACAGCGCGCCGACCGGCTGCGGTCGGGCTCGCCGATCGAGAACCGGGTACCTTCCAAGTGCCGTACGACACCCGGTCCTTCGAGCTCGGTGGCCGCGTAGACGACGCAGCCGACGGCCCGTTCGGGCGCGAGCACCGCACTGACCGCGCCGCCGGGGTCCACGCTCTCGACGCGGTGGCCGTCGTACGGGCCGCCGTGCCGGTGGAAGTACCACCAGGGGATGCCGTTCTGGGCCGCGACGACCGCCGTGGTGTCGTGCAGCAGTGGCGCGATCAGCGGCCCGCACGCCGCGTACGCGTTGGCCTTCAGGCCCAGGAAGACGTAGTCGACCGGGCCGACCTCGGCCGGGTCGTCGGTGGCACGGGGATGCGCGGTGAAGTCGCCGCGCGGGCTGAGCACACGTACTCCGTGCCGCCTCATGGCCGCCAGATGCGGTCCACGGGCGATGAGATGCACGTCGGCGCCCGCTCGGTGGAGCGCGGCACCGACATAGGCGCCGATGGCACCGGCGCCGAGGACTGCGACTTTCACGGGAACACTCCGTTCGGTTTGAGGGATACCGCGGAGGTGGTGGAGGCTGTCTCGAAAGTGTCGACGAAATATTGTCTACAGTATGGAGGTTGGGTCGACAAGGGTCCGCACACGGACCGTTCGGCGCATCCTGGATACCGCTCGTCGCATACGGTCGACGCGCCGCCTTCTCAACTCACGCGCCGCTGCCTACCGTCCGGGTCCTATGAGTCCCCCAGTAGCACCCGCGGGCTGGAGCCGCTGGCTCGTCCCGCCCGCCGCTCTCTCGGTCCACCTCTCCATCGGCCAGGCCTACGCGTGGAGCGTGTTCAAACCGCCGCTCGAATCCGCGCTCGGCCTGAACGGCACCGAGAGCGCCCTGCCGTTCCAGCTCGCCATCGTCATGCTCGGCCTGTCGGCCGCCTTCGGCGGCACGCTCGTGGAGCGCAACGGGCCGCGCTGGGCGATGACCGTCGCCCTGGTCTGCTTCTCCTCCGGCTTCCTGCTGTCCGCGCTCGGCGCGGCCACGCAGCAGTACTGGCTGATCGTCCTCGGCTACGGCTTCGTCGGCGGGATCGGCCTCGGCATCGGGTACATCTCGCCGGTCTCGACACTCATCAAGTGGTTCCCGGACCGGCCCGGCATGGCCACCGGCATCGCCATCATGGGCTTCGGCGGGGGCGCGCTGATCGCCTCGCCGTGGTCGGCGCAGATGCTGGAGTCGTTCGGCAGCGACAGCGGCGGGATCGCCACCGCGTTTCTCGTCCACGGGCTGTCGTATGCGGTGTTCATGCTGCTCGGCGTACTGCTGGTGCGGGTGCCACGGACCGGGAAGCCGGTCGACCGCGGGCCGAGCGTCCTCGAGGGGCCGCAGGTCTCCGCCCGCGGCGCCGTGCGCACCCCGCAGTTCTGGTGCCTGTGGATCGTGCTCTGCATGAACGTCACGGCCGGCATCGGCATCCTGGAGAAGGCCGCCCCGATGATCACAGACTTCTTCGCGGACACCTCGACGCCGGTGTCGGCGACGGCCGCCGCCGGGTTCGTCGCGCTGCTGTCCGCGGCCAACATGGCGGGCCGGATCGGCTGGTCGTCCACCTCCGACCTGATCGGGCGCAAGAACATCTACCGCGTCTACCTCGGCGTCGGCGCGCTGATGTACCTCGCCATCGCCCTGTTCGGCGACTCCTCCAAGCCGCTGTTCATCCTGGCCGCGCTGGTGATCCTGTCCTTCTACGGCGGCGGCTTCGCCACCATCCCGGCCTACCTGAAGGACCTGTTCGGCACCTACCAGGTCGGCGCGATCCACGGGCGGCTGCTCACCGCCTGGTCCACGGCCGGCGTCCTCGGGCCGCTGATCGTGAACTGGATCGCCGACCGGCAGGAGGAGGCCGGCCGGCACGGGGCGTCCCTGTACGGGCTGTCGTTCGCCATCATGATCGGGCTGCTCGTCGTCGGCTTCGTCGCCAACGAACTCGTCCGCCCCGTCCACCCCCGCCACCACGTCCCCGTTCCCGCGCCGAAGGAGGCCGCCGATGACCGGCGACAGCAGCCAGAGTCCGCCTAGCCGGCGCGGGCTGATTACCTTCGCCTGGCTGTGGGTGGCCGCGCCGCTCGCCTACGGGCTGTACGAGCTCGTGCGCAAGGCTACGCAGCTGTTCACGGGGTAGGTGTTCGGGCGATCACCCACGAGAGACACGGGCGTCCGGGAGTCTGACAGAAGCCGACAAGCCGGGTGTCCGTTTCCTGTCGCATCACCTGCCGCCGTACCCGTGAGTCACTGATCAGACTGGTGAATCCCGCTACCCACGGCAACGAGGGGATCCACCAATGAACGGCTCGCGCATCGCCGCCGTCGGCCACTACCAGCCCGCCAGGGTGCTCACCAACGAGGACCTGGCGGGCCTGGTCGACACCAGTGACGAGTGGATCAGGAGCCGGGTGGGCATCAGCACCCGGCACATCGCCGGACCCGACGAGCCGGTCGACGAGCTGGCCGCGCACGCCGCCGCCAAGGCGCTGGCCGCGGCCGGGCTCGCGTCCGGGGACATCGACCTGGTCCTCGTCGCCACGTCCACCGCGATCGACCGCTCGCCGAACACCGCCGCCCGGGTCGCAACCCGCCTCGGCATCCCCTCGCCCGCCGCGATGGACGTCAACGTCGTGTGCGCCGGATTCACCCACGCCCTGGCCAGCGCCGACCACACCGTGCGGGCGGGCGCCGCGAGCCGCGCACTTGTCATCGGCGCCGACAAGATGTCCGACGTGACCGACTGGACCGACCGCACCACCTGCGTGCTCGTCGGCGACGGGGCGGGGGCCGCCGTCGTGGAGGCCTGCGCACCGGGCGAGGAGCCCGGGATCGGGCCGGTGCTGTGGGGTTCGGTGCCCGAGATGGGGCGGGCGGTGCGGATCGAGGGCACGCCGCCGCGGTTCGCGCAGGAGGGGCAGAGCGTCTACCGCTGGGCCACCACCCAGCTGCCGCCCATCGCGCGCCGGGCCTGCGAGCGGGCGGGGCTGGCGCCGGCGGACCTGGCCGCGGTCGTGCTGCACCAGGCCAACCTGCGCATCATCGAGCCCCTCGCGGTCAAGCTCGGCGCGGTGAACGCCGTCGTCGCCCGCGATGTCGCCGAGTCCGGCAACACTTCGGCCGCCAGCATCCCGCTGGCCTTCTCCAAGCTCGTCGAACAGGGCCGGATCTCCACCGGGGACCCGGTGCTGCTGTTCGGCTTCGGCGGGAACCTGTCGTACGCCGGGCAGGTCGTCCGCTGTCCGTGACCTGCCCGTACGACCGAGTGTGACGAGTCCAACTCCCCGTTTCCCTGGCGTTTGTGCACCGTAGACTGTAGACGAAAGACAATCGATACTGGCATTTCACAAGCTGCTGCGCACGGACCTGCCCAGGAGGGACCGATGTTGTCGACAGGACTGCCGCAGGGTGCGGTGCCCAAGCTCGAACGTCCCGGCCCGCTCCGTGACCGCGTCTACGAGGCGCTGCTCGAACTCATCACCACGCGCGCCCTCCAGCCCGGCCAGCACCTCGTCGAGAGCGAACTCGCCGGGTACCTCGGCGTGTCCCGGCAGCCGGTGCGCGAGGCGTTGCAGCGGCTGAACACCGAGGGCTGGGTCGATCTGCGGCCCGCCCAGGGCGCGTTCGTGCACGAGCCGACGGAGGAGGAGGCCGACCAGCTCCTCACGGTCCGTACGCTGCTGGAGGCGGAGGCGGCCCGGCTCGCGGCCGCCCATGCGAACGCCGAGGGCGTCAAGGTCCTGCAAGAGCTGTGCGCCGAGGGCGAGCGCGCGGTGGACGCCGACGACGTGGACGGCGCCGTCGCGCTGAACGCCCGCTTCCACGCCAAGGTCATGGAGCTCGCCGGCAACGCGGTCCTCGCCGAACTCGCGGGGCAGGTCGACCGGCGCGTGCGCTGGTACTACACGCCGGTGGCCCGGCAGCGCGGGCAGCAGTCGTGGATCGAGCACCGGGAGCTCATCGCCGCGATCACGAACCGCGACGAGGGGCGGGCGACCCAGCTCATGCGCGAGCACACGGAGCACACGCGGCGCTCCTACCACGCGCGTTCGCGGTCGTAGGCCTGCGGGCCCGGAGCGCTCATGACTCCGGGCCTCGACCGTTGCGCGGGGCCGCTCACCCGGCAGGTTCCGCTGGGCCGCTCAACGTGCGGCCAGTACCGCCTGCGTCTGCGTGGTCACTCCCACCATGTCGCCGGAGTCGTCGTACAGGTCCGTCCGCACCGCGACGAAGGATCGGCCCACGTGCAGGGGCCGTGCCTCGGCGTGGACGGCACCGGAGGGCACGGCGCGGAAGAAGTTGGTCTTCGTCTCGACCGTCGACGGGCTCGCGCCCGGCGGCAGGTTGAGGAAGGCGCACACCGCACCGGCCGTGTCAGCGAGCGTCATCAGGACCCCGCCGTGCAGCACGCCGCCCGCCGTGCACAGCTCGGGAGCCCAGGACAGCACCGCCCTGACGCGTGCCGCGCCGGCCTCCTCCAGGCCGATGCCCAGTTCTCCGGCGAAGGGGACGGCGGCCAGCAGGGCCTCGGGGCCGGGGATGTCGGGGGTGGCGGTCATATGACGGCCTGCCTCTCGGTGCGGTGACACGGGCGACCATCACCTTGCCCTCGGTCCCCGGTCCGGTCGATTACCCGGGAGGTAAGGCAGGCGCCCGGATCTTTGTCCTGTGAGTGGAAAAAGTTATGGGCAATTCTTGCATGACTTCTTCCCACTCCCGGCAACCGCTGCTACGTTCCCTCCGAAAGCAAGCCACGCAAGTGACCGGAAACCGGCGCGCAGAGGCCGATTGAGGCGGGGAGGGGCTCGTGAGACGCATGACGGCACGCCCCGCGAACGCCCACCAGGCCAGGCTGCTCACGCTGTTGCGCGACGGCGGCCCCAACTCCCGCGCCCAGCTGGGCGACCAGGTCGACCTGTCCCGGTCGAAGCTGGCCGTGGAGGTGGACCGGCTGCTGGAGACCGGGCTGGTGGTGGCCGACGGACTCGCCGCCTCGCGCGGCGGCCGCCGCTCCCACAACATCCGGCTCGCCCCGAATCTCCGCTTCCTCGGCGTCGACATCGGCGCGACGTCGGTCGACGTCGCCGTCACCAACGCCGAACTGGAGATCCTCGGACACATCAACCAGCCCATGGACGTGCGCGAGGGCCCGGTCGCGGTCTTCGAGCAGGTCCTGTCCATGGCCGCGAAGCTGAAGGCCTCCGGGCTCGCGGAGGGCTTCGACGGCGCCGGTATCGGCGTCCCCGGGCCGGTCCGCTTCCCCGAGGGCGTCCCTGTGGCCCCGCCGATCATGCCGGGCTGGGACGGCTTCCCCGTGCGGGAGGCGCTCAGCCAGGAACTCGGCTGCCCGGTCATGGTCGACAACGACGTGAACCTGATGGCGATGGGGGAGCAGCACGCGGGCGTCGCCCGCACCGTCGCCGACTTCCTCTGCGTCAAGATCGGCACCGGCATCGGCTGCGGCATCGTCGTCGGCGGTGAGGTCTACCGCGGTACGACGGGCAGCGCCGGCGACATCGGGCACATCCAGGCCGTGCCCGACGGGCGGCCGTGCGCCTGCGGCAACCGGGGCTGCCTGGAAGCCCACTTCAGCGGGGCGGCCCTCGCCCGTGACGCCACGGAGGCCGCCCAGCAGGGGCTGTCGGCGGAACTCGGCTCCCGGCTGGAGACGGGCGGCGGCCTCACCGCCGTCGACGTCGCCGCCGCGGCCGCCGCGGGCGACGCCACCGCCCTCGACCTGATCCGTGCGGGCGGCAACCGCACCGGCCAGGTCATCGCCGGGCTGGTCAGCTTCTTCAACCCGGGCCTGGTGGTGATCGGCGGCGGGGTGACCGGCCTCGGCCACACCCTGCTCGCCGCGATCCGCACCCAGGTCTACCGCCAGTCGCTGCCGCTGGCGACCGGCAACCTGCCCATCGTGCTGGGGGATCTGGGCCCCACCGCCGGAGTGATCGGCGCGGCCCGGCTCATCAGCGACCACCTGTTCTCACCCGCGTAGGCACGCGCTTCAGTACGTCGCACCAGTACCACGCAATACACAGTGCCCTGCTCCGCTTCGCTTCGCCCTGCCCGAAAACACCCGCCCCGCCAGGGGCCCGCCCTGACCCGGCCCGCACGCCCGCCGAGGGGAATCCGCATGGCATCAGAACCACCGCTGCTCAGCATGTACCGCATCACCAAGTCGTTCCCCGGCGTCAGGGCCCTAGACGGCGTCGACCTCGACGTCCAGGCCGGCGAGGTGCACTGCCTGCTCGGCCAGAACGGCGCGGGGAAGTCCACCCTCATCAAGGTCCTGGCCGGCGCCCACCAGCCCGACGACGGCACGATTCGGTGGCGAGGCGAGGCGGTCACGCTCCGCTCGCCGATCGCCGCCATGCGCCTCGGCATCGCCACCATCTACCAGGAACTCGACCTGGTGGAACACCTGTCGGTGGCTGAGAACGTCCACCTCGGCCACGAGCCGACCACCGCCGGCTTCGTCGTCCGCGGAAAGGCGGCCAAGGCGTCAACGGCCCAGCTGCTCAGCCGACTTGGCCACCCGGAGATCGACCCGGGCCGCCTGGTCGGAGAGTTGTCGGCGGCGCAGCGGCAGATCGTGTCGATGGCGCGGGCGCTGTCCCACGACGTACGGCTCATCGTGATGGACGAGCCGTCCGCCGCCCTCGACCCGGACGAGGTCGACAACCTGTTCCGCATCGTCGGCGACCTCACCGCCGACGGGGTCGCCGTCGTCTACATCTCGCACCGCCTGGAGGAGATCCGCCGCATCGGCGACCGGGTGACGGTGCTGAAGGACGGCCGGGCCGTCGCGGGCGGGCTGCCGGCGAAGACGACGCCGACCCGCGAGGTGGTCGCGCTGATGACGGGACGCAACGTCGAGTACGTCTTTCCCGACCGGCCCGCGGCGGCGCCCGGCGGCGAGCCGGTCCTGAACGTGCGCGGGCTGGCCCGCGAGGGCGAGTTCGCGCCGCTCGACCTTCAGGTGCGGCCCGGCGAGATCGTCGGCCTCGCGGGGCTCGTCGGCTCGGGCCGGTCCGAGATCCTGGAGACGGTGTACGGCGCACGGCAGCCGACGTCAGGTCAGGTGCTGGTGGACGGGCGGCCCTTGAAGCCCGGCAGCGTGCGCGCGGCGGTCCGCGCCGGACTCGGGCTCGCCCCCGAGGAACGCAAGGCCCAGGCCCTGCTGATGCTGGAGTCCGTCACCCGCAATGTGTCCGTGTCGTCCATGTCCCGCTTCTCGCGCGGCGGCTGGATCGACCGGGGCGCCGAACTGGGCGCCGCGCGGTCCGCGACGCGCGAGCTGTCGCTGCGGCCCGACAACCCGTCCGTGCCGGTGCGCACCCTGTCCGGCGGCAACCAGCAGAAGGCGGTCCTCGCCCGCTGGCTGCTGCGCGGCTGCCGGGTGCTGCTGCTCGACGAACCCACCCGCGGCGTCGACGTCGGCGCCCGCGCCGAACTGTACGCGGTCGTGCGCCGACTGGCCGACGAAGGCCTCGCCGTGCTGCTGGTCTCCAGCGAGATTCCCGAGGTCCTGGGGCTGGCCGACCGGGTGCTGGTGCTGCGCGAGGGCCGCGTCGTCCACACGGCACCCACCCGCGAACTCGACGAACACTGCGTCCTCGACCTCGTCATGGAAGGAAGCCCGGCGACATGACGCAGCACGTGTCCCCGCCCCGGGACGGCACCGACAAGGTGGCACAAGCGGGCCAACCGCCCCCGTGGCGCTCCCTCCTGGCGCGCGCCGACGTCCGCACCCTCTCGCTCCTCGGGGTGCTCGCCGTCCTCGTCGTCATCGGCGGCGTCACCAGACCTGACGAGTTCCTCGACACCCGCAACCTCCAGCTGGTCCTCACTCAGGCCTCGGTGATCGGTGTCGTCACCGTCGGCATGACCTTCGTCATCACCTCCGGCGGCATCGACCTGTCCGTCGGCGCCATCGTCGCCCTCGCCTCGGTGTGGGCGACCACGGTCGCCACCCAGGAGTACGGCTTCGGCGGCATCCTCCTCACTGCGGTCCTCGTCGGGGTGGGCTGCGGCCTGGTGAACGGAGTGCTCATCGCGTACGGCGGGATGGTCCCGTTCATCGCCACGCTCGCCATGCTGGCCTCGGCGCGCGGACTGGCGCTGCAGATCACCGACGGCCGGACGCAGATCGTCACGGTCGACGGCGTCCTGGACCTGGGCGAACGCGACGCATACGTCCTCGGCATACCGCCGCTGGTGCTCGTCTTCGCCGTCGTCACCGTCATCGGCTGGCTGGTGCTCAACCGCACCACCTTCGGGCGCCGCACGGTCGCCGTCGGAGGCAACGCGGAGGCCGCCCGGCTCGCCGGCATCGACGTCCGCCGCCAGCGGCTGTACCTCTACCTGCTGTCCGGGCTGTGCTGCGGCATCGCCGCCTTCCTGCTGATCGTCCTGTCCGGCTCCGGCCAGAACACCAACGGCAACCTCTACGAACTCGACGCCATCGCGGCCGCGATCATCGGCGGCACCCTGCTCAGCGGGGGCCGCGGCACCATCACCGGCTCCGTTCTCGGCGTCCTGATCTTCACCACGATCACCAACATCTTCGCCCTGAACAACCTGCAGAGCGACGTCCAGCAGATCGCCAAGGGCGCGATCATCGTCGCCGCCGTGCTGGTCCAGCGCCGTACCGCAAGCACGACCTGAGGAAAGGGTTCACCGCCATGCCACACCGCACGAGCCGCTTCACGAGTCGCAGAGGACTGCTCTTCGGGACCGCCGCCGTCGGGGCCGGTGCCCTCCTCGCAGGCTGCACGAGCAACGAGCCGAGCGACAGCGACGAGGCCGCCGACAGTCGGCCCGCCGCCGACGACACGCCGGGCAAGAAGGTCACCATCGGCTTCGCCGGCCCGCAGGCCGACCACGGCTGGCTCAACGCCATCAACGACAACGCCAAGAGCCGCGCGAAGAAGTACTCCGACGTCACCCTGGAGATCACCGAGGGTTCCAACGACACAGCCCAGCAGATCGGCCAGATCGAGACCCTGATCAACAAGAAGGTCGACGTGCTGGTGGTGCTGCCCGCCGACGGCAAGGCCCTCACCCAGGTCGGCCTGAAGGCGATGCGCGCGGGCATCCCGGTCGTCAACCTCGACCGGATCTTCAACACCCCGCAGGCCTACCGCTGCTGGATCGGCGGCGACAACTACGGCATGGGCCTCAACGCCGGCCACTACATCGGCGAGAAGCTCAAGGGGAAGCCGGGCGCCACGGTCATCGAGCTGGCCGGGCTGGACAACCTGGAGCTGACCAAGCAGCGCACCCAGGGCTTCGACGACGCCCTGAAGAACTATCGCGACATCAAGAAGGTGGCCCGCCAGGCCGCCGAGTTCACGGTGGAGTCCGGGCAGGCCAAGATGGCCCAGCTGCTCCAGGCCCAGCCCACGTTCGACGCGCTGTGGAACCACGACGACGACCAGGGCGTCGGCGCGCTGCGCGCCATCGAGCAGGCCGGACGCGACGACTTCCTCATGGTCGGCGGCGCGGGCGCCCTGTCCGCCTTCCAGGCCATCAAGCAGGACAACGGCGTCCTGAAGGCGACCGTCCTGTATCCGCCGACGATGGCCGCCTCCGCGATCGACCTCGCCCGCGCCCTCGGCCAGGGCAAGGGCATCGGCGGCATGGCCGAGTTCGAGATCCCGGCGTCGATCACGCTCTACTCGGCCGTCGTCGACAAGACCAACGTCGACCAGTACATGCCCACCGGCTTCAAGTAACCCTTCGCGCCCGCACTCCCACCGCGCCACGACGACGAGGAGGACATCTCCATGGGACAGCCGCAGCAGTCCGACGGGGCCGAGACCAAGGCAGGTGCTGCCGGGTCCGCCGCCACGGCCGGAGCCCGGACCAGGGCCGAGGGCGCGCCCGCCGGACCCGCGCCCGGGGCCGCGAAACCGTCGCTCCGCGTCGGCATGGTCGGCTACGCCTTCATGGGCGCCGCCCACTCGCAGGGCTGGCGCACCGCGGGCCGCGTCTTCGACCTGCCGCTGGACCCCGAACTCACGGCGATCTGCGGCCGGGACAGGGCCGCCGTGCGCGCGGCGGCCGGCCGGCACGGCTGGGCGTCCGCCGAGACCGGCTGGCACGCCCTGGTCGAACGGGACGACATCGACCTCGTCGACATCTGCACCCCCGGCGACAGCCACGCCGAGATCGCGCTGGCCGCGCTCGCCGCCGGCAAGCACGTCCTGTGCGAGAAGCCCCTCGCGAACACCGTCGAGGAGGCCGAGTCCATGACACGGGCGGCCGAAACGGCGTACAGGAGCGGCCAGTTGACGATGGTCGGCTTCAACTACCGCCGGGTGCCGGCCACCGCGCTCGCCCGCCGCATGGTCGCCGAGGGCCGCCTCGGCGCCCTGCGCCACGTGCGGGTCACGTACCTCCAGGACTGGCTCGTCGACCCGGAGTTCCCGCTCACCTGGCGGCTGCGCCGGGAACAGGCCGGCGCCGGCTCGCTCGGCGACCTCGGCGCGCACATCGTCGACCTCGCCCAGCACCTGGCGGGGGAGCGGCTCGCGGGGGTGTCCGCCCTGACGGAGACCTTCGTACGGCAGCGGCCGCTGCCCGGCGGGGCGACGAGCGGCCTGTCCGCGGTGTCCGCCGCCGGCACCGGGACGGTCACCGTCGACGACGCCGCCCTGTTCACCGGCCGCTTCGCCTCCGGCGCCCTCGCCTCCTTCGAGGCCACCCGGTACGCCACCGGCCGCAAGAACGCCCTGCGCATCGAACTCAACGGCGAGCACGGCTCGCTCGCCTTCGACCTGGAGCGGCTCAACGAACTGTCGTACCACGACGGCCGGGAACCCGGGACGCACGCCGGCTTCCGCCGCATCCTCGTCACCGAACCCGACCACCCCTACCTGGACGCCTGGTGGCCGCCCGGCCACGGCCTCGGCTACGAGCACACCTTCGTCCACCAGGCCCGCGACCTGGTCCACGCCATCGCCGAGGGCCGCCGCCCCGACCCCTCCTTCGCCGACGGGCTGCAGGTGCAGCGCGTGCTCGCCGCGGTGGAGGAGAGCGCCGAGAAGAACTCCGTCTACACGCCGATAGCGGCCTGAGGAGGCTGAACGGATGCCCCGCAACTTCACGCTGTTCACCGGCCAGTGGGCGGACCTGCCCCTGGAGGAGGTCTGCCGGCTCGCCCGCGACTTCGGCTACCACGGCCTCGAACTCGCCTGCTGGGGCGACCACTTCGAGGTCGACAAGGCGCTGAGCGATCCCTCCTATGCTCGGTCGAGGCACCAGCTCCTCGACAAGTACGGGCTCAAGTGCTGGGCGATCTCCAACCACCTGGTCGGCCAGGCCGTCTGCGACGCCATCATCGACGAACGCCACCAGGCCATCCTGCCGGGCGGGATATGGGCCGACGGCGACCCGGAAGGCGTACGGCAGCGGGCCGCCGACCGCATGAAGGACACCGCGCGCGCCGCGGCGGCCTTCGGCGTCGACACCGTCATCGGCTTCACCGGCTCCGCCATCTGGCACCTGGTCGCCATGTTCCCGCCCGCGCCCGAGTCGATGATCGACCGTGGCTACGAGGACTTCGCCGAGCGCTGGAACCCGATCCTGGACGTCTTCGACGCCGAGGGCGTGCGGTTCGCGCACGAGGTCCACCCCAGCGAGATCGCGTACGACTACTGGACGACTCAGCGGGCCCTGGAGGCCGTTGACCGACGGCCCGCGTTCGGCCTCAACTTCGACCCCTCGCACTTCGTGTGGCAGGACCTCGACCCGGTCGGCTTCCTGTGGGACTTCCGCGACCGGATCTACCACGTCGACTGCAAGGAGGCCCGCAGGCGCCTCGACGGACGCAACGGGCGCCTCGGCTCCCACCTGCCCTGGGGCGATCCACGGCGCGGCTGGGACTTCGTCTCGGCCGGGCACGGCGACGTCCCCTGGGAGGACGTCTTCCGGATGCTGCGCTCCATCGGCTACCAGGGCCCGATCTCGGTCGAGTGGGAGGACGCCGGCATGGACCGGCTCCAGGGCGCACCGGAGGCCCTGGACCGCCTCAAGGCGTACGACTTCGAGCCGCCGTCGGCCTCCTTCGACGCGGCGTTCGGCAACTGAGCCTCTCTGCGAACTCTCCGGGATGACGGCGCATCCCGGCGTACGCACCCGCCCGTACAACCCGCCCCATTCTGGAGGCACTCGTGCACGTGAACGACCGCACCACCACCGGCGCGTTGTACGACGTGGACGACTTCACATTCACCACCGGATGAGAGGGACATACACAGCATGCGATCGATCAACCGACTGACAACGTCAGTCGTCGGAGCGGCCGTGCTCCTGGGCTGCGTCTCGGGACCGGCCGTGTCACAGGCGAAGTCACAGGCGAAGCAGGACGGCACACGGGTGCTGGTGTTCTCCAAGACGGCCGGCTTCCGCCACGGCTCGATCTCCGCCGGCATCGCGGCGGTGAAACAGCTCGGCGAGACGGGCGGCTTCACGGTCGACGCGACGGAGGACGCCGGAGCCTTCACGGCCGACAACCTCGGGCGCTACGACGCGGTCGTGTTCCTGTCGACGACCGGTGACGTCCTGAACGCCGCCCAGGAGACGGCCTTCGAGGGCTACATCCGCAGTGGCGGGGGCTACGTCGGCATCCACGCGGCCGCCGACACCGAGTACGACTGGGCGTTCTACGGCGGGCTCGTCGGTGCCTACTTCGAGTCGCATCCGTGGTGGCCGATGCGCGCCACGGTGCACGTCGAGGACCGCGCCCACCCGGCGACCGCCAACCTGCCCACCACCTGGAACCGCACCGACGAGTGGTACAACTACCGCTCGAATCCCCGGGAACGGGTCCGCGTCCTGGCCTCCCTCGACGAGTCCTCGTACTGGGGCGGCACCATGAACGGCGACCATCCGATCGCCTGGTGCCAGAACTACCAGGGCGGCCGCTCCTTCTACACCGGCGTCGGCCACAGCAAGGAGTCGTTCGCCGAACCCGCCGTCCGTCAGCACCTGTTGGGCGGAATCCAGTGGGCCACCGGCGCCGTCGCGCCTTCGAACTGAGCGACGACGGAACACTGACGTCGGCCGGCGGCCTCGGGCCCACCACCTCGACCATCCGCGTTCCGGATCGGCTACCGGAACCTGGTGGCGCTGCGCCCCAAGGAGCAGGGGACACGAGGAGGCCCTCCCCGGCTCGGCACATTCCAGGGGAGGGCCTCCTCGTATCGTGGCCGGTCAGCCCGCGGGCTGCGGCAGGCGCCGTACGTCCCTGCCGCGGCCCGGCTGCCGCAGTAGCAGCGCGAGCGCAGCCGCCAGCATCGACACCCCGCCGGCCAGTGCGTACGCGCCGTAGTAGCCCCAGGCCGCGACCACCATCGAGCCGAGGCCGCCGCCGAACAGGCCGCTGATCAGCTTGCCGCTGTACACCAGCCCGTAGTTGGTGGCGTTGTAGTTCTCCCCGAAGTAGTCCGGCGTGAGCGCCGCGAACAGCGGATAGAACGCGCCGCCGCCGAAGCCGGAGAGGAACGCGAAGAACAGGAACAGCCACTCGCTGCGGACCTCGCCCGCCCAGATCACCCCGAACTGGGCAAGACCCAGGACGACGATGACGAAGACCAGCGTCGGCTTGCGGCCCCACCGGTCCGACAACCAGCCCACGACACCGCGCCCGATGCCGTTGATGACCGCCATGACGCCCATCGACGACGCCGCCACCAGCGGGCCGAAGCCCACCTCCTTGGCGAAGTCGACCTGGAAGGAGATGCCGAAGATGGACACCCCGGCGGTCATCACGACCGAGATCCACATCAGCGGCAGCATTCCCGTCCGGATGGCTTCCCGGGGCGTGTACTGCCGTACCGCCGGAGGGTTCTTGGAGAGGCCCGCGGTGTTCTTCCGGCTGCCCGCGTGGGTGAGCGGGTCGATGTCCGCGGGCCACCAGTTCTTCGGCGGGTCCTTGAAGAAGAACGCGGACGCCAGGATCACGATCATGATGTAGCAGCCGATGAGGTCCAGGACGCGGTGGTAGTTCGCGGTGTCGAAGCCGTAGTTGAAGATGAAGATGAATGGCAGCGACCCGTAGGCGAATCCGCCGTTGACGAACCCGGTGCGCGCGCCCCGCCGCTCCGGGAACCACTTGCCGACCATGTTGATGCAGGTCGCGTAGACCAGGCCGGAGCCGAGTCCGCCGATGACGCCGAACCCGAGGATCGCGAGCCATACGTTGCTCATGTGCGACAGGGCGAGGAATCCGATCAGGCACATACCGGACCCCGCATACATGGCCCGGCGGGCGGTCAGGATGCCCTTCTCGCGGAGCCAGCCCGCGGGGAAGGCGATGCCGGCCTGGAAGAACACCCAGACGCTGAGGATCCAGAAGGTGTTGGACTGCGTCCAGCCGTGCGCGTGGGACAGGGTGTCCTCCGCGGAGCCGTACGCGTATTCGAAGACGCTGATGGCCATCATGGCGATCCACGGCAGATACACCATGAGGGTGCGCGAGTGGCCCAGGATGTCCCGGTCGGTCTCGCCGATCCGGTAGACGCGGCCGTGGGCATCGGTCACTTCGCGGTAGGGACGGTGTGCGGCGTCGGGCTGCTGGGACGAGCTGTTCGCGGCGATGCGATCCGCCGTCATGTCACGCCATCTCCTCGCCGAGCGGGTGCGGGTTGGGAACGATGTGCTTGGACTTCGGGCGCCCCGGAGGGTGCAGGAACAGGGCCATGAAGCCCGCGAACAGGGAGATCGAACCGGCCAGGATGAACGCCCCGGCGTAGTCCCAGGCGCCCACCACGACGGCGCCCATGCCGGACCCGAGCAGGCCGGAGACCAGCTTCGAGGAGTACACGAGGCCGTAGTTGGAGGCGTTGTTGTTCTCGCCGAAGTAGTCGGCGCTCATCGCCGCGAACATCGGGAAGATGGCACCGCCGCCGAAGCCGGAGATCGACGAGAACAGCAGGAACAGCGGCAGGTTGCCGATGTTTCCGGAGAACAGGATGCCGTACTGGGACAGGCCCAGGACGACGCAGACGAAGATCAGGCACTGCTTGCGGCCGTACCGGTCGGACAGCCAGCCGATGACCCCGCGGCCCGTGCCGTTGACGATCGCCTTCAGGGACATCGCGGTCGCCACGATGCCGCCCGCGAAGCCCGCCTCGTCACCGAAGGGCACCTGGAAGGCGATACCGAAGATGTTCACGCCCGAGGTGCACAGCAGACAGAACCACATGAGGGCCACGCGGCCCGTCCGCCAGGCCTCCATGGGTGTGTACTGGTGCACGGCCGGCGGGTTCTTCGCCAGCGCGCGCCGGGCGCGCGGGTCGTCGGGCTTCTTCAGCGGGTCGACGTCGGCCGGCCACCAGTTCTTCGGCGGGTCGCGGAAGAAGTAGCCGGCGACCGCCACGACCGACGCCAGGAAGATGCCCACCGCGACCAGCACCCAGCGGAAGTTGGTGAGGTCCATGTAGCCGGTGAAGATGAAGACGAACGGCACGGAGCCGTACGCGAAACCGCCGTTCACGAAGCCCGTCTTGCCGCCCTTGCGCTCCGGATACCACTTGGCGACCATGTTCACGCAGGTCGCGTACACCATGCCCGCGCCCATGCCGCTGAACATGCCGAAGCCGATGTAGGCGACGATCACATGCGGTGCGAAGGCGAGCGACAGATAGCCCAGCAGCGTGCCGACCGCGCCGAGCATCATCGCCCAGCGGGCCGGGAGTTTGCCGCTCTCGCGCAGCTTCCCGGCGGGGAAGGCCACCGCGGCCTGGAAGAACACCCAGACGCCGAGCATCCAGAAGATGTGTGCGCTGCTCCAGTGGTGGGCCGTGTGCAGGGTGTCCTCGGCGGACGCGAAGGCGTACTCGGCCGAGCTGATGCCCATCATGCCGACCCACGGCAGGATGACCATCCACTTGCGTTTGCGGCCCATGATGTCGATGTCGGTCTCGCCGAGGCGGTAGACGCGTCCGTTCGCGTCGGTCACCTCTCGGTAGGAGACCGATGTCGGCAGATCGGTCGTAGTCATGTCGTGTTGCACCCCTTGCGTTCGAAAGTTCTGGCCAGCGCCCCCTGTCCAATGCCTTTCGTGCGCGCGCGGGTCCTGGGGCCGGCCGACGCGCACCGTCGGGCGGCCCCGCTCCCCCTCACCTCATGTACCGCCCCCCAGCAATCCGGCCGCCCGCGCCCACCGGTACTTCGCGCCGAGTACGGCGACGGGCTTCTCGGTCGTGTACGGGTACGCCACGACCCCCCGCTCGAACAGGTACTGGCTGGCCTCCTCGACCTCCACGTCACCCGCGAGCGAGGCCACCACTGGCTTGGCGATGCCGCGCTCCCGGAACTCGGCCACCACGCGCGCGGTGAGCTCGGCGAAGACCATGGGAGGCGTGACGATGGTGTGCCAGTAGCCGAGGACGAGCGCGTGGATGCGCGGATCCTCCAGGCCCAGCCGGATGGTCGCCTCGTACGTGGACGGAGGCTCGCCGCCGGTGATGTCCACCGGGTTGCCCGCCGCCCCGAAGGGCGGGATGAACTTCCGGAACGCCTCGTCCAGATCCGGCGGGATCTCCATCAGGGACAGGCCGTTGTCGGTCACCGCGTCGGACAGCAGCACGCCGCTGCCCCCCGCCCCCGTGATGATCACGACGTTGTCGCCCTGGGGTGTGGGAAGCACCGGCAACGCGCGCGCGTACTCCAGCATGTCGTTCAGGCCGGGCGCCCGGATGACCCCGGCCTGCCGCAGGATGTCGTCGTACACGGCGTCGTCGCCGGCAAGGGCACCGGTGTGCGAGCCGGCGGCCTTCGCGCCCGCCGCCGTACGCCCCGCCTTCAGCACCACGACCGGTTTCTTCGGTACGGTCGCCCGCGCGGCCTCGACGAAGGCGCGCCCGTCCTTGAGGTCCTCCAGGTGCATGGCGATGCACTCGGTGTGCGGGTCCTCGCCGAACCAGGTCAGCAGGTCGTCCTCGTCCAGGTCCGACTTGTTGCCGAGGCCGACGATCGCCGACACACCGGTCTTCGTGGTGCGCGCGAAGCCCAGGATGGCCATGCCGATGCCCCCGGACTGCGAGGTCAGCGCCACGCCGCCCTTGACGTCGTACGGCGTGCAGAACGTGGCGCACAGGTCCTGCCACGTCGAGTAGTAGCCGTAGATGTTGGGGCCCAGCAGGCGGACGCCGTACCGCTCGGCGATCGCCACGATCTCCGCCTGGAGCTCGTGCTCGCCGGTCTCCGCGAAGCCGGAGGGGATCAGGACGGCGTTGGGGATCTTCTTGCGTCCCACCTCCTCCAGGGCCGAGGCGACGAACTTGGCGGGGATCGCGAAGACCGCCACATCCACCTCACCGGGCACGTCGGTGACACTCTTGTACGCCTTGCGGCCGAGAATGTCATCGGCCTTGGGGTTCACCGGGTGGATGTCGCCCGCGAACCCGCCGTCGACGAGGTTGCGCATCACCGAGTTGCCGATCTTGCCGGGCTCGTTGGAGGCACCGATCACGGCGACCGACGACGGCTGCATCAGCCGCCGCATGGAGGTGAGGATCTCGTCCCGCGTGTACGTGCGGCGCTTGCGGGGGGCCTCGGTCGTGAGGATCACGCGGATGTCGGCGGCGACGGCCCCTTCCGCCGTGGCGATCACCGGATTGAGGTCCACCTCGGCGATCTCCGGGAAGTCCGTCACCAGTTGGGACACCCGCCGGATCTGCTCGGCGACCGCCCACCGGTCCACGCCCGCCGCGCCGCGCACCCCGCGCAGGATCTCCGCCGACCGGATCGAGTCCAGCATGGACAGCGCCTCGTCGGCGTCCACGGGCGCGAGCCGGAACGTCACGTCCTTGAGGACCTCGACGAGCACCCCGCCGAGCCCGAAGGCCACCACCTTCCCGAACGTCGGGTCCGTCACCGCGCCGACGATGACCTCCTGCCCCTTCGGCAGCAGCTCCTGGACCTGCACACCCTCGATGCGCGCGCCGGCGTCGTACGCGCGCGCGTTGTCGATGACCGTGTGGAACGCGGTCCGTACGTCCGTCGCGCCCTCGACCCCGACGATCACACCGCCGGCGTCGGTCTTGTGCAGGATGTCGGGCGAGACGATCTTCATCACGACCGGCCCGCCGAAGCGCGCCGCGTACGCGACCGCCTCGTCGACGTCGGTCGCCAGCTCCTCACCCGGTACGGCGATCCCGTACGCGTCGGCGATCACCTTGCCCTCGGGCGCGGTGAGCGCGGTGCGCCCCTCGGCCCGCACGGTGTCGAGCAGCGCCCGCACCCTCAGCAGCCGGTCCTCGGCCATCACGTCAGATCACTCCGTTCGACTTGAGCAGGCGCAGCTCCTCGTCGCCGAGGCCGAGCTCGCCGACGTAGACCTCTTCGTTGTGCTCGCCGAGCAGCGGTGAACTGTTCACTTCCACGGGGGAGTCGGAGAGCTTCAGCGGGCTGCCGACGGTCGTGAACTCGCCCCGCTGCGGGTGGGGGACGGTGACGACCATCTCGTTGGCGACCAGCGAGTCGTCCTCGATGATCTCCTTGGTGGACAGGATCGGCCCGCACGGGATGTTGTGCGCGTTGAGCCGCTCCAGCACCTCCCACTTGGGCAGCGTCGAGGACCACTCCTCGATCAGCTGGAACATCTTGTTGAGCTTGGGCAGCCGGGCCTGAGGCGTCGCCCACTCGGGGTCGTCGGCCAGTTCGGGCCGCCCGATGAGCTCGGTGATCGGCTGCCAGCCGACCGGCTGCACGATGACGTACACGTAGTCGTTCGGCCCGCCCGGCGCGCACTTGACCGCCCAGCCGGGCTGGCCGCCGCCGGACGCGTTGCCCGATCGGGGAACTTCCGTGCCGAAGTCGTCGTTGGGATATTCAGCGAGCGGCCCGTGTGCCAGGCGCTGCTGGTCCCGCAGCTTCACCCGGCACAGGTTGAGTACAGCGTGCTGCATTGCCACGTTGACCCGCTGCCCACGCCCGGTTTTCTCGCGCTGGAACAGCGCCGCGAGAATCCCCGCCACGGCGTGCACACCCGTCCCCGAGTCCCCGATCTGGGCCCCCGTCGCCAGCGGCGGCCCGTCCTCGAAACCGGTGGTCGACATCGACCCGCCCATGGCCTGCGCGACGACCTCGTACGCCTTGAAGTTGGTGTACGGGCCATCGCCGAACCCCTTGATGGAGGCATAGACGATCCGCGGATTGATCTCCTGGATGCGGTCCCAGGTGAACCCCATACGGTCGACCGCGCCCGGTCCGAAGTTCTCGACCATGACGTCCGAGCGCCGGATCAGCTCGGTGAGGAGTTCCTTGCCGCGCTCGGTCTTGGTGTTGAGGGTGATGCTCCGCTTGTTGCAGTTGAGCATCGTGAAGTAGAGGGAGTCGGCGTCCGGCAGGTCACGCAGCTGCCCCCGCGTGATGTCACCGGTCGGCGCCTCCAACTTGACTACGTCCGCGCCGAGCCAGGCGAGCAGCTGGGTCGCGGACGGCCCGGACTGGACGTGCGTCATGTCCAGCACGCGGATGCCGTCGAGAGCCCTGGTCGGGGTGTGAGTCATGCCAAGCGCTCCTCACTTGTACATGGTCTGGTTCATGGTTCCGGGGGCGTACGCGTCCGGGTCGACCCAGACGTTGATCAGCGAGGGCTTGCCGGACTCCCGGGCACGGCGCAGCGCGGGGCCGATGTCGGCGGGGTCGCGCACCTCCTCGCCGTAACCGCCCAGCATCTGGGCGAACTTGTCGTAGTGGACGTCGCCGAGGGTGTTGCCGACCCGCTCGCGCTCCTCGCCGTACTTGGCCTTCTGGCCGTAACGGATCTGGTTCATCGAGGAGTTGTTGCCGACGATGCCGACGAACGGCAGGTCGTAGCGGACGAGGGTCTCGAAGTCCCAGCCGGTCAGGGAGAACGCGCCGTCGCCGAAGAGGGCGACGACCTCCTTGTCGGGCCGCGCCTGCTTGGCGGCCAGCACGAAGGGGACGCCGACGCCGAGCGTGCCCAGCGGGCCCGGGTCCATCCAGTGGCCGGGCGACTTGGGCTGCACGACCTGCCCGGAGAAGGTGACGATGTCGCCGCCGTCGCCGATGTAGAGCGAGTCCTCGGTGAGGAAGTCGTTGATCTCGCTGACCAGGCGGTAGGGATGGATGGGGGAGGCGTCCGACTTCAGGCTGGGCAGCCGCTTCTCCAGGGCGGTCTGCTCGGCCGCGCGCAGCTCGTCGAGCCACTCCTTGCGCTTGGACGCGCCGCCGTTCACCCGTCCGGAAGCCGCCTCGGTGACGGACTTCAGCACCAGTCCCGCGTCACCGACGATCCCGAGGTCGATGTCGCGGTTCTTGCCGACGGTGCGGTAGTCGAGGTCGATCTGCACGACCGTCGCGTCGGGGGAGAGTCGCTTGCCGTAGCCCATGCGGAAGTCGAAGGGGGTGCCGACGATCACGATGACGTCGGCGTTCGAGAAGGCGTACCGGCGCGAGAGCTGGAAGTGGTGCGGGTCGCCCGACGCCAGGGTGCCGCGCCCCGCGCCGTTCATGTAGGCGGGGACGTTGAGGGTGCGGACGAGTTCGACGGCGGCCTCGGTGCCCCGGGTCGTCCACACCTGGCTGCCCAGCAGGATGGCGGGCTTCTCGGCGTGCACCAGCAGGTCGGCGAGCTTCTCGATGGCCTCGGGGTCGCCGGCCGAGCGGGTCGAGGCGCGGTAGGCCCCGGCCTGCGGCACGCGCGCCTTGGCCGCGGGCACCTTGGCGTCCAGCACGTCGCGCGGGATCTCCAGGAAGGACGGTCCGGGCGCGCCGTGGTAGCACTCGCGGAACGCCATCGACACCATGTCCGCCGCGCGCGCCGTGTCCGGCACGGCCGCCGCGAACTTGGTGATCGGCGTCATCATGTCGACGTGCGGCAGGTCCTGCAGGGACCCCATCTTGTGCTGGGTGAGGGCGCCCTGACCGCCTATCAGCAGCATCGGGGACTCCGCGCGGAAGGCGTTGGCGACACCGGTGACGGCGTCGGTGGTGCCGGGGCCGGCGGTGACGACCGCGCAGCCGGGCTTGCCGGTGATGCGCGCGTAACCGTCGGCGGCGTGGGCGGCGACCTGCTCGTGACGGACGTCGACGACATCGATGCCCTCGTCGACGCAGCCGTCGTAGATGTCGATGATGTGGCCGCCGCACAGCGTGTAGATGCGGTCGACCCCCTCTGCTTTGAGGGCCTTGGCTACGAGATGGCCACCGGAGATCACGTCCTGGGTGTCGTCGGGCATGGCGAAGTCCTGTCCCTTCGTAGGGGGTTGGAACGCACTCAGCGCTACACCGTCGGCCGTAGACAGTACATTGCATACAGTCGACGAATACTGTATGAACCTTGTTATCCCGCATCCGGTGGGTGGTGTCCAGGGGGCGTGCGGCACTTTTGAGTCAGGAGCCGGTAATGGACCTGTACGAACACCAGGCAAGGGAACTCTTCGCAGAACACGGCATCGTGGTGCCGCGGGCCGAGGTGACGGACTCACCCAAGAAGGCCCGTGAGATCGCCCGCTCCCTCGGCGGGCGGGTCGTCGTCAAGGCCCAGGTGAAAACGGGAGGCCGGGGCAAGGCCGGGGGAGTCAAGCTCGCAGCGGACCCGGCCGCCGCCGAGTTGACCGCACGTCAGATTCTCGGCATGGACATCAAGGGCCACCCGGTCCGCACGGTGATGCTGGCCCAACCCGTCGACATCGAGCGCGAGTTCTACGTCTCCTACGTCCTCGACCGCGCCGCGGGCCGCTTCCTCGCGATCGCCTCCGCGGAGGGCGGCATGGAGATCGAGGAGGTCGCCGCCACCCGGCCCGAGGCCGTGGCCCGCATCCCCGTCGACCCGGCAGAGGGCATCACCTCGGCCAGGGCCGGCGAGATCGCGGACGCGGCCGGACTGCCGCCGCAGAGCGTCGACGTCCTGATGCGGCTGTGGGAGGTGCTGGTCCGCGAGGACGCCCTCCTCGTCGAGGTCAACCCCCTGGTGCGCACCGCACAGGGACAGATCACGGCCCTCGACGGCAAGGTCACCCTCGACGACAACGCCCGCTTCCGGCAGGCCCGTTGGGGCATCGAGGACACCGCGCACGACGACCCGCTGGAAGCCGCGGCAGCGGCAAAGGGCCTCAACTACGTCAGGCTCGACGGCGAGGTCGGCATCATCGGCAACGGCGCCGGCCTGGTCATGTCGACCCTCGACGTGGTCGCCGGCTGCGGCGCCCGCCCCGCCAACTTCCTCGACATCGGCGGCGGAGCGAGCGCCCGCATCATGGCCGACGGACTCTCGCTCGTCCTGTCCGACCCGGCCGTGAAGTCGGTTTTCGTCAACGTCTTCGGCGGCATCACCGCGTGCGACGCGGTCGCCGACGGCATCGCGCAGGCGGTGGACAGCATCCGGTTGACGAAGCCGCTCGTCGTGCGGCTCGACGGCAACAACGCGGCCCGCGGCCGGGCCATCCTGGACGAGCATGCCCACCCGCTGGTCCAGCAGGTCACCACCATGGACGGCGCCGCCCTCCGCGCGGCCGAACTCGCCACCGCGGCCTGAGAGGACGGGACGGTATGGCCATCTACCTCACCAAGGAGAGCAAGGTTCTCGTCCAGGGCATGACCGGCGGCGAGGGCATGAAGCACACCCGCCGCATGCTCGCGGCCGGCACCAACGTCGTCGGCGGTGTCAACCCGCGCAAGGCGGGCCGCACGGTCGACTTCGATGATCGGGCCGTCCCCGTCTTCGGATCGGTCGCCGACGGCATCCGGTCGACCGGCGCCGATGCCACGGTCGTCTTCGTACCGCCCGCCTTCGCCAAGGCCGCCGTCACCGAGGCCGCCGACGCCGGCATCGGTCTCGCGGTCGTCATCACCGAGGGCATCCCCGTCCACGACTCCGTCGCCTTCACCGCGTACGCGCGGCAGAAGGGCACCCGGATCATCGGCCCCAACTGCCCCGGACTGATCACTCCCGGCCAGTCCAACGCGGGCATCATCCCCGCCGACATCACCAAGCCCGGCCGGATCGGCCTGGTGTCCAAGTCCGGCACGCTGACGTACCAACTCATGTACGAACTCCGCGACATCGGCTTCTCGACCTGCGTCGGCATCGGCGGCGACCCCGTCGTCGGCACGACCCACATCGACTGCCTCGCCGCCTTCCAGGACGACCCCGACACCGACCTCGTCGTCCTCATCGGCGAGATCGGCGGCGACGCGGAGGAACGCGCCGCCGCGTACATCCGCGACCACGTCACCAAGCCGGTCGTCGGCTACATCGCCGGCTTCACCGCACCCGAGGGCAGGACCATGGGGCACGCGGGCGCGATCGTCTCCGGCTCGGCCGGGACGGCACGGGCGAAGAAGGAGGCGCTGGAGGGCGCAGGCGTACGGGTCGGAAGCACGCCCACGGAGACGGCGCGGCTGGTGCTCGCCGTACTGGAGGAAGAGAGGGGACGTCACCCATAGCCGGGGCGAGGCCCCTCGCAGCAGCGACACGACAGCCGACGACGCCGAGCAAGGCACTCGCAAGCCGCGCGCCCACGGCGCCGCAAGCGACGACGGCGGCTCGCCGGGCCGTCCAGCCGGGCAACCGGCGACGCGGTCCAGCCGACGCAGTCACCCCGCCCCCGACTGTGCACCGAGAGCGGAGTTCACCGATGGCATCCACCCTCACCCTCAAATCCGGCACGTCCTGGACCGATGCCTGGCGGCGCTGCCTCGCCGCCGCGCCCGAGGCGTTCCGGGACGACCGTGTCCTCAACCTCTGGAACGCCGCCTGGCAGGCTGACGGCAGGACCCTGCCCGCCGTCAGCCCCGTCGACGGCAGCCCCGTCGCCGGCCCGCCGCGCCTGGACGCGGAAAGCGCCCACCGGGCCGTACGCGCCTGTCTCGACCAGCACCGCGCCTGGCGGCACATCCCCCTGCCCGAACGCCGGGCCCGCGTCGCCGCCACCCTCGACGCCCTCACCGCACACCGCGAACTGCTCGCACTCCTGCTCGTCTGGGAGATCGGCAAGCCCTGGCGGCTCGCGCAGGCGGACGTGGACCGGGCCATCGACGGCGTGCGCTGGTACGTCGACGGCGTCGAGCCGATGCTCGCCGGCCGGGCCCCGCTGGACGGCCCGGTGTCCAACATCGCGAGCTGGAACTACCCGATGAGCGTGCTCGTGCACGCCATGCTGGTCCAGGCACTGGCGGGCAACGCGGTCATCGCCAAGACCCCCACCGACGGCGGCGTCGCCTGCCTGACCCTGGCCTCGGCGCTCGCCGCCCGCGAGGGAATCCCCGTCACCCTCGTCAGCGGCAGTGGAGGCGAGCTGTCCCGGGCGCTGGTGCGGGCGCCCGAGATCGGCTGCGTCTCCTTCGTCGGCGGGCGCGACACCGGCGCCGCGGTGGCCACGGCCGTCGCCGACCTCGGCAAGCGGCACATCCTGGAGCAGGAGGGCCTCAACACCTGGGGCATCTGGAACTACTCGGACTGGGACGCGCTCGCAGCCGTCGTCCCCAAGCTCTTCGACTACGGCAAACAGCGCTGCACGGCCTACCCGCGCTTCGTCGTCCAGCGGCAGCTGTTCGACGCGTTCCTGGCGGCCTACCTCCCGGCGGTCCGCACGCTCAGGGTCGGCCACCCGCTGGCGGTCGAGCAGCCCGACGACCCGTACCCGCGGCTGGACTTCGGGCCGGTGATCAACGCAGCCAAGGCCAAGGAACTGCACGACCAGGTCGCCGAGGCCGTCGACCGCGGCGCCGTCCCGCTGCACCGCGGCGACCCGGCCGACGCGCGCTACCTGCCCGGCCAGGACACCTCCGCGTACGTCCAGCCGATCACGCTCCTCGGCCCGCCCCCGTCCTCGCCCCTGCACCACGCGGAACCCTTCGGCCCGGTCGACACCATCGTCCTGGTCGACACGGAGGCGGAGCTGCTGGCCGCCATGAACGCGTCCAACGGCGCGCTGGTCGCCACCCTGTCCACCGACGACCGGGCGACGTACGACAGGCTCGCCCCGCAGATCCGCGCGTTCAAGGTCGGCCACGGCAGGCCACGCTCCCGCGGCGACCGCGACGAGCTGTTCGGCGGATTCGGCGCGAGCTGGCGAGGCGCGTTCGTCGGCGGCGAACTCCTGATACGGGCCGTGACCCGCGGCCCGGCAGGGGAACGGCTGCCCGGGAACTTCCCGGAGTACCACCTCGTGCCGTAGACGACGGGGCCACCGGCTGCCGGAACCGACGGTCCCGGCTGCGCCCGCGGCGTGCACCGTGCCGAGGCCGCCGGTTTGCCCGGTCCACTGCCGGCCTGCTGATCGGCGGCGTCGGCCGCGTGCCGCTCTCCGCGGCCAGTACGACGGCGCGAGCCGCGGTGAGCCGTACCGTCAGCCGATGCCCTGGCGGTCCGGTGCCAGGGCGAAGGCGCGGTCCGCTGCCTCCGGGACGTCCCGCTCGACGGCCTGACGCAGCAGCTCCCGATGCCGTACCAGCGGCTCGCGCCGTTCCTCGGGAGCCAGCAGCATCAGGTCGTCGAGGCCGGCCAGCAGGCGCCGCGACACCTGCGGACTGCCGGGGGCGCACCCCCGGATCTCCGCGAACCCCAGATCCACCAGCTGCGTCCACCCCGGCACCGGCCGCACCAGCCGCACGGCACCCCGCCGGTCGCGGTGCACGGCCGCGTCCAGCGGCCGCCGGGACACGGACGCCAGGAACTGCACGATGCGGTCGAGGGCCTGTACGGCCGTCGTCGGATCGTTGACCGCGGGGGACAGGGCACGCAACGCGATGTCGGCCAGCTGCCGCAGCCCGAAGCCGAGATCCTGGTGGAAGGTGCGTTCCACGCCCACCGACATCGAGTAGCGCAGCGCACGACGCGGCGGAGCCTGGCCGCCGTGCACCGCCAGCACCGGCGTGCCGGGTACGACGAAGTCCCCGATCCGCGGCACCAGCCGCAGTACGACGCCGTACTGCCGTGCCACCCGCACCAGCCGGGCGACGTGCACGTCACGCAGGACCCCCGCACGCCCGTCGTGCGCGATCCACCCGGTCACCGGCCCGAGCACCGCCCCGTGATCGGCGGGCGCCCCCACAGGTGTGAGGGCCGCCACCCGGAACGACTCCCCGGTGATCCGGTCGATCACATGGCTGATCCGCATCAGCCGCAGGGTCGCGTTCACGTACAGCACGAACAGCAGCAGGCTCAGCCCGACCATGATCAGCGTCAGCGCCGACTGCACCAGCGGGACCGAGCTGACCAGGCGGGGGTCGGGGACGCTGTCGTACGCGGTCAGGACGAGCAGCGTGAGCAGGAAGGTCGACAGGAACACGGCGAAGGTGGCCTTCGTGATCCGGCTCCGTACGAAGATCCGCACCACTCGGGGACTGAACTGCCCGCTCGCCATCTGCACGGCGACCAGCGAGATGCTGAAGACCACGCCGATGAAGGTCATCATCGCCGAGCCCACCGCGGTCACCACGGTCCTCGCGTCCTGCGCGAACCGCAGCAGGTCCTCGACCGTGTCGTAGTCGCGTTCGTCCTGCAGCGCCCCGACGATCGCGGCGTCGAGCTCGCTCGCCGCCGCCCACACCGCGAAGACGGACACCATCGCCGCGGTGGGTGCGAACCAGAACGTGTCCCGCAGATGCTCCCTGAGCGGCGACAGCTCCCGCTGCCGCCGCCCCGCTGCCGAGCTGTACGCAATCATCCAGTCACCCATGCTGAGACCCTAGGCCCACCGGGGCGGCACCCCCGGGAGCGCCGCCCGGCGACGGAAACGCAGGTGAAAGCCACTCCGAAACCTTGGTATTGTTGTGGCTGTCGCCGCGAGGGGCACCCCTGGCAAGGCGGCAGACACCTGGTCCGGGTGGCGGAATGGCAGACGCGCTAGCTTGAGGTGCTAGTGCCCTTTATCGGGCGTGGGGGTTCAAGTCCCCCCTCGGACACAACCACTGACGATACGGAGACGAGGGCCTCGACCTTGCGGTCGCGGTCCTCGTGGCGTGTTCGTAGCTGATGGTGATGCCCAGGGCTTCGTACAGCGGGCCTTTCTGCTCGGCGTCGGTTCTCTGGATTCGCTGCGCAATGTCTCCAAGACTCTCAGCGATCTCTCGGATCTGTTGCGCGTCGAGTGATTCCTTCTTCCGGGTGACGGTGGGGAGCGCGTCGCGTTTCCTGCGTGCCGCCTCCTTGTCTCTCTGTGTCTCGTTGATCCACTGGGTGACGACGGCTGGGTCGGCTCCGGCTTCGAGGGCTGCTTGGTAGCGGGCGAGTCGTCGCTCGCAGTCCTTGATCGCCTGGCGTGCTTGAGCCTGCTCGGGTGTGTGAGTCTGTGCGGTGCTTGCTGCGGCGCTGGCGAGGGTGAGGGCCGAGCAGGTTCGTGCCCGACGGCACTCCGGCGGTTCGGACCTGTGGTTCGGGGGCGCCCTCGACCTTCGCGGCGATCGAGGTCCGTAGGTAGTCGAGGAAACCGCGCAGGGTTTCGATCTCGCTGCTTCCCGTCCGGGGCGGCGGGGTGTCGCGGCGGCGGTTGCGGCGGGAGGCGGTGGGCACAGTTGTCTCCTTCGCGGGGGAGCGGCTCTGGTGCCGGGTCAGGCGGCGGTGCGGCGGACGAGCAGGACGTGGTCGGTGACCTCGGCGGTGCGCCCGCCCGGTCCGGTCGCGATCCGGCGGGGTGCGTCAGCCCGTTCGACCGTCCAGGTCGCCGGGTTCAGGTCGATGTCCGCGGCGACCTCCTGCGGGGTCGGGTACCGGACGTCGGGATCCTGGTTCCACGACCACGGCGCGGTCGAGCCGTGGTCGACGACCAGCAGCCGCCCGCCCGAGCGCAGCGCGTGCGCGGCCGCGCGCAGGACGGCTGCCCTGTCCAGGTCGAAGGGGGTGTGCAGGTAGTGGGCGCAGATCACGTCGAACGTGCCCCGCGGGAAGGTCCCGCGCAGGTCGTGCCGCTCGGCGACGACCCGGTCGCCTAGGCCGTGTGAGCGGGCGAGGCCGGCGAGCCGCTCGACCGTCACGGCCGAGATGTCGACGGCGGTGACGTGCCACCCCCGGCGGGCGAGCCACAGTGCGTCGCCGCCGTCGCCGCATCCGAGGTCCAACGCGTCGCCGGGCGGCAGGCCCGCGAGCGTCTCGGTGAGTCGTACGTTCGGCCGCGGGTCGGTGACTGCCGGTCGGGCCGCGTAGACGCCGTCCCAGAACGTGCTCATATCGGTGGTGCTCATCGAGGCTCCTTCACTCGGGTTCACTCGGGACGCGCTCAGTCTTGCCAGGCCCGTCACGATCTGGCACGGATTCTTGCGGTTCTGGCAAGATGGGCTCGTGGACGGCGAAACGGAAGACCCAGTCGTCTTCATTGACGCCATCAACGTGAAGATTCGCGATGGCCAAGTAGCGAACAGGCCGATCTACGTGGCCCTGGCGGTCACCGCCGAGGGGCACCGCGACATCCTCGGCCTGTGGGCCGGCGACGGCGGCGAAGGCGCGAAGCACTGGCTGCGAGTGCTCTCCGAGCTCAAGAACAGGGGCGTTGAGGACGTCCTCATGCTGGTCTGCGACGGGTTGAAGGAGCTGCCCGACGCGGTCGGCGAGGTCTGGCCCCGAACTGTGGTGCAAACGTGTGTGGTTCACCTCATGCGGGGCGTCGTTCCGTTACGCGGCCCGGCAGGACTGGGACAAGATCGCGAAGGCACTCAAGCCCGTCTACACCGCGCCGACCGAGGACGCGGCCACGACACGGTTCCTGGAATTCGCCGAGACCTGGGGCAAGAAGTACCCGGCGATCGTCCGCCTCTGGGAGTCCAGCTGGGCCCAGTTCACGCCTTTCCTGCAGTTTGATGCGGAAATACGCCGGATTGTGTGCACGACCAACAGCATCGAGAGCGTCT
>NZ_JACTVI010000049.1:0-1407 GCF_014495685.1 Streptomyces sp. TRM68367 | reverse complement strand
CGCCATGAACGCCTTCGACCTGGCCTTCGACGGCCGCCTCACCGCAGGCCAACTCTAGCCACACCAACCCCAGTTACACCGCTCGCTTGGCTCTGTCCCGTAATCGGTGGTAACGAAGGGTGACGGCCGTCGTTGGCATGGTGCGCGCGATGTCAACGAACTTGTGGATGTGGTCTTTTCGGGACTGTCGGCCCTCGTCATCGAGGGCGTGACGGACGAGGGCGAGGTCATCCGGGTGTCGGCGCGGACCCGGGACGACCCGGTGCCGTGCCCGGGTTGCGGGCAGCCGACGGGGCGGGTGCATGGCTTCCACGGGCGGGTGGTTGCGGACGTGCCGGTGGACGGACGGCGGGTCGTGGTGTCGGTGCGGGTCCGGCGCCTGGTCTGCCCGGTGCTCGGCTGTCCGCGGCAGACGTTCCGCGAGCAGGTTCCCGGTGTCGTGGAGCGCTACCAGCGCCGCACCAACCGCCTGGCCGACCAACTCGGCTGCGTGGTCAAGGAGTTAGCCGGCCGGGTCGGCGCCCGCCTCTTGCGCGTGCTGGCCTGCGCGATCTCCCGCTCGACCGCCCTGCGCATGCTCATGCGCAGGGCGGCACCCGCGCTGACCGTCCCGCGCGTGCTCGGCATCGACGATTTCGCCCTCAAGCGCCGCCACCGCTACGCCACTGTGATCATCGACGCCGAGACCGGCGAGCGGATCGACGTCCTGCCTGACCGCACCGCCCAGACCCTGGTCGTGTGGCTGCGCGAGCATCCCGGGGCTGAGTACGTGTGCCGGGACGGCTCCGGCTCCTACGGTGAGGCGATCCGTCAGGCCGTCCCCGAAGCGGTGCAGGTCAGCGACAGGTGGCACCTGTGGAGCAGCCTGTGCGGCAAGGTCCTGGCCGAGGTCCGCTCCCACGCCGCCTGCTGGGCGACCGCTGTGAACCCCGCCCGGCCCGGGGGCGTGCGCGAGCAGACCACCCGCGAGCGCT
Organism: Streptomyces sp. TRM68367; assembly: GCF_014495685.1. Classification (GTDB taxonomy): domain Bacteria; phylum Actinomycetota; class Actinomycetes; order Streptomycetales; family Streptomycetaceae; genus Streptomyces. The sequence continues at coordinate 433 of NZ_JACTVI010000049.1, read as the reverse complement.
GGCAGCAGGTCCACGACCTGCTCGGCCAAGGCGTCGGCCTCCTCGAATGCGCCCGCCGCCTCGATGTCGCCCTGAACACCGTCAAGCGGTACGCCCGCATGAAGGAGCCCACCGCAGAGCGCCGCGCACCCCGCTACAAGCCCACGCTCGTCGACCCCTACCGCGACCACCTGCGCACCCGCCGGGCGGAAGACCCGGCCGTCCCCGTCCTCCAACTCTTCCGGGAGATCAAGGAGCTGGGCTACACCGGCAGCCTCAACCTGCTCTACCGCTACATCACCCAGGGCCGCGCCGAGGGCGACAAGCCGGTCACCACCCCGCAGCGTTTCGCCCGCCTCCTGCTCGCCCGCCCCGAGAACCTGCGCGACAAGGACACCGCACTCCTGCGGGAACTCACCAAAGCCTGCCCCGAGATGGCCGAACTCGCCCGCCT
>NZ_JACTVI010000048.1:40470-62709 GCF_014495685.1 Streptomyces sp. TRM68367 | reverse complement strand
CCTGACGCAGCCAGCTGTCGCGGTCCTGGTCGTCGGGCATCCCGTGCCAGGAGTCCACGCGCTCGCCGTACCGGCCCAGCCAGTTGGTACCGGTCGCGCAGGCAGTCGTTCCACACCACGCGGGCGCACCCGGACGCCTCCCAGCGCGCGGCGCTGGGAGGCGTCCGGGTAGGCCCGGTAGTTGTAGCGGAGCTGCACACCCAAGATCCTACTAGGATTGGTCTCATGGATGGGCAGAACGATTACAGGCGTGGCAGGCATGTAGTTTCGGCGATGCATGTGCACTTGGTCTTCGTGACGAAGTACCGGCGCGGGGTGTTCGACGACGAGATGCTGACGCGCTGCGAAGAGATCATGCGCAAGGTGTGCGAGGACTTCGAGGCGGAGCTGAAGGACTTCAACGGCGAACGTGATCACGTCCACCTCCTTGTGCACTACCCGCCCAAGGTCGCCGTCTCCAAGCTGGTCAACAGCCTCAAGGGCGTCTCCGCCCGCCGGATACGGCTGGGGGCACCTCCCGGCCGAAGGCTGGGGGAGAGTTCCCCGGCCGGATCAACCGCGCCATCATGCATGGGCACCTGTGGTCGCCCTCATACTTCTCCGCATCGTGCGGCGGAGCACCGTTGGCAATCGTCCGCCAGTACATCGAGCAGCAAAAACGTCCGCTCTAACGTGCACGTCAGAGCAGCCTTGAGATGCATTCAGCCCCGGCGTGAACGCCGGGGCTTTCTGCAAGAGTCCCGGTAAAGGTGTGGAACGCATGGACACAGTCTCAGCAGGCCCTCACCATGACGGGAGCTCGGGGTCAAGCTGTTCGCCCGGTCCAGCCGCCGCGTGGAGCTGACCAGCGCCGGGGCGGCGTTCGTCGCCGGTGCGCGGGAGTGCCTGGCCGCCGACGACCCCGAACTGGCCCTGGTTCAGGTGACCGACGGCCCGCGCCGCACCGAATACCTGGCCTGGAGCCGCTTCAATCCCAGCCCGGCGACCCGGGCTGTGCTCGATGTCCTTGGTGTCCGGCCACGAGCAAAGCAGGGCCTGTCGCACTCGGAGTGATTTCGTCCCCCTGACGGCGTGGCGTTGCGGTCAGCGATGATCCCTGGTCCAGGATCCAGGCGCGTGGCATACACCTTTGACGAACTGATCGCGATGCAGCGCGCTGCAGAGCAGGCACACAACAGGGTCCAGGAGCTGCGGGTCCAGTACGGGCCGCCCACCCATACCAAGTGGACCCCGACCCAGGCCCGCACCTACGAGACCGCGATGCGTGCCTGGCGAGACCTCGCCCGCGATGTGCAGGCCGCAGTAGCCGAGTACGCGAAGGCGCAGGGCGAGCAGCGCAGCGAGGTCGAGGCGGCAGTGAAGAGGGGCACGCAGCACCCGGAGGCATAGCGTGGGCGGTAGGGAGGTGGCCGACTCGCGCGCCTCAGGCCGGGAGCGCTGGTGCCTCGCAGGTCAGGCCGGCAGCGCCGGTGCCTCCCGGTGATGGCATGCGCCCGGTTTGCCGGAGGGGTGACCGCCGCCCGGAGGGACTCAGAGCGGCACGGCGACCGCGGTGAACGTCGTCTCCGGTGTCTGCGGGCTGGTGAAGCGCGCGTTGACCAGGTAGAGCCGGTTGCCTAACCGGGCGGCGGTGGCCGGGACGTCGAAGCGGGGGTCGGTGATCGTACGGCGCAGGGTCGCGGTTTCGGACTTGGCGTCGAGGTCCCAGACGGTGACCTTGTTCATCCGGTTCTGGACGACGTACAGGGTGCGGCCGAGACGGGGCGGCAAGACGGGGCGGCATTCTGGGTGAGTTGGTAGGTGGTGAGCAGCTTACCGGTGCGCGAGTCGATGATCTTCGCGGCGCCACGCGACGTACAGCAGGCCGTCGTCGTCCAGCTTCAGGCCGATGTACGCGAGGCCGGTGCCGCCCTCGTGCAGCACCGCGCCCTCGCCGGTGCGCAGGTCGGTGCGGCAGATGGCGCCGTTGGCGCGCGAGCCCATTTAGGCGTACGGCCTGTCGCCGATGGTGATGCCCTCGGGCAGCCAGCCGTCGGACAGCGGGAACTCGGTCGGCCAGGCGGCCTTCGACGCGGACGGCACGGACGACGCGGCCCGCGCCGTACCGCGCCGGCAGCCACCGCGACCGCGGCGACGGCGGCACCCCCGAGAACGGCGCGCCGGGACGGCTGGGAGTGGTTCCGAGTCATGGTTCGGGCCTCCTGATGGTGGGGGTAGACCTCGATGAAACTCGATGGAACCGCCGCCCCGGCCGGAAGTCGACGAACTCGACAGGAAGCCGACAGTTGACCGGTACCCGGGGGCGGACGTCAGGCCGTAGACCCGCCGTCCACCACCCTTTCTTACGACACCTGGATCTCGTACGTCGCCACCCGGACCGCCTCGTCGTCCAGGCACCGCCCCGACTCCAGGTCGAAGCGCTGCTTCAGCAGCGGCGAGGCGACGAACGGGCGGCCCTGGTGGGTGCCGGTCAGGCCCCGGGAGAGGACCGCGGCGCCGGTGAACGGGTCGCGGTTGTCGATGGCGTACAGCGTGCCGGTCCGGTCGCGGAAGACCGCCGCCTGGCGGCCGTTCGGCAGCAGTGCCGCCACCCCACGGCCCGGGAACAGCGTGCTCAGGTCGCAGACCGTCAACCAGTCACCGTCGAGCTGCAGCTGGATCTTCAGGTCGGTGGTCTCGGGTGCCAGGGTCATCGCTGGACGCTTCCTTCCAGGGCAGCTTCTTGGGGGGCCGCAGGCCGCATGCCGATGGACAGCAGCGGCAGGTCGGGCTTCATCTGGTCGCGCTCGGGCACGAAGCCCACGACCGGGTCCGGGGTGTCCGGCGCGTTCACGAAGGACACGAACCGGGCGAGCTTCTCGGGGTCGTTGATGGTCTCGGCCCACTCGTCGCGGTAGTTCGCGACGTGCGCCTGCATCAGCTTCTCCAGCTCGTCGCAGATGCCGAGCGAGTCGTGCACCACCACGTCCCGTACGTGGTCCAGGCCGCCCGGGATCCGCTCCAGCCAGGTCGAGGTGCGCTCCAGGCGGTCGGCGGTGCGGATGTAGAACATCAGGAACCGGTCGATCAGACGGACCAGCTCGGCGTCGGACAGGTCCTGCGCGAGCAGGTCCGCGTGGCGCGGGGTGGCGCCGCCGTTGCCGGCGACGTACAGGTTCCAGCCGCCCGCGGTGGCGATCACGCCGAAGTCCTTCGACTGGGCCTCGGCGCACTCGCGCTGGCAGCCGGAGACCGCCGACTTCAGCTTGTGCGGCGAGCGCAGCCCCCGGTAGCGCAGCTCCAGGTCGATCGCCATGCGGACGGAGTCCTGGACGCCGTAGCGGCACCAGGTCTGGCCCACGCAGGACTTCACCGTGCGCAGCGCCTTGCCGTACGCGTGGCCGGACTCGAAGCCCGCGTCCACCAAACGCGCCCAGATCAGCGGCAGTTGCTCGACCCGCGCACCGAACATGTCGATCCGCTGGCCGCCGGTGATCTTCGTGTAGAGGCCGAAGTCGCGGGCGATCTCGCCGATCACGATCAGCTTCTCCGGGGCGATCTCGCCGCCGGGGATGCGCGGCACGATCGAGTATGAGCCGTTCTTCTGCAGGTTGGCGAGGAAGTGGTCGTTGGTGTCCTGCAGGGCGGCCTGCTCGCCGTCCAGGACGTAGTTGCTCGCGCCGATCGCCGGGGCGAGGGAGGCGATGATCGAGCCGACCGCCGGCTTGCAGATCTCGCAGCCGTCGCCGCCCCGGGCGCCCTCGCGGCCGTAGCGGTCCAGCAGGTCCTGGTAGGTGTTGATGCGCAGGGCGAGGACGATCTCGTACAGCTCCTCGCGGGTCTGCGAGAAGCAGCCGCACAGGCCCTTGTCGACCTCGACGCCGCTGGCCTCCAGCTCTGCGTTGACCAGCTGGCCGAGCACCTTGACGCAACTGCCGCAGGTCGTACCGGCCTTGGTGCACTTCTTCACTTCGGGCACGGTGGTGCACTTGTGCTCGGTGACCGCGCCGCGGATCGTGCCCTTGGTGACGTTGTTGCAGGAGCAGATGATCGCCTCGTCCGGCAGCGCGGTCGGGCCGAGCTGGGCCGGGGCGCCGGCACCGGCCGGCAGCACGAGCGACTCGGGCGAGACCGGCGGGACCGAGCCGGTGAACGCCTTCAGCGTGCCGTACGCCTCCGCGTCGCCGACCAGGATGCCACCGAGCAGCGTGCCGTCGCGGCCGATGACCAGCTTCTTGTAGAGCCCGGCGCGCGAGTCGGAGTAGACGACGTCGAGGCAGTCCTCGGCGGTGCCGTGCGCGTCGCCGAAGGACGCCACGTCGACGCCGAGCAGCTTCAGCTTGGTGGACAGGTCGGCGCCGGTGAACGCCAACTGCTCACTCTCGTCGGCGGCGATCGTCGCGGCGACCGTCTCCGCCTGCTCGTAACCCGGCGCCACCAGGCCGTACACCCGGCCGTCCGCCGCCAACGCGCACTCACCGATCGCGAACACGTGCGGGTCGGTGACCGTACGGCACTGCTCGTCGACCGTGATGCCGCCGCGCTCGCCGACCGCCAGACCGCACTCGCGGGCCAGCTGGTCGCGGGGGCGGACACCGGCCGAGAAGATCACCATGTCGGTGGCGACCTCGGAGCCGTCGGACAGCTTCATGCCGGTCACGGCGCCCGAGGCGTCCGTGACGATCTCCTGGGTGCCCGTGCCGGTGTGCACCGTCAGGCCCATGTCCTCGATGGTGCGCAGCAGGGCCGCGCCGCCGCCCTCGTCGACCTGCACCGGCATCAGCCGCGGCGCGAACTCCACGATGTGCGTCTCGACGCCCAGGCCCTTCAGCGCACCGGCCGCTTCGAGACCGAGCAGACCGCCGCCGACGACGGCTCCCGTCGACGCCCTGGTCTTCGCGTACTCCTCGATGGCGAGCAGGTCCTCGATCGTGCGGTAGACGAAGCAGCCGGCGGCGTCCTTGTTCGGCACCGGCGGCACGAACGGGTAGGAGCCGGTGGCCAGGACCAGGACGTCGTAGTCGACGACCAGCCCGGAGCGGGAGGTGACCTTCTTCGCCTCGCGGTCGACGGTCTCCGCCGGGTCACCGACGCGCAGCTCGATTCCGTGCTTCTCGATGAACTCCATGTCCGTCATGGACAGGTCCTCGGGCGTCTTGCCCGAGAAGTAGGAGGTGAGCGCCACACGGTCGTATGCCGGACGCGGCTCCTCGCACAGCACGACCACGCGGTGCGTGGCGGTCAGGCCGCGTTCGGCGAGCGCTTCGAGGAAGCGCTGGCCGACCATGCCGTGGCCGACGAGCACGATCGTGGGGGTGGCCCCCAGGTTGGCGGTCATTCAGGAGCCTCCATCATTGGTAAGCAGGTGGAGCAGAGGGCCGGTGTCGGGGAGCGGCTCTGCTCCCTCCCAGGCGCGGGCGAGCGCGCCGACGGTGCCGAGTTCGCCGACGAGGACCCCGCCGACCAGGCGGTCGTCGCGGACGACGACCTTGCGGTAGGTGCCGCGGGTGGCGTCGGTCAGCTGCACGACGTCGTCGCCGGGGCGGGCCTCCGTCTCGCCGAACGCGGCCAGGTCGAAGGCGGACTGCCCGGTGAGCGTGAGCCGGGTCAGCGAACGGGTGCCGGTGTAGCGGGCCGCCGGACTTTCGGCGTCCTCCGTGTTGCCGGCCAGCAACTCCGCGAGCGCGTCGGCCTGTTCGAGCGCCGGCGTGGCGAGCCCGTACACCGTGCCGTCGTGCTGTGCGCAGTCGCCGATGGCCCGGATGTGCGGGTCGGACGTACGCAGTTCGTCGTCGACGACGATCCCCTTGCGCACGTCAAGGCCGGCGATCTGCGCGAGGCCCGCCCGCGGGGCCACGCCGCAGGCCAGCACCACCAGGTCGGCGTCGAGGGCGTACCCGTCAGCCATCTCCACCGAGCGGACCGCACCGCCGACGCAGCGCACGTCCCGGACGCGGCACTCGGTGTGGACCTCGACGCCCAGGTCGGTCAGGTGCCGCCGGACGAGCCGCGAGGCGGCCGGGTCGAGCTGGCGCTCCATGAGCCGCTCTGACTGCTGGGCGAGCATCACCTGCGCGCCGCGTACGGCCAGCGCGCGGGCCGCGGACACCCCGAGGAGCCCGCCGCCGATGACGACCGCCCGCACCCCCGGCCGTACCTCCTTGGACAGGCCCAGGCAGTCGTCCATCGTGCGGAACGCGTGCACGCCCTCGGGCAGCGCGTGCTGCTCGCCGGCCGCGGTGAACAGCCCGCGCAGCGGCGGCAGCACCGGGTTCGACCCGGTGGCCAGGACCAGCGTGTCGTATGCGATCTCCGTACCGTCCGCGCACGCGACGGTGCGCGCGCCCCTGTCGATGCCGGTGGCCCGGGCCCGGACCAGCTCCGCGGGCGCCGGCAGCGCGATCACCTCGGGGCTGTACCGCCCGGCCAGCACCTCGGCGAGCAGCACCCGGTTGTACGGCCGGTGCTCCTCGTCGCCGACCAGTACCGCGGGCGTGCCGAGCTCACCGAGCCGCCGGGCGAGACGTACGCCCGCGAGGCCGGCGCCGATCACCACCACACGCGAATTCGAGGTCATGCATCGCAGCGTGCGGTGCGGGTGTTACCCGGCAGCATCACGTCTGTTTCCCACGGGGAACGCTGCCCTCAGCGGCGGCCGGGGGCGGGTGTGAGGGTTCGGGACGCACCTCGGGAGGCGCTGTGAGCAGCGCGGGCCCGGCCGGGAAATGGCTCGCCCCGGCCTCGCGACTGCCCGTACTGTCACCCGTATGAAGTTGGTCTCCGTCAACGTGGGCAGACCCCGGCCCAACCCGTGGAAGGGCCTCGACGCCACCGGCATCGACAAGCAGCCGGTCGACGGCCCGGTCGCCGTCAGCGCCCCCGGCCCCAAGGGCACCGGCGCGGTCGGCCTCGCCGGTGACCGTGTGTACGACGTGCAGAATCACGGCGGCACCCACCAGGCCGTCTACGCCTACGCCCGCGAGGACCTCGACGCGTGGGAGACCGAGCTGGGCCGAACGCTCGCGGGCGGCGTCTTCGGGGAGAACCTCACGACCTCCGGCGTCGACGTCAACGGCGCCCGGATCGGCGAGCGGTGGCGCATCGGGTCCGACGTGGTCCTGGAGGTGTCGTGCCCGCGGATCCCGTGCGCGACGTTCCAGGGCTGGCTGGAGCGCGCCGGCTGGATCAAGCGGTTCACGCGGGCCGCGGTGCCCGGCGCCTATCTGCGGGTGATCGAACCGGGCGACATCCGGGCCGGCGACCTGGTCGAGATCGTGCACCGGCCCGCTCACGAGGTCACCGTCGCCCTCACCTTCCGCGCGATGACGCTCGAACCCGGCCTGCTGCCACGCCTGCTGGCGGCGGACGCGCTGCCGGAGGAGATCAAGGAGCTGGTGCGCAGACGTACGGCGACCGCGTAGGCCGCCGAGTGGTGAACCTCAGGCCCTGGCGGTCCCCGTACAGCTCCCACCACTGCCGACCACGGCGTCGATGCGGACGTCGGGGTCCTGGAACGCGCGGTCGATGGCCTCGCCGGGAGTTGCCCGGTGTCACCGAGAAGGTGCTCGCCTCGCATCTGCGGGAGATGGAAGCAGACGGACTGGTGCACCGCGAGGTGTACGACGAGGTGCCGCCGCGGGTCGAGTACTCGCTGACGGACCGTGGGTCTCGCTCAACGAGGCGCTGGAGCCGCTCGTTGCGTGGGGCAAGGCGCATGTCCTCGGGCGGGCGTCGGCGGCCGCGGGCTCAGCGGCTTCCGGTCAGGTGGGCGAAGACGACCACGTTGCCCTGGTAACCGGTGGCCCGTGAGTAACCTCCGCCGCAGGTGATCACGCGCAGTTCGGGCCGGCCGGCCGCGCCGTACACCTTCTCGTCGGGGAAGCCCTTCGCGGCGTACACCTCGACCGCGTCCACGGTGAACACCGCCACGCCGCCGTCCCGCCGGTCCACCTCGATCGTGCCGCCCTTCTTCAGCGCGCCGAGGCGGTGGAAGACGGCGGGGCCGTCCGCGTTGTCGACGTGCCCGGCGACGATCGCGGTGCCCTGCTCGCCGGGCATGGTGCCGGCCCCGTACCAGCCCGCGAGGTTCTCGCGGTCGGCGGGCGGCACCTCGAGGCTGCCGACCGGGGTGAGGCCGAGGCCTGTCAGCGGGGCGTTCACGCGGATCGCGGGGATGCGGATGCGGTCGGGCGGGGAGGGCGGCAGCGCGGGAGCGGCGGGCAGCCCCCGGTCACGCCCGGTCCCGTCCTGCCCGGTACGGGCCTGCGCGGCGGACGGCTGCGGCGGCGGGTGCGTCTCTGCGCCGCTGCGCAGCAGCAACGCTCCGGCGCACAGGGCGACAACGGTCACGGCGGCTATGACGGCGTTGCCGAACCGGCGGGACCTGCCGGACTCGCGGAACCCGCCGGACCTGCCGGACACCCTGGACCTGCTGGCGGCGCGCATGACGGACCCTCCCATGGGCCTGTTCGTCGGGCCTCCTCGTACGGCCCTCTCATGAGGCCCCGCTGCCCCTCCGGGCCGCGAGGGGCGTCGGACCCGGAGGGGGAGGGGACGTGCGGTACCGGCGGACGGGCAGCGGAGGGTGCCCGTCAGATCCCGTCGCCTCTCGCCCGGCGATGCAGGAGCCAGGTACCGCCCGCGGCGGCGACGGCGAGAGCCGCCACGCCGGCCGCGGTCTGGACGGGGTCGGGGCCCAGGGCGCCGCCGACCCCCGTCTTCACACTCCCGCGGGGATGCACCTGCTGATGCCCGGGTGTCAGCGTGACGACGAGATCCCCCGTCACCCGCCGCCCGGCCCTGTCTCCGGCGCACGTCGCGGCGATCTCGTACGTCCCCGGCTGCGCACCCGGCGGCACCCGGAACTGCCCGATCGCGTCCCGCTCGTGCGTACTCGGCGCCAGGGTGAAGGAACCGGCGCCCACCGCGCTGGCGTCGCCCGCCGCCGAACCGCCGTCGCCGCACGCCGCCGTGTTCACCGTGACCTGGTCGCCCGGCACCGCCGAGGACGGATACACCTCCAGGCCGCCGGCGTCCGCGCCGTACGCGGGCGCCGCGACGGCGGACGCGGCGGCGACGGCCAGCGCGGTACCCGACAGCAGGCGGGCGGTACGTCGCATCGGTGCTCCTTCGAGTTCTCGGTGCTCCCTGTGCCTCCGAGGTAAGTAGCAGCGGGCCGAGCCCGCTTCCTGAGGGAACGTCAGAAATGAGGTGAACGGGTGTCAGCAGGCCGCGCACCGGGGCTGCTTCGCGGCTCGTTTCAGCAGGTCACCGGCGTACGGCGGGCAGGTCGCGGAAATGCACCCGATGGGTGCGGGACGGCACGTGTGAATGGGTGACCGGGCCGTGCGCGCCACGACTTGACCTCAACCAAACTCAAGGTTGGAGGCTGGTCGGCATGAACACCGCATCCGATGCTCTCCACGTGACCCTCATCATCGGCAGCAACCGCGACGGCCGGTTCGCTCCCGTCGTCGCCGACTGGCTGCTCGACCGCATCCGGGGCCATGCCGGCCTGATCCCCGAGGTCGTGGACGTGGTCGAGGCCCAGCTGCCGACGCACATGTCCCCGACTCCCGAAGCGACCGCCGCGCTCGCCGAGATCACGCCGAAGCTGGCGCGCGCGGACGCGTTCGTCGTCCTCACCCCCGAGTACAACCACTCGTTCCCGGCCGGCCTGAAGAACCTCATCGACTGGCACTTCAACGAGTGGCGCGCCAAGCCCGTCGGCCTGGTCTCCTACGGCGGTGTGTCCGGCGGCCTGCGCGCGGCCGAGCACCTGCGCCAGGTCTTCGCCGAACTCCACGCCGTCACTGTCCGCGACACGGTCTCCTTCCACAACGCGGGCGCGTCCTTCGACGACGAGGGCCGCCTGAAGGATCCGTCGGGTCCGCAGGCGGCGGCCAAGACGATGCTGGACCAGCTGGTCTGGTGGGGGAGGGCCCTGCTGGAGGCGAAGGTGGCACGGCCGTACGCCTCGTAGGCGGGTGCGCGGCGGGTGCCCGGAGGTGCGCGCCGCTCGCCGCAGCGCGGCCCGCGTTCACCGCCGCGCCCGCCAGTCCCCGCCGTCGATCAGCTTGCCGCGCGAGCGCAGTCGTGCGGCGACGCGGGGCGCGGCGACGTACACCCAGGCGCGGACGGTCATGCCGTCGGCGTCCCGGACGACGTCCCGCCCGACCCGCTCGTACAGGTTCCGCGACGACCCCGGCGCGTACCCCTCCAGCCGGTCCAGCTCGGCGAGCAGCGCCGGGTACGCCTCGGGCAGCGCGGTGACCAGCTCGCCGCACACCACTCCGCCCGGCTCCTCCACGGCGTACGGATAGCCGGGCCCGTCGTACAGCACGGCACCGGCGAGCCGCCCCGGTTCCTCGGACCGGGTGCGGCCGCGCAGGAGGAGGTCGTGGTTGACCTCACCGGGACGGAGGGTGCCGTAGACGAAGATGGGGAGGTTCACGCAGGTGATTCTCTCCCCCCTGGGCGGGACTGCCCGCAGGGCGTTCGTACCGGCTTACACTGATCGACACGCGACATTCTCTACATATCGGACATGTGATGCGCGGTCGGTGGGTTCTGATGATGCTCTCCCCGGTGCTCGTGGTGCTGGGCGCGGTCGCCGCGCGGGCGCAGGGCGCACAGGGCGCACAGGGCGCACAGGGCGCACAGGGCGCACAGGGCCAGCAAGTCCCGCAGGGTCCGGGCTTCGGTGCGCGCGCCTTTCAGGCATTCGTCGACGGCGTCCAGTTCGGGGTCATCATCGCGATCACCGCGGTCGGACTCTCGCTGGTCTTCGGGACCATCCACCTGATCAACTTCACGCACGGCGAGTTCGTGACCATCGGCGCCACGTTCGCGTTCTTCCTCAACGTCTCACCCGCCGGGCCCCGCTGGCACCTCGTCCCCGCCGCCCTCGTCGCCGTCGTCTTCGGGGCCCTGGTGGGAGCGGCGGTCGACCGCGGCATCTGGCGCCCCCTGCGCGCCCGCGGCACCGGCCTGATCAACATGTTCATCGTCACGATCGGGCTGTCGCTGCTGCTGCGCCACGTGGTGCTCGTGCTGTACGGGAACCGTCCCGCCTCCTTCGCCCAGTACGACATCCAGGAGGCGATCGACTTCGGACCGGTCGGCATCACCCCGCGCGACCTCACGGTCACCCTGCTCTCGGTCCTGGTGCTGGTCGGCGTCGCCATCCTGCTGCAGTTCACCCGGATCGGCACGGCGGTCCGGGCGGTCGCCGCCAACCGCGACCTCGCCGAGGCGTCCGGCATCGATGTGCGGCGCGTGGTGAGCGTCGTCTGGATGGTCGGCGGCGCGCTGGCCGCGCTCGGCGGGATCTTCTTCGGTCTGGTCGAGATCATCACCTGGGACATGGGCTTCAAACTGCTGCTGCTCATGTTCGCCGGGATCATCCTGGGCGGTCTCGGCTCCGCCTACGGCGCGATGGCCGGCAGCCTCGTCATCGGCGTCGTCGCGCAGATGTCCACCCTGTGGTTCCCGGTCGACCTGCAGTACGCCTGGGCGCTGCTGGTCCTCATCGTCGTGCTGCTCATCCGGCCGCAGGGCATCCTCGGCCGCCGGGAACGGGCCGGGTGAGGGCGCCATGGACTTCCAGGTCATCCTCTCCGACGCGCTGCGCTCCGGCATCGGTCCCATCGCCGCGGTCTTCGCGCTCGCCGCGATGGGGCTGAACCTGCACTTCGGCTACACAGGGCTGCTCAACTTCGGCCAGGTCGGCTTCATGCTGGTGGGCGGCTACGGGCTCGCGGTCACCGTGGCGACGTGGGGTGGGCCGATGTGGCTCGGGGTGCTCGCCGGCCTCGGCAGCGCGATCGTGCTGGCCCTGCTGCTCGGCCTGCCCACCCTGCGGCTGCGCGCCGACTATCTCGCGATCACCACGATCGCCGCCGGGGAGACGTTGCGGCTGTTCTACCGTTCCAGCTGGGCCGAGCCCGTCACCGGCGGCGTGTTCGGGCTGCAGCGGTTCGCGGGCGACTTCTACGACCTCAACCCCATCCCGCGCGGCACCTACGGCGTGTGGCGGGTGGAGTTCGGCGCCCGGGACCTGTGGGTGATGACCGTCGGCTGGGCGCTGGTGGCCCTGGCCGGGGTGCTGCTCGCGCTGCTGGTGCACAGCCCCTGGGGCAGGGTCATCCGGTCCGTCCGGGAGGACGAGACCGCCGCGCGCAGCCTCGGCAAGAACGTGTACGCGTACAAGATGCAGTCCCTGGTGCTGGGCGGGCTCCTCGGCGGTGCCGCGGGCATGCTGCAGGCGATCCAGGTGCAGTCGGTGAACCCGGACAGCTTCGACCCGGGCGTCACCTTCTTCCTGTACACCCTGCTGGTGCTCGGCGGCGCCGGGCGCATCCTCGGGCCGATCGTCGGCTCCGTGCTGTTCTGGTTCCTGCTGACCTTCCTCGACAGCGCGCTGCGCCAGGCCATCGGCGCCGGCTACATCTCGTCCGAGCTGATCAGTACGTCGGAGGTCGGCGCCGTGCGCTTCGCCCTGGTGGGGGTCGCGCTGATTCTGCTGATCGTCTTCCGACCGCAGGGTCTCCTCGGCAGCCGGAAGGAGATGCTGCTCAGTGGCCGCTGAGTCCGTTCCCCCAGGTGGCACCCCCGCCGCGGTCGCCCGCCGGCTCGCCGGAACCGCGTCCGAGGCCGGGGTGCGCAAGCCCGACCCGCTGCTCGTCATGGACCGGGTGACCCGCACCTTCGGGGGCCTCGCCGCCGTGCGGGTCGAGCACCTGGAGGTGCAGCGCGGGGCCATCACGGCGCTGATCGGGCCCAACGGCGCAGGCAAGACAACGCTGTTCAACGTGGTGAGCGGGTTCGACCGGGGCGCCCGCGGCCGGTGGTCGTTCGCCGGACAGCCTCTGACCGGCCGCCCGGCGCACCGGGTGGCGCGCAGCGGGCTGGTCCGTACGTTCCAGCTCACCCGGACGCTCGCCCGCCTCACCGTCCTGGAGAACCTGCTGCTCGCGGCCCCCGGGCAACGTGGCGAACGGCTCGTGCCCGCGCTGCTGCGGCCGCTGTGGCGCGGGCAGGAGCGGGACGCCGAGCGCCGGGCCGACGAGCTGCTGGAGCGGTTCATGCTCACCGGTGTGCGCGACGACCACGCGGGCACCCTCTCCGGCGGGCAGCGCAAGCTGCTGGAGCTGGCCCGCGCGCTGATGGCGCAGCCGGTCATGCTCCTCCTCGACGAGCCGATGGCCGGAGTGAACCCCGCGCTGGCCCAGTCCCTGCTCGGACACATCACCCGGCTGCGTGACGAGGGACTGACCGTCTGCTTTGTGGAACACGACATGGACGTCGTGATGGGCATCAGCGACTGGGTGGCCGTCATGGCCGACGGCCGGCTGGTGGCCGAGGGCCCGCCGCACACGATCGGCCGGAACCCCGCTGTCGTGGACGCCTACCTCGGCAGGCGGCACGACGAACCGGAGGCGAACGGACCGGAGGCGGGAGAGGAGGAGTGACCATGTCCGAAGGCGGGAAGTCACCGGCGGGGCAGGCACCGGTGCGGAAGCCCCCGGTCCTGGCGGCCGACGGGATCGTCGCCGGGTACGTGCCCGGCGTCGACGTGCTGCGCGGATGCAGCGTCCAGGTGGGGCCCGGCGAGCTGGTCGGAGTCATCGGCCCCAACGGAGCGGGCAAGTCGACCCTCATCAAGGCGGTGTTCGGGCTGCTGCACGTGCGCGGCGGAACGGTAAGGCTGCACGGCGAGGAGGTCACCAGCCGGCCCGCGCACGAGCTGGTGCGCCGCGGCGTGGGATACGTGCCGCAGCTGCAGAACGTCTTCCCGGAACTGACGGTCGAGGAGAACCTGCGGATGGGGATCTACCTGCGGCCCAGGGCCTTCGTGCGGCGGGCGGCGGTGATCGAGGACATCTTCCCCGTCCTGGCCACCCGGCGCAGGCAGAAGGCCGGCTCGATGTCCGGGGGCGAGCGGCAGATGCTCGCGATGGCACGCGCACTGATGATGGAACCGCGGCTGCTGCTGCTCGACGAGCCGTCGGCCGGCCTGTCGCCGGTCCACCAGGACCATGTGTTCGACCGGGTGAAGGAGATCAACGGCGCGGGCGTCGCCGTGCTCATGGTCGAGCAGAACGCCCGCAGATGCCTGCAGATCTGCGACCGTGGCTACGTCCTCGACCAGGGCCGCAACGCGTACACCGGTACCGGCACGGCCCTGCTCCACGACGAGAAGGTGATCGAGCTGTATCTCGGCACCCTCGCCCGCGTCCGCTGATCGTCGCTCTCCGAGGTCACTCCTCGGTTCTCGGTTCACTGCTGGGTCGGCTCACTCCAGACTGCTCTCCTGCGTGCGCAGGGTCTGCAGCTTGCCCTCGTCGTCGTAGCCGTACACCTCGATCGTCGCCTTGCCCGGCTCACCGGCGTCGATGAAGTCGAGCGGACCGCTCACGCCCTCGTAGTCGATGTCCCGGCCGGCTGCGATCAGGTTCTTGCATGCGGCGAACGAGTTGCACTTCTCGCCGTCCTTGGTGATTCCGTTCATCTCCTTGGCAAAGACCTCCGGGTTGTCCGACCCGGCCTTCTCCGCGGCGAGCGCGACCGTCGTCACACAGTCGAAGGCCTGCGGGGCGAACTGCAGCTCCTTCAGGTTCGGTGCGAACTTCTTCAGGTCCTCCACGTACTGCTCGTTGGCCGCCGAGGCCGGAGCCGTCCCCTTCATTCCGGCAAGCCGCTCGGGGTTGCCGCGGGAGACCAGCGAGGGCAGCTCCTCGCTGCGCAGTCCGTCGGCGCCGTACACGCCGACCTGGTCGGGCCCGAGCCCCGCCTCAAGCAGGCCCTGCATGATCTGAGTGCCCTCCTCGAAGGCGATCACCACGACGGCGTCCGGGTTGGCGTTCTTCACCTGCCCCACAAGCCGGTCGTAGTTGGCGGCCTTCGGGTCGTAGGTCTGGGCGAGCGCGACGGTCGTCCCGCCCTCCTCCAGGGACTGCTCGGTGGCCCGCATCAGGCCGCGCCCGTAGTCGTCGGCCCGGGCGATCAGGGCCACGCGCTGGTGACCGTCCCCGCGCACGACCTCCGCCAGGACTGGTCCCTGCAGCACATCGCTCGGCGCGGTACGGAAGTAGTACCCGCCGTCGTCGTACTCGGTGAACGTGGGTGCCGTGTTGGACGCCGAGCACTGGACCACGCCCGCGCCCGTCACCCGGTCGATGATCGCGAGCGACATGCCGGACGCCGCGGCGCCGATCACCGCGTCCACGCCGGCGGCGAGAACCCGGTCGGCGGACTGGGCGGCGACGGCCTCCTGACCGGCCTCGTCGCTGGCGACCACGGCCGGGACCGGCTTGCCCAGGACTCCGCCGGCGTCGTTGATCTGCTGGATCGCGAACTTCGTGGACTCGATCTGCGGCGGTCCGAGGAAGGCCAGCTGTCCGGTCTCCGGCAGGACGTAGCCGAACTTCAGCTCACCGTCCTCTTCGCCGGCCGGAACTGCCGCGGATGCGGTGCCGCCGGTCACGCTCACCGCCGAGATCAACAGGGCGACAGCACTGGTGAAAATTGCGGAACGTCGTATGGACGGCTTCATGTCCGCCTCCTCTCTCCGGAGGTCGGCGGAGGTCGTCAGGCCGGCCTTCCGCCGGACCTTCTGTTTCGAGAGTAGAACGCTCGGGAGTGAACCGCCGCCTACGGCTGCACCGCCTCCACCCGCACCGCGCACGCCTTGAACTCCGGCATGCGTGAGGTCGGGTCCAGCGCCGGGTTGGTGAGGGTGTTGGCGCGGCCCTCGCCCGGCCAGTGGAAGGGCATGAACACGGTGTCCGGGCGGATGCCGGTGGTGATGCGGGCCGGTGCCACGGCCCGCCCGCGCCGCGACACCACGGCCACCGGGTCGCCCTCGGCCGCCCCGAGCCGCGCCGCGAGCCGCGGGTGCAGCTCGACGAACGGTCCCGGCGCGGCGGCGTTCAGCTCGTCGACGCGGCGGGTCTGGGCGCCGGACTGGTACTGCGCCACGACCCGGCCGGTGGTGAGCAGTACCGGGTACTCGTCGTCGGGCTCCTCGGCGACAGCCCGGTGCGAGACGGCCACGAACCGCGCCCGCCCGTCCGGCGTGGCGAACCGGTCGAGGAAGAGGCGTGGGGTGCCCGGGTGGACGTGGGCGGCGGCGTCCGGGGCCGGGTCGCCGTGCGT
Organism: Streptomyces sp. TRM68367; assembly: GCF_014495685.1. Taxonomy (GTDB): domain Bacteria; phylum Actinomycetota; class Actinomycetes; order Streptomycetales; family Streptomycetaceae; genus Streptomyces. The sequence continues at coordinate 46,572 of NZ_JACTVI010000048.1, read as the reverse complement.
CGCGAGGTCCTGCGCCCAGCCGCCCGGCGTCGGATCAGCAGGCCCCGGCTCGTCCCGCGCCGGATCGTCCGCGAGCGCGTCCAGCGAGGAGTCCTCGCCCACGTCCTCACCGACATCGTCCGCCCCGGCCTCATCCCGGGCCTCATCCCGGGCCTCATCCTGGGCCTCATCCCGGGCCACCGCCCGGGCCTCCGCCGGGGCCTCACCCCGGGCCACCGCCGGGGCCTCACCCCGGACCTCCGCCGGGGCCTCACCCCGGACCTCCGCCGGGGCCTCACCCCGGACCTCACCCGGGACCTCCGCCCCGGCTACATCCCCGTCCCCCACCGCCGGACACGGCCAGAACACCCCGTTCTCCTCCGCGAGCCTCCGGTACGTGATCCCCGAGTAGTCGGCGGGACCGCCCGCGCTCGCCCGGCGGAGTTCCTCGAAGACCTCCTCCGGGTCGGTCGGGAAGCCCTTCTCCACGCCGAGGCGGGCTGCGAGTTCGTGCAGGACCTCCAGGTCGCTGCGGACGCCCTCCGCAGGAGTGATCGCGCGCTGCCGCAGCAGCACCCTGCCCTCCAGGCTGGTCGTCGTGCCCGTCTCCTCGGCCCACTGCGTGACCGGCAGGACGACGTCCGCGAGGGCCGCCGTCTCGGACAGCACGACATCGCACACGGCGAGGAAGTCAAGTGACCTGATGCGCTCCTCGATGTGGGCCGCGCGCGGCGCGGACACCACCGGGTTGGAGCCCATCAGCAGCAGCGCCCGGATGTCCGTACCCAGCGCGTCCAGCAGCTCGTACGCGCTGCGCCCCGGCCCCGGCAGGCTGTCCGGGTCCACGCCCCACACCTCGGCCACGTGCCGTCGCGCCGCCGGATCGTCCAGCTTTCGGTAGCCGGGCAACTGGTCGGCCTTCTGCCCGTGTTCGCGCCCGCCCTGCCCGTTGCCCTGCCCGGTCAGACAGCCGTACCCGGACAGCGGCCGGCCCGCCCGGCCCGTCGCCAGGCACAGGTTGATCCACGCGCCCACCGTGTCGGTGCCCTTGGACTGCTGCTCCGGCCCGCGCGCGGTGAGCACCATCGCGTGCTCCGGCTGGCAGAACAGCCGTACGGCTTCCCGGAGTTGGGGGACGGGTACCCCCGTGATCCGCTCCACGTACTCCGGCCAGTGCGCCATCGCCGCCGCCCGGGCGTCCTCCCAGCCGGCCGTGCGCTGCCGGATGTACGTCTCGTCGGTGCGGCCCTCGGCGACGACCAGGTGCAGCAGGCCCAGCGCCAGCGCCAGGTCGGTGCCGGGCCGGGGCGCCAGGTGCAGGTCGGCCTGCTCGGCGGTCTTCGTGCGGCGCGGGTCGACGACGATCAGCGTGCCGCCGTTCTCCTTCAGTTCGTTGAAGAAGCGGAGCGACGGCGGCATGGTCTCCGCGAGGTTCGACCCGACGAGGATCACGCAGCCCGTCTTCGGGATGTCCTCCAGCGGGAACGGCAGCCCGCGGTCAAGCCCGAACGCCTTCATGCCGGCCGCCGCGGCCGACGACATGCAGAAGCGGCCGTTGTAGTCGATCTGCGAGGTGCCGAGCACGATCCGCGCGAACTTGCCCAGCGTGTACGCCTTCTCGTTGGTCAGCCCGCCCCCGCCGAACACGCCCACCGCATCCGGGCCGTGGTCCGTACGCGTCCCTCGCAGCCCCTCCGCGATCCGGTCCAGTGCCTCGTCCCAGGAGGCGGGCACGAGCGTGCCCTCGGAGCGCACCAACGGGGAGGTCAGGCGGACACTCGACGCCAGGACCGCCGGCGCCGTACGGCCCTTGCCGCACAGCGCGCCCCGGTTCACCGGGAAATCCGGTCGCTCGACCACCGCGACGCCCCCGTCCTGCTGGGGCGTGAGGTTCATTCCGCACTGCAGGGCGCAGTACGGGCAGTGCGTGGGCGTCGCGGTGTTCTGCATGCCGCCCACAGTGCGTCGCCCGTGTTACGCGCGGGACGGTTCCCTGTTACGCGGCCGGGACGGGGACCTCCCCGCCGTGGCCCAGCCGACGTGAGGCCCACGCCGGCCACAGGGTCGAGGCACACGCCTGCCCACCTTCGAGTCGCCGCCGACCGGTACGGACGTTGCCGCTGGGACGGAAGTCGCCACATGTGGCTCATTGCCTTCTTTACTTGGCCGATCCGACCTCGTTGAGGCTTGAAGCAGTGGCACTACAGTCTGGCTACGCGCAGCGCTCGCACGACTCCGCACGGCATTCGAACACCGGGCATGCCCACCCGTCACGGACACGGCAACCGTCACTCGAAACAGCCAGGAGGACACCCCGCCATGCCACTGCGCCACTTAGCCCCCCATGACCAGCACCTCTTCCGGCAGTACGGTTACGGCCCGACTGCCGAAGTCCCCGACCCGCTCGTCCACCACGCCGTCGAGCGCCACGCGGCCGCCGCCCCGCACGCCGTGGCCGCCGAACACCTCGGCGCCACGATCACCTACGGCGCCCTCGACCGCCGCGCCGCCGCCCTCGCCGCCCGCCTGGCCCGCGCCGGCGTCCGGCCCGGCGACCACGTCGGCCTCTTCGTACGGCGCTCGATCCCGATGCTCGTCGGCCTGCTCGGCATCCTGAGGGCGGGCGCCGCCTACGTCCCGCAGGACATCGGCCTCGCACCCCCGGCCCAGCTCAGCCACGTCGTCCGCACCGCCCGCACCCGCGTGATCCTCACGACCGGCGAGCACGCCCACCGCGTGCCGCTGCCCGACGGCCACCTGCTGATCGCGCTGGACGAGCCGCAGCCGTACGCACCCGCCCCGCGCGCCGCCGTAGGGCCCGACGACGGCTGCTATGTCCTGTTCACCTCCGGCACCACCGGCCACCCCAACGGCGTGCGGGTCACCCACCGCAACGTCGCCAACATCCTGCTCACCGAGCCCGGCGGCCTCGGCGTCCGCCCCGGCGACCGGGTCGCCCAACTGCTCAATGTTGCCTTCGACATGGCGGCCTGGGAGATCCTCGGCTGCCTCACGCACGGCGGCACCCTGGTGATCCGCGGCAAGGACATCCAGGCCGCGGCCCGCACCGCGGACGTGCTGATCGCCACGCCGACCGTGCTGTCCGGCATCGACCCGGCCGCCTGCCCGCGCGTGCGCACGGTCGCCGTCGCCGGGGAGCCCTGCCCGCGCCCGCTCGCCGACCGGTGGGCGCGCCGGGCCGCCTTCTTCAACTGCTGCGGTCCCACCGAGACGACGATCGTCAACACGATGAGCCGCCACGACCCGGCCGCCCCGCGCCTCACCATCGGCCGCCCGACCCCCAACAACACGGTCTACGTCCTCGACACCGACCGCCGCCCCCTGCCCATCGGGGAGGCCGGCGAGATGTGGGCGGGCGGCGACTGCGTGTCGGCGGGCTACCTCGCGAGCGACCGGCTGAACGCCGAGCGGTACGCCCCCGACCCCTTCCTCGGCGGCGGTCGCCGCATGTTCCGTACCCGGGACCTGGGCCGCTGGACGCCCGACGGCGAGCTGGAGCACCTCGGCCGCACCGACGACCAGGTCAAGGTGCGCGGCTTCCGCGTCGAACTCGACTCCGTCTCCTCGGTGCTGGAGTCGGCGGCCGGCTGCGCCCGCGCCGTGACGCTGAAGCGGGACGCGCGCACCCTGGTGTCGTTCGTCAGCCCGGCCGACGTCGACCCGGACGCGGCCCGGCACGCGGTGGCGGCCGCCCTGCCGTACTACTGCGTGCCGGACGAGGTCGTACCGCTGGCCTTCCTCCCCGAGACCGACCGCGGCAAGGTCGACAAACCGGCGCTGCTGCGGATGGCCGAGGAACGCGCGGCCTCGCGGGGCGGGGAGCGCGCGGCACGCCAGGACGAGGAACGCGCGGCCGTACCGGTCGAGGAGCCTGCTGTCGTACGCGGCGGGGAGCCTGCCGCCGTACCGGTCGACGCGCGCGCCGCCCTCCAGGCGGTGGCCCGATGACCACCTCGCCCCCGCGGATCCGCCCGGACGCCGTCGAGCTGCCGCCGCTCACCTCCGGCCCCCGGCGCCTGCTCAAGCACCCCCGCCTGATGCACTACAACCGCCTGGCGGCGCTCGTCATCCTGGCCAACGTCCTGTTCCTGTCGGTCAGCTGGCCGCTCGCCACCCCGACCCTCGGGCACGCGGCCCTGGCCAACCTCGCCCTCGCGGTGATCGTGCGCCAGCAGTACGTCATCAACCTCCTCTTCCGGCTGGCCACTTCGGCGCCGGTCAGCTGGCCGCTGAAGGTCCGCTGGACGCTGGGCAAGGTGTACCACTTCGGCGGCCTGCACGTGGGCGGGGCACTGGCGGGCGCGGCCTGGTTCCTGGCGCTGACCGTCGCGGTGACGGCCGAGGGCACCAACAGCTCGCTGATCGGCTTCGGTTGGGCCCTGGTCGCCCTCCTCGCGGTCATCGTCGCCACCGCCCTGTCCCCCTTCCGGTCCCGCTTCCACGACCACTTCGAGAAGATCCACCGCTTCGGCGGCTGGACGGCGCTCGCCCTCTTCTGGACCCACACCCTGCTCTCCGACCCCGGCCCGGTCCCGCTCGCGGTCCTCGCCGTCGTCACCTTCAGCGTCGCCCTGCCCTGGCTGCGGCTGCGCAAGGTCGACGTCCGGCTCGAACGGCCTTCGCGGCACGTGGTGCTGGCCCGCTTCGACTACGGCGAGACCCCCTTCGCGGGCTCCTCGACCGCGATCAGCCGCAGCCCGCTGACGGAGTGGCACTCCTTCGCCAACGTGCCCGCACCCGGCCAGTCCGGCTTCCGGCTCACCATCTCCCGGGCGGGCGACTGGACCGGTTCGTTCATCGACGACCAGCCGCCGAAGCTGTGGGTGAAGGGCATCACCACGGCCGGCGTCGCCAACATCGAGGTCCTCTTCAAGAAGGTGATCTACGTGGCGACCGGCAGCGGCATCGGCCCCTGCCTGCCCCACCTGCTCGCCGCCGAGGTCCCCGCCCGCCTGGTCTGGGCCACCCGCGACCCGCGCACCACCTACGGCGACGCCCTGGTCGACGAGATCCTCGCCGTCCAGCCGCACGCCCTGATCTGGGACACCTCCCGGCACGGCAAGCCCGACATGGTGCGGCTCGCCTACGCCGTCCACCAGGACTTCGGCGCGGAGGCGGCGATCTGCATCTCCAACAAGAAGCTCACCTGGCAGGTGGTGCACGGCCTGGAACGGCGCGGGATTCCGGCCTACGGCGCGATCTGGGACTCGTAACCCGGGAGGCGGTTTCATGAACACCCTCAAGATCGAGCGCGACGGCGGCGTGGTGACCGTGCGGCTCCACCGCCCGCACGTCCGCAACGCACTCAGCGGCGAACTGCTCGCCGAACTCCTCGACACCCTGCGCCCGTTGGACGCGGACCCCGCGGTCGGCTGCTTCGTCGTCACCGGCTCGGAGCCCGGATTCTTCGCGGCGGGCGCCGACATCAGGGAGATGGCCGGCAAGACGGCCGTGGACATGGCGGCGGAGGACTACTTCGGCGCCTGGGAGCACTTCGCCGACCTGCGCACCCCGAAGATCGCGGCCGTGCACGGCTACGCCCTGGGCGGCGGCTGCGAGCTGGCGATGATGTGCGACCTGGTCATCGCGGGCGAGTCGGCGGTCTTCGGCCAGCCCGAGATCACCCTGGGCGTCATCCCCGGCATCGGCGGCACCCAGCGGCTGACCCGCCTGGTGGGCCGGGCCAAGGCCATGGACCTGGTGCTCACCGGCCGCACGATGGACGCACGGGAGGCCGAGAGCTGCGGCTTGGTCTCCCGCGTGGTCCCCGACGACCGGGTCCTCGCCGAGGCCCTGGAGGCCGCCGCGAGCATCGCCAGTTACGGCCGTACGGCGGTCAGGGCGGCCCGCGAGTGCGTCGACCGCGCCCTGGAGACCGGCCTGCGCGACGGCATCCGCTTCGAACGGCGGGTGTTCCACGCCCTGTTCGCGACCGACGACCAGCAGGAGGGGATGGCCGCGTTCCTCGAGAAGCGCGCGCCGCGCTTCACCGGGCACTGAGCCCACGCACACCGAGGGCGGGAGCGGCACCGCGCTCCCGCCCCGGTCAGGGACGGTACCTGGTCAGGGGGCCTCCCCGGTCAGCACTAGTGCGCCGGCAGA
>NZ_JACTVI010000048.1:0-40331 GCF_014495685.1 Streptomyces sp. TRM68367 | reverse complement strand
AAGTACGTCCAGTACGAGGGCTTCCGGCCGGCACGCCGAGAGCACGCACCGGACGCCGCTCCTTGACGGGCAAACGTTGCCTGTCGGGTCACTGGTACGCGTAGTACAGGACCTTCCCCGGCTCCGGCGGGACGCGTCCGGCTTCCGAGCGCGTCAAGCCCGGCGTGCGAGAGCGCGCGGACTGCACGAAGTCACTCCGCCGCTGCCGTCAGCGCCCGCTCCACGCCCGGCTCCCTCGGCCCGAGGAACCGTGGATCCGGCTCGAACACCACGTCCAGGGCCGCCTTGCCCGCCGCGAGGATCTCCCGGACGCCCCCGTAGTACCAGGTGGCGTTGTGCGCCTCGTCGACCCCGACGCCGTACGACGACACCCCCGCCTCCTGACACAGCGCGACCGCGCGCCGGATGTGGAAGCCCTGGCTGATCAGCACGGCCCGGTCCACCCCGAAGATCTTCTTCGCGCGCACGCAGGAGTCCCAGGTGTCGAACCCCGCGTAGTCGCTGACGATCCGCCCGTCCGGCACCCCGCGCCGCGTCAGATAGGCGCGCATCGCGTCCGGCTCGTCGTAGCCCTCCCGGCTGTTGTCGCCGGTGACGAGCACCACCTCGATCCGCCCCGCCCGGTACAGCTCCGCCGCCGCGTCCAGCCGGTGCGCGAGGTACGGCGACGGCTCGCCGTCCCACAGGCCCGCGCCGAAGACCACGGCGACCTCGGTGCGCGGCACGTCCGCGGTCGTCCGGAGCCGGTCGTCCGTGCTGACGTGAATCCAGGCCGCCGGCAGCAGCGCCAGCGCGCACGCGGCCATCACGGCCTGCACGAGCCGCCGCTGCCCGGTGCGCGTGCGCGGCAGACGGGGCCGGCGCAGCTTCGGTCGGCGCATCGGACGGTCCCTCCCCAGTCGGTCTCTCGACAAGAAGGAACGCTCCGGCGCGGCCCACGGTTCGGGTCCCGGCCGTGACCAGTCTCACTCCGCGCGCCGAAACCGCAGGTCACGCCAGCTCACACAGCCGGTGCAGGGCACCGTGAACCGCTGGAAAACACCCGTCATGCCCGTGCAACGGGGCGGCAACGTCCCGCCGCCACCATCGGTGCATGACGGACCTCGACAGTACGGCGTACCTCATGAACCGGATCAGCAGTCAGCTCTCGACCCAGCTCGGCCTCGTCTCGCCGCTGAACGGCCGACGCCGCCCGGGCCGGCCCGCCCTCGTCGTCGTGGCCCACGGCAGCCGCGACCCGCGCGCCCTGAGCACCGTCCGCGCCCTCCTCGACCAGGTCCGCGCCCTGCGCCCCGGCCTCCCCGTCCACCTCGGCCACATCGAGCTGAACGAGCCCCTGCTCCCCGACACGCTCGCCGGCCTCGGCGCCGACGAGGCCGTCCTCGTCCCACTCCTGCTCAGCCGCGGCTACCACGTCAAGCGGGACATCCCCGAGATGGCCGCCGAAGCGGACGTACACGCACGCCTGACGGCCCCCTTGGGCCCCCACCCCCTCCTGGTGGAGGCCCTCCACGACCGCCTGGTCGAGTCCGGCTGGCCCACGCACACGGACGCCGCCACCCGCCGCGTGAGCGGCATCGTCCTCGCCGCGGCAGGCTCCCGCGACCCCCACGCGAAGACCGACACGGGCCACACCGCCCACCTCCTCGCCGACCGCCTGGGCGTCCCCGTCATCCCGGCCTACGCCTCCGCCGCGACCCCCACGGTCGAATCCGCCGTACGTACCCTCACGGCCCGAGGCCGCCACCGCATCGCCGTAGCGTCGTACTTCACGGCCCCGGGCCGCTTCGCAGCAGAATGCGCGGCGAAGGCCCCCTGGATCGCCTCGGCCCCCCTGGGCGCCCACCCCGCGATGGCCCACCTGATCCTCCACCGCTACGACGAGGCCCGCGTAGCCACCACGGAACCGGCACTGGCGTCAGCTTGATCCCAAGGGCGAGGGACACGCCCCGAAGGGGCGCGGGGCTGTATCGACATGCGGCCCCGCCGCGCGGGCGCGACAAGCCACGACGAACCCGCACGCGCCCGAAACAGAACCAGGCAGACGAGTGGGCGCATACTGTCGAAACATGCCCGCACCCCCGCCTGGATACGACCCGGTGTCAGCCGAGCGCTGGGCCCCGGAACCAGACAAACGCCCCGGCCGCACCGCCTTCCAACGCGACCGCGCCCGCATCCTCCACTCCGCCGCCCTCAGAAGACTCGCCGGCAAAACCCAAGTGGTAACGCCCGGCACCATGGGCCCCGCGTGGGACGCCAGCCCCCGCACCCGCCTCACCCACTCCCTGGAGTGCGCCCAGGTCGGCCGCGAACTCGGCGCGGCCCTCGGCTGCGACCCCGACCTCGTCGAAGCCGCCTGCCTCTCCCACGACCTCGGCCACCCGCCCTTCGGCCACAACGGCGAACAGGCCCTCAACGAGTTCGCCGAGGACTGCGGCGGCTTCGAGGGCAACGCGCAGTCCCTGAGACTGCTCACCCGCATCGAACCGAAACGGTTCACCCCCGAAGGCTCCGTCGGCCTCAATCTCACCCGCGCCGCCCTCGACGCCGCCACCAAGTACCCCTGGCCCCGCGGCGGCCACCCCACCGCCCCGGCCTCCCCGAAGTTCGGCGTCTACGAGGACGACCGCCCCGTCTTCGACTGGGTCCGCAAGGAGGCCCCCGGCACCCGCACCTGCTTCGAGGCCCAGGTCATGGACTGGTCCGACGACGTGGCCTACTCGGTGCACGACGTCGAGGACGGCCTGCACGCCGGCCACGTCGACCCCGCCTCCCTGCACGCCGGACCCGAACGGCAGGCCGTGTTCGCGGTCGCCGCCGGCCGGTACGTCCCCGCCGGCACCGACCCGGCCGAACTGTCGGCCGCCCTCGACCGGCTCCAGGCCCAGGAGTGGTGGCCGCACGGCTACGACGGCACCGCGGTCGCCCAGGCCCGCCTGAAGGACGCCACCAGCCAGCTCATCGGCCGCTTCTGTCTCGCCGCCGAGGGCGCCACGCGCGCGGCGTACGGCAGCGGACGGCTGACGAGATACGGCGCCGAACTCGTCGTACCGCGCGAGACCCGCATGGAGTGCGCGGTGCTCAAGGCGGTCGCCGACCGGTACGTCATGCAGCGCGCCGAACAGGAGCTGCTGCGCGCCGACCAGCGCATCGTGGTCGCCGAACTCGCCGAGGCGCTCACCGTCCGCGCCCCGGACGGCCTGGATCCCCAGTTCCGGGTGCTGTTCGACCGGGCGCCCGACGACCGCGCCCGCAAGCGCGTGCTCGTCGACCAGATCGCCTCCCTGACCGACGCCTCGGCCCGCTCGCTTCACGCGCGTCTGACCGGGCAGGCGTGACACTGGACGTATCGGGATGGCACAGGTTGGGCCGTCCGTGACCCGGACCGGCCCCGAACGTGACCCTGCGTGGCCTGATCGGGCCACTCCCTCTTCCCGCATCACCCTGCGTGCGGGACGCTCGCATGTGGCGGCACCGTTACGAGGAGGCATCAAGTGGTCGACGAGGATCAGACAATCGTCATCGTCGGAGGAGGTCTCGCCGGCGCGAAGGCGGCCGAGACGCTCCGTACGGAGGGCTTCAGCGGCCGCGTGATACTGATCTGCGACGAACGCGACCACCCGTACGAGCGCCCGCCCCTCTCCAAGGGCTACCTCCTCGGCAAGGAGGAGCGCGACAGCGTCTTCGTGCACGAGCCTGCCTGGTACGCGCGCAACGACATCGAGCTGCACCTCGGCCAGACCGTCGACGCGATCGACCGCGCCGCGAAGACCGTCCGGTTCGGCGAGGACGGCACGGTCGTGCACTACGACAAGCTGCTGCTGGCCACCGGCGCCGAGCCGCGCCGCCTGGACATTCCGGGCACGGGCCTCGCGGGCGTCCACCACCTGCGCCGGCTCGCCCACGCCGAGCGCCTCAAGGGCGTCCTGACCTCGCTCGGCCGGGACAACGGCCACCTGGTGATCGCGGGCGCCGGCTGGATCGGCCTGGAGGTCGCGGCGGCGGCCCGCGAGTACGGCGCGGAGGTCACCGTGGTCCACTCGGGCCAGACCCCGCTGCACTCGGTGCTCGGCCCCGAACTCGGGCAGCTCTTCACCGACCTGCACCGCGCACACGGCGTCCGCTTCCACTTCGGCGCCAGGCTCACCGAGATCGCCGGGCAGGACGGCATGGTGCTCGCGGCCCGCACGGACGACGGCGAGGAGCACCCCGCCCACGCCGTCCTGGCCGCCATCGGCGCCGCCCCGCGGGTCTCTCTGGCGGAGGCGGCCGGGCTGGAGATCGCCGACCGGGCGTACGGCGGCGGCGTCGTGGTCGACGAACAGCTGCGCACCTCCGACCCCGACATCTACGCGGCCGGTGACGTCGCGTCCTTCCCGCACGTCCTCTTCGACACCCGGCTGCGCGTCGAACACTGGGCCAACGCGCTCAACGGGGGGCCGGCGGCGGCGCGCGCGATGCTGGGACAGGACGTCACGTACGACCGCCTGCCCTACTTCTTCACCGACCAGTACGACCTGGGCATGGAGTACTCCGGCTGGGCGCCCCCCGGCTCGTACGACGAAGTGGTGATCCGGGGAGACGCCGGCAAGCGCGAGTTCGTCGCCTTCTGGGTGAAGGAGGGCCAGGTACTGGCCGGGATGAACGTGAACGTGTGGGACGTCACGGACCCGATCCAGCGCCTGGTCCGCGGCAAGACCCAGGTGAACACGGAGGCACTTGCGGACCCGCACGTTCCGCTGGACAGCCTGGTTTCCTGAGGGCCGTTGCTGTCAGTCCGTCCCCGTAGAATTCACGCGTGGCTGGACGGATCAACGACGAGGACGTGAAAGCGGTACGGGACGCGGTCCCGATCGATGCCGTGGTGTCCGAGTACCTCCAGCTGCGGAACGCGGGCGGCGGGAACCTCAAGGGGCTGTGCCCGTTCCACGACGAGAAGTCGCCGTCCTTCCAGGTCAGCCCTAGCAAGGGGCTCTTCCACTGCTTCGGCTGCCAGGAGGGCGGCGACACCATCACGTTCGTGATGAAGATCGACCACCTCTCCTTCTCGGAGGCGGTCGAAAGGCTGGCCGCGCAGGCCGGCATCACGCTGCGCTACGAGGAGGGCGGGTACAATCCCGCTCACCAGCGCGGCGAGCGCATCCGCCTGGTCGAGGCCCACAAGATCGCCGCCGAGTGGTACGCGGAACAGCTCGCCACCAGCCCCGAGGCCGACACCGGCCGCGTCTTCCTCGCCGAGCGCGGCTTCGACCAGGCCGCCGCGGTCCACTTCGGCGTCGGCTACAGCCCCCAGGGCTGGGACCACCTCACCCGCTATCTGCGCGGCAAGGGATTCACCGACAAGGAACTGCTCCTGTCCGGCCTCTCCCAGGAGGGCCGCCGCGGCCCGATCGACCGCTTCCGGGGCCGCCTGATGTGGCCCATCCGCGACATCGGCGGCGACGTGGTGGGCTTCGGCGCGCGCAAGCTGTACGAGGCGGACAACGGCCCGAAGTACCTCAACACCCCCGACACGGCGATCTACCGCAAGTCCCAGGTCCTGTACGGCATCGACCTGGCGAAGAAGGAGATCGCGAAGTCGAGCCGCGCGGTGGTCGTCGAGGGCTACACGGACGTCATGGCCTGCCACCTCGCGGGCGTCACGACCGCCATCGCCACCTGCGGCACGGCCTTCGGCGGCGACCACATCAAGATCCTCCGCAGGCTCCTCATGGACAACGGCTCGGCCCGCGTCATCTTCACCTTCGACGGCGACGCGGCCGGCCAGAAGGCGGCCCTGCGCGCCTTCGAGGACGACCAGAAGTTCGCCGCCGAGACATACATCGCGATCGCCCCGGACGGCATGGACCCCTGCGAGCTGCGCCTGGCGAAGGGCGACGAGGCGGTCGCCGACCTGGCCGAACCGCGCACGCCGCTCTTCGAGTTCGCGCTCCGCCAGATCATGAGCCGGTACGACCTGGACACCCCCGCGGGCCGGGCAGCGGCGCTGGACGAGGCCGCCCCGATCGTCGCCCGCATCAAGAACAGCGGCGCCCAGCACGAGGTCGCCGTACAGCTCGCCGGCATGCTCGGCATCCTCGACACGCAGTTCGTCGTCAAGCGGGTCGCCCAGCTGGCCCGCTGGGCCCGCGAGCGCGGCGGCAAGGGCGGCGGCCCGTCGGCCCAGCAGCAGTCCACGCGCGCGTACGACGCCCCCGCCCGCCCCGCCGCCCCCCGCGGCCCGGCGCTCAACCTCCGCAACCCCGTCTACGCCACCGAACGCGAGCTGCTCAAACTCGCCCTCCAGCGCCCCGAGTTGGTCTCCCCGGCCTTCGACGCGTACGGCGTCGACGAGTTCACCGCCCCGCCGTACGCGGCCGTACGCCAGACCGTCCTGGACGCGGGCGGCGCGGAGTACGGCGTACCGGACCCGCAGGAGTACCTGGTCCGCGTCCGCGAGGCCGCGCCGGACGACACCATCCGCGCGATGGTCACGGAACTCGCGGTGGAGCCCATCCTGCTGCGCCGCGAGGTCGACCAGACCTACGCGGGCGCCCAACTGGTCACCGTCCGCCGCCGCGCCGTGGAACGCCGCATCCGCGACATCCAGAGCCAGCTCACCCGCCTCGGCACCGGCGGCGACCCGGCCCAGCTGGCCGCCGTACAGAACGAGCTGTGGGTACTGCAGCAGTACGACCAGGCGTTGCGGGAGCAGGGGGCGGCGGCGTTGTGAGGGTGGGCGCTGTGGAGCCTGGTTCGCCCGCGGCTCGGGGTCTGAGATCCCGAGGTGGCGCACCACCGACCTGAGTAACCGCCCGGTCACGGACCGGACGCAAAAAGTCATCGCACGCCTCTCGTGGCGGCGATGTGTCTTACCCCACACTGGTTCCGGTGCCTGAGTCCTCGGAGCGCGGCCGATCCGTCCCCCACGGGTCGTACACCCCCGCCGTTCCACTCATCGCGAACGGGACGGACAGCGGCGAGGCCGCCGACTCCGCCCCCGAAGTACCGCTGCCGCACACCTCAGCAGCGATCATCCTGGAGGTCGCCCCGTGCAGACCCAGACCCTCACCCAGACCGAGAGCAGTACCGCCATCGGCGCTGACGGCACGGAGCCGGACGCGGAGACCGACGTCCTCGTCGCGGCGTTGCAGAGCCGTGTCGTACTCCACCCCGAGACGGGGCCGGACGACACGCCTGCGCCGCCCGCCGAGGCGTTGGAGGCCCCCGAGCCCGTCGAGCCGCCGCCCGCCCGCACCGAGACCGGCGGGCCGTCCTCGGACCTGTTCCGCCAGTACCTGCGCGAGATCGGTCGCATCCCCCTGCTGACCGCGGCCGAGGAGGTCGAACTCGCCCGCCGCGTCGAGGCCGGTCTGTTCGCCGAGGAGAAACTGCGGCTCACCCCCGACCTGGACAGCCAGCTCGCCCTCGACCTCGACAAGCTGGTCGTCATGGGCCGCATGGCCAAACGGCGCCTGATCGAGGCGAACCTGAGGCTCGTGGTCTCCGTCGCCAAACGGTACATCGGCCGCGGCCTGACCATGCTCGACCTCGTCCAGGAGGGCAACCTCGGGCTCATCCGGGCCGTGGAGAAGTTCGACTATGCCCGCGGCTACAAGTTCTCCACGTACGCCACCTGGTGGATCCGCCAGGCCATGTCCCGCGCGCTGGCCGACCAGGCCCGGACGATACGGGTACCGGTCCACGTCGTCGAGCTGATCAACCGGGTCGTCCGCGTCCAGCGCCGCATGCTGCAGGAACGCGGCTACGAACCGACCTCCGAAGAGGTCGCCGCGCACCTCGAACTGGCGCCCGGACGCGTCAGCGAGGTCCTCCGGCTCGCCCAGGAACCGGTCTCCCTGCACGCCCCGGTCGGCGAGGAGGACGACGTGGCCCTCGGCGACCTGATAGAGGACGGCGACGCCGCGAGCCCCGTGGAGTCGGCGGCGTTCCTGTTGCTCCGGGAGCACCTGGAAGCGGTGCTGTCGACCCTGGGTGAACGGGAGCGCAAGGTGGTCCAACTCCGCTACGGCCTGGCCGACGGACGCCCCCGCACCCTGGAGGAGATAGGCCGCATCTTCGGCGTCACCCGCGAACGCATAAGGCAGATAGAGTCCAAAACCCTCAACAAACTGAGGGACCACGCCTTCGCCGACCAGCTGAGGGGCTACCTGGACTGAGCGCAGGCTGCCGCTGTCCCGGACACAACCGCGGGCAGCCCCACCGGCGGGCAGCGCCCACCCGGCAGCGGGGAGCTGCCGCGGCGGGCCTGCCGCCGTAGCCGCGGGCCGTCGTGCCGCTGGGGTGGCGCCCACAAGCGAAACCCACCCGACAGCCCCCCAGCGCCGGGGCACACCTCAGTCGACCTCGGCCACCGCCTGCGCGAACTGCGCCTTGTACAGCCGGGCATACGCACCATCCGCCGCCAACAGCTCCTCATGCGCACCCTGCTCCACGATCGACCCGTTCTCCATTACCAGAATCGTGTCCGCGTCCCGAATCGTCGACAGCCGGTGCGCGATCACGAACGAGGTCCGACCGTGGGCCAGCTTCGCCATGGCCTTCTGGATCAGGACCTCCGTCCGGGTGTCGACCGACGACGTCGCCTCGTCCAGCACCAGGATCACCGGATCCGACAGGAACGCCCGCGCAATGGTGATCAGCTGCTTCTCACCGGCGGACACCCCCGTACCCTCGTCGTCGATCACCGTGTCGTAACCGTCCGGCAGCGTCCGGACGAACCGGTCGGCGTGCGCAGCCCGCGCCGCCTCCTCGATCTCCCCGCGCGTCACCTCACGCGCCGCCCCGTACGCGATGTTCTCCGCGATCGTCCCGCCGAACAGCCACGTGTCCTGCAACACCATCCCGATCCCGGCGCGCAGTTCGTCCCGGGACATCCGGGCGATGTCGACGCCGTCGAGCGTGATGCGCCCGCCGGACACCTCGTAGAACCGCATGAGCAGATTGACCAGCGTGGTCTTCCCCGCTCCCGTCGGCCCCACGATGGCCACCGTGTGCCCCGGCTCCACCGTCAGCGACAGATCCTCGATCAGCGGCTTCTCGGGGTCGTACCGGAACGACACCCGCTCCAGCGCCACCCGCCCGCGCAGTTCCTCCGGCCGCACCCCCGGCACGGGATCCGCGGCCTGCTCCTCCGCGTCCAGCAGCTCGAAGATCCGCTCCGCCGACGCGACCCCCGACTGCACCAGGTTCGCCATCGACGCCACCTGCGTCAGCGGCATCGAGAACTGCCGCGAGTACTGGATGAAGGCCTGCACGTCCCCGATCGACAGGGCGCCCGACGCGACCCGCAGACCACCGACCACGGCCACCAGCACGTAGTTGAGGTTCGAGACGAACATCATCAGCGGCTGCATCATCCCGCTGTTGAACTGCGCCCTGAACCCCGCCTCGTACAGCGCCTCGTTCTGCTCTGCGAACTGCTGCGCCGACTCCTCCTGCCGGCCGAACACCTTCACCAGGTTGTGCCCGGTGTACATCTCCTCGACGTGCGCGTTGAGCCTGCCCGTCGAGCGCCACTGCTGCACGAAGTGCGGCTGCGACCGCTTCCCGACGCGCGTGGCGACGACGAACGACAGCGGCACGGTCACCAGCGCGACCAGCGCCAGCAGCCAGGAGACGTAGAACATCATCACGAGCACGCCGATGATGGTCAGCACCGAGTTGATCAGCTGGCCCATCGACTGCTGGAGCGTCTGCCCGATGTTGTCGATGTCGTTCGTCGCCCGCGACAGCACCTCGCCGCGCTGCCGCTTGTCGAAGTACGACAGCGGCAGCCGCGACAGCTTGGTCTGCACGTCCTCCCGCATCCGGTACATCGTGCGGTTGACCGCCCGGTTCACCAGCCGCGTCGCCACCGCCATCAGCAGCCCGGCCACCAGGAACACGCCCAGCGCCAGCAGCAGCACGCCCCCGACGGCACCGAAGTCGATGCCCTTGCCCGGCGTGAAGTCCGTACCGCGGAGCATGTCCGCCACGCCGTCGTCGCCGCGCTCCCGCATGGAGTCGAGGACCTGCTCCTTCGAGGCCCCGGACGGCATCTGCCGCCCGATGATCCCGGCGAAGACCAGGTCGGTGGCCTTACCGAGGATCCACGGCCCGATCGAGTTGAGCGCCACGCTCACGACCACGCACGCCAGCAGCCCGTAGATCGTCAGCCGTTCCGGTTTGAAGTGGGCGACGAGCCGTTTGCCCGACCCCTTGAAATCCATCGAGCGCTGATCGGGGCCGCCCCCGGCCATCATCCGCGCCGCAGGCCCGGCCATCAGGCAGCCTCCGCTTCCGTCAGCTGGGAGAGCACGATCTCCCGGTACGTCTCGTTGTCCGCCATCAGCTCGTGGTGCGTGCCCGTGCCGACGACCCGGCCCTCGTCGAGGACCAGGATCCGGTCGGCGTCCCGGATGGTCGCCACCCGCTGGGCGACGATCACCACGGTCGCCTCGGCCGTCTCCTGCCCGAGCGCCGTACGCAGCAGGGCATCGGTCTGGTAGTCGAGCGCGGAGAAGGAGTCGTCGAAGAGGTAGATCTCCGGGCGCTGCACCAGCGTGCGGGCGATGGCCAGGCGCTGGCGCTGACCGCCGGAGACATTGGTGCCTCCCTGCGCGATCGGCGCGTTCAGCCCGCCTTCCAGCCGGGACACGAAGTCCTTGGCCTGCGCCACCTCCAGCGCGTGCCACAGCTCCTCGTCCGTGGCGTCCGGATTGCCGTACCGCAGGTTGGTGGCCACCGTGCCCGCGAACAGATACGGCTTCTGCGGCACCAGCCCGACCGTCTTCGCGAGGACCTGCTGATCGATGGTCCGTACGTCCTCGCCGTCCACCAGAACCTGACCGTCGGTGGCGTCGAACAGCCGGGGGACCAGCCCCAGCAGCGTGGACTTGCCGCTGCCGGTCGAGCCGATCACGGCGGTCGTCTCACCGGGCCTGGCCACCAGGTCGACCGCCTTCAGCACCGGCTCCTCGGCACCGGGGAAGCGGAAGCCGGCCCCGCGGACCTCCAGATGCCCGTGCCGGCGCAGCGCGCGCACCGGCGCGGACGGCGGCACGACGCTCGACTCGGTGTCCAGCACCTCGTGGATGCGCTCGGCGCACACCTCCGCGCGCGGCACCATCATGAACATGAAGGTGGCCATCATCACGGACATGACGATCTGCATGAGGTAGGCGAGGAACGCGGTCAGGTCGCCGATCTGCATCCCGCCGCTGTCGATGCGGTGCGCGCCGAACCACACCACCGCGATCGACGACAGGTTCACCACCGTCATGACCACCGGGAACATCAGCGCCAGCAGGTTGCCGGTGCCCAGCGACACGTCGGTCAGCGAGGCGTTCGCCTTCCGGAAGCGCTGCTCCTCGTACTGGTCCCGGACGAAGGCGCGGATCACGCGGTTGCCGGTGATCTGCTCGCGCAGCACCCGGTTCACCGTGTCGAGACGCTCCTGCATGGTCCGGAACAGCGGGCGCAGCCGCCGCACGATCAACGTCACCGAGACGCCCAGCACGGGCACCACGCCGACCAGCACCCCGGACAGCGGCACGTCCAGACCGAGCGCGAGCACGATGCCGCCGACGCACATGATCGGCGCCGACACCAGCAGCGTGAACGTCATCAGGGTCAGCATCTGGACCTGCTGCACGTCGTTCGTGGTCCGGGTGATCAGTGACGGGGCGCCGAAGTGGCCCACCTCACGCGCGGAGAACGACTGCACCCGGTCGAACACGGCGGCCCGTACGTCCCGGCCCAGCGCCGCAGCGGTCCGGGCGCCGTAGAACACGGCACCGATGTTGCACACGACCTGCACCAGGGAGATGCCGATCATCAGTCCGCCGTGGCCGAGAATGTAACCGGTGTCGCCCTTCACGACGCCGTCGTCGATGATGTCCGCGTTCAGCGTGGGCAGGTAGAGGGTGGCGCAGGTCTGCAGGAACTGCAGCAGCACCAGTAAAGCGATGGGTCTCTTGTAGGGCCTGAGGTAGGTCCGCAGAAGTCGTATGAGCACGCTGCTTCTCTCGGAGTCGACGATGGGGCGGTTGGTTGCCCTTGGCCCCTATCGTCGGACACTCCACCCGCGTTACCTCAACCGATTAAGCCAACAGCGGCCCAAGGAACGACCCGCTGTCCGCCATCGGCCCTACGCCCTGCGGTCCAAACGCCCCCGGACGGGTCTACGGTCCGAACGCCCCCGGATGGATCTGCTCCCGTACCGACACGAACTGCTGGCGCACCGCCTGACCCACCGCCAGCTCCTCGCCCGGCTCCAGCACCTGAGCGACCGCGCCCTGCCACACCGGCGGGGTGCGCGGGTCGAGGGTGCCCTGCGACACCCCGAGCGCCCAGGCCGCCTGCCGGGCGGAGCCGACCGCGGCGTAGTCCGCGGGCTGCGGCACCACGACCTGTGCCCCGAACAGCGCGGGCGCCGCCGCCTGCACGGCCGACAGCTCGGCCGCCGCCCCCAGCAGGAAGACCCGCCGTACCTCGACGCCGCGCTTGCGCAGCACGTCCAGCGCGTCGGCGAGCCCGCACAGCATGCCCTCGAACGCGGCCCGCGCCAGATGCTCCGGCCGCATCGACTCGCGCCTGAGGCCCACCAGGGTCCCGGCGGTGTGCGGCAGGTTCGGCGTCCGCTCACCCTCCAGATAGGGCAGCAGCACCAGCCCGTGCGACCCCGGCGTCGACTTCATCGCCAGCTCGGACAGGCTCTCCAGATCCGGCACCCCGAGCAGCTCGGCGGTCCCGCGCAGGGTCCGTACGGCGTTCAGGGTGGTGACGACCGGCAGGTGCATGCCGGTCGCGTCGGCCAGCGCGGTGATCATCCCGCTCCCGTCGAGCAGCGCCTCGGGATGCACGGCCATCACGGATCCGGACGCGCCCAGCGACACCACGGCATCGCCGAGCCCGATCCCGAGCCCGAACGCGGCGGCCATCGTCTCGCCTGTCCCCGCGGAGATCAGCAGCCCCTCCGGCGTCGTACCGGCCGCGTCCGCCGGGCCGATCACCTCCGGCAGCATCACCTGGTGTCCGAGCGCCAGCTCCACCAGGTCGGGCCGGTAGGCGCCGGTCGCCGCCGACCAGTACCCGGTCCCCGAGGCACCGCCCCGGTCGGTGGTTCTCCTGACCGGCCGCCCCAGCAACTGCCACACCAGCCAGTCGTGCGCCTGCATGAGGACCGCGGTGCGTACGGCGTTCTCCGGCTCGGTCCTGGCCAGCCAGCGCAGCTTCGTCACCGGCTGCGCGGCCTGCGGCACACAGCCCACGGCCTGCGCCCACGCCTCACGTCCGCCGAGCGCGTCCACCAGGTCGGCCGCCGCGACCTGCGTCCGCTTGTCGCCGCCGACCATCGCCGGGCGCACGGTGCCCCCCTGTGCGTCCAGCGGCACGACCGCGTTCTGCTGCGCCGAGACGCCGATGGCCTGGACGCCCTCGAGGAGGCCGCCGCCCGCCGCCTCGCCCAGGGACAGCAGCCAGGCCTGCGGGTCGACGTCGGAGGGCCGGCCGCCGCCGTCGGTGCTCTCCACCGGGTGCGGTGCATATCCCTGCCTGAGCACGGCGCCCGTGTCCGTGTCACAGACGACGATACGAGTGAAATCGGGCGAACTGTCCAACCCGGCGACTATCCCCATGGCCAAAATTCTGCCGTACCGCTGCGCTTGGCTTGAGCCGTGGGCGCCGTCGGGGTGCCTGTGCTGGGTCGGGTGCGGGTACGTCGTGGCTGGTCGCGCAGTTCCCCGCCCCCCTCAAGTTGGTCCGCGCGCCCTGGGTTTTCATGCGCCCCGGGATCACGTGTCGCTGGTGCCCCAGTCGTCCTTGCCGCCGTTGCGGGTGCTGCGTTCGCGCAGGGAGCGGACGCGTTCGGACACCGAGTCGGGCATGTGGTCGCCGACCCGGTCGCTGACGGCGTGGTAGGCGCGGCCCGCGTAGTGGCGGCCCTGTTGGGCGGCCGTCTCGGCGGTGTTGCGGACCGCGGGGTTCTGCGCGACCTGGCGGGCGGACTTCATCAACTCCTCGTAGCGCTCGCGCCCGGCCTTCGTGCCCAGCACGTAACCGACAGCGAGTCCTGCGACGAACGTGAGCCGGTAACGCATGGCGGCCACCCTTCTCTTGCGTAGGTCTCCGGTGCGGCGTCGATGCCGGGGAGTACCGATTGGCGGAGCACCCCCCTGCTTGCGCTAATGTATGTGTCGCAGCGAGCGCGCGCCCCCTGGCGGATACCCAGGTAGGTACGTTCGATGCAACGAGGCATTCCTCCGTAGCTCAATTGGCAGAGCAGCCGGCTGTTAACCGGCAGGTTACTGGTTCGAGTCCAGTCGGGGGAGCTCAGTCCTCCGTAGCTCAATTGGCAGAGCAGCCGGCTGTTAACCGGCAGGTTACTGGTTCGAGTCCAGTCGGGGGAGCATGCTGAACGAGGACCCCCGTCGGGGTCCTTTTTCATGTCCCGGGGAACCGCGCGGAGGGCTGTGGAGTCTTCAAGGTCGCGTAGGCCGTGGGGAAGCCGACCATCCGAGGCAGGAGATCGTATGAGCGGCTATGCTGCGGCAGACGGCGCGCACACATGTACGCGACACGCCGCTTTGGGGGCGGTAGCTCAGCCGGTTAGAGCAGCGGACTCATAATCCGTCGGCCGTGGGTTCGAGTCCCACCCGCCCCACCACTCGCTACGCGAGGAGAACCGTTTCTACCTGCGCCGCCTGTGCATCCTCCTGCTCCCGGGCGCGCGGAGTGACCCGCAGGAGATCGTTAGCTCAGTCGAAGCTCAACCGAAGTGCAGACGATCAAGACATGGAGCGGCCCCGGCTGGCGTCGAGGGTCGCCAGGCCGGGGCCGCGGGGATCCGTCACCGGTGCGATCGGCGTACCACGCCGGTGACGGGGTCGAGGGTCAGCGGCATTCGGATGGGCTGCTCTTGCGGGGCTTCGGCTTGCACCGCCCTTGCACACGTAGATGGTGTCTCCGGCGCCGGTCGGGCTGTGGACGGTGATGGTGTCGTAGTCCTTGCCCCAGAGTGGCTTGTCGCAGCGTGCACAGAACATCAGGTGTCTCCTCGGGTGTCGGTCTCCGGGGTGGGCTGCGGACGGCGGGGTCGCTTCGGGCACTTCGGCCCGCAGGCGTAGACCTCGATGTCGAGGACGTGGGCGCCGATCCGTCCGCGAGCGATACCGGCGCTGATGCCGCCGCGCATCAGCGAGGTGCCGCACCAGCAGCAAGCCCAGCCGGAGTACCGTGCTCGGCTCAGGTCCGTCGCGGGCGGCGGTTTCGGGCGCCAGGTCACTGGTTCGTCCCTAACTGCGCCCACAGTCCGCACTCGTCTGTGGTTAGCCCGGCGCTGTGACAGAGGCCCGTGATGATCTGCCAGCCTGGGCCGCGGCTGCTGATGAGGGCCAGCGGGTCGGGGCCCGTTGCGGTGATTCGGATGCGGCTCCCGGCCGTCGAGAGGGTCATCTGGATGACGGGGGCGCCGGAGGCGAGTACGGCGACGTACAACTCGTCGGCGATGAGCGGTGCGTCGGGGTGTTTCACTCGGCCGGCGGTCCACAGTCGGATGTGGCAAGCCTCGATGGGTTCGGCCTTGAAAGCCTTATGCCACGTGTGACCTGACTCGGGCATGGCTGTCCCCCGACTTCCCTGATTTCTGTATACGTATAGCTCTTATCCGTATACAGATTGTCGGGGTGATTGGCGCCGGTCAAGCGGGACGGGAGAGTATGTGTATCCGGATTGACGTGATCGTCGAAGTGGGGGTGCCTTGGTGGCACAGCCTGAGTACCTGCGGATCGCCGCCGACCTGCGACGCCGCATCTCTCCGGGCGGGGAGTTCGGGCCAGGCGACCAGATCCCAACGATCCCCGAGCTATGCGCCGAGTACGGGGTATCCGAAGCCCCGGTCCGCAACGCGCTGCGCCTGCTCGCCAGCGAAGGCCTGACCGAGAGCCGGGCCCGCGCTGGCACGCGCGTGCGGTCGCGGCCCCCGATCCACCGCATGGCGGCCGACCGCTACCGCTCCGTACCCGACGGCAAGTCCACGCCCTACACCCGCGACCAGGGCATCGGCTGGACCGAGTACCGGCTCGACAAGCGGTTCGAGCAGGTGGAGGCCGACGCCGAGCTGGCGGCCCTGTTCGAGTGCGAGGTCGGCGAGCAGCTGCTCGCGCGGCACTTCGTGTTCTACGACAACGACCAGCCCACCCAGATGTCCACCAGCTACCTGCGGTGGTCGGACGTGGCGGGTACGCCGGTCGCCGACCCGATCAACGAGCCGTGGCCGGGCGGCACTCGCGCGCAGCTGGGGACGCTCGGTATCCGCGTCACCGAGATCACGGAGTCGTTCCAGGCGGGCATGCCGACCGAGCTGGAGGCGGCGACGCTCCGCTTCGGATCCGGTGTCCCTGTCCTGCGGTATACGCGTCGGCACATCGCTTATACCGGCCGGGTCGTCGAGGTCGCCCACCCGATCGTGCGCCGCGGCGACACCACCATCGTCGACTTCCGCATCCAGCTCGACGACTGAAGGGTACGCATCAATGCGTACCCCTGGCGGTGACCAGCGCGAAGGTGCGCATCAGTCCCGACCCCGGGCATGACAAAGCGCCCCCTGCACGCCGTGGTGGCCGTGCAGGGGGCGTGACGTTTCAGCGGGCGAACAGCGCAAGGGCTCCCGTAGCGGCGCCTGCCACACCGGCGAGGACGCCGATCGTGGGCATCGGCCAGCGGGCGCGTTCGAGGGTGCGGATCCTGTGCTCGTGGTCCTGGACATCGGACCGGGCGCCTGTCATGGCGCTCCAGGACGTGAGCCTGCCGCGAAGGCGCTCGAGGAGTGCGCCCGCGCACTGGACGGCTTCGCCGACGCCGTCTACGCGGCCGACACCGACGCTCCCCGACGGTGAGGGCAAGAGTTCGGAAGCGCTTCCACAAGAATCAGGTGAGCGTGCCGGTCATCCCTTGACGCCACGATCTCAGCGGGCAGAGCATTCCCGGCGTCGCATTGGTAGCGCTTCCAGTCAGGTCGCCCGCGCTTCCGCTCTCCTCGCCAGACGCGCCCGCGCAGCTGTGAAGCACACACTCAGCTTGGGAGCACTCCCGTATGACTCCTGTCCAAGCCCGAGCAACCATCCCGTCGCCGCTGGTCGGCGAGCAGGATGCTGATGACGCGTACCTTCACTTCCCGTCGGACTTCCTGTGGGGGGCCGCGACCTCGGCCTACCAGATCGAGGGGGCCGCACAGGAAGGCGGCCGCACCCCATCCATCTGGGACACCTTCGCGCGCATTCCGGGGCGGGTGCACCACGGCGATACCGGCGACATCGCCGTGAACCACTTCCACCGCTTCCGCGAGGACGTCGCCCTGATGAAGGAGCTGGGTCTGAAGGCCTACCGCTTCTCGCTCTCCTGGCCGCGCATCCAGCCCACCGGCCGTGGACCGGCGGTCGAGCGAGGACTGGACTTCTACCGGCAGCTGGTGGACGAGCTGCTGGGAGCGGGCATCATGCCGGTGGCCACGCTCTACCACTGGGACCTGCCGCAGGAGTTGGAGGACGCGGGTGGCTGGCCGGTGCGCGGCACCGCCGAACGCTTCGGCGAGTACGCCGGCTTGGCCGCGGCCGCCTTGGGCGACCGGGTCCGGTACTGGACCACGCTCAACGAACCCTGGTGCGCGGCCTTCCTCGGCTACGGCTCGGGCGTGCACGCCCCGGGCCGGACCGACCCGGCGGCCGCCCTGCGGGCGGCGCACCACCTCAACCTGGCGCACGGGCGTGGCGTCGCTGCGGTGCGGGCGGCAGTCCCGCAGGCGGAGCTGTCGATCTCACTCAACCTTCATCAGGTCCGCGCGCTCACGGACTCCGCCGAGGACGCGGACGCCGCCCGGCGCATCGACGCGGTGGGCAACCGCATCTTCCTGGGCCCGATCCTGCACGGCCGTTACGACCAGGACCTGCAGGCGGACACCGCGCACCTGGTCGACTGGGACGGGCTGGTGCACCCCGCCGACCTGACCGCGACCTCCGCCCCGCTGGACCAACTGGGCGTCAACTACTACGCGCCGACGCTCGTTTCGGGCGGTGGCGGTAACGCGGGCGCGGACGGCCACGGCAACAGCCGCTTCTCGCCCTGGCCGGGAGCGGAGCGCGTCGACTTCCACCAGCCGCCGGGCGAATTGACGGCGATGCGCTGGAGCATCGACCCTACGGGACTCAGCGACCTGCTGGCGCGGGTGCACGCGGAGGCGCCCGAGCTGCCGGTCTTCATCACGGAGAACGGAATCGCCTGCGAGGACTACCCCAACCCGGAGGGGGAGGTCCGCGACCCGGAACGCATCGCCTACGTGCAGCAGCACCTGGCCGCGGTGCACCATGCGATCGACGCCGGGGTGCCCGTGCGGGGCTACTTCCTGTGGTCGCTGCTGGACAACTTCGAGTGGGCCTACGGCTACGCGAAGCGTTTCGGCCTCGTGTACGTGGACTTCGCCACACAGCAACGCACACCCAAGAGCAGCGCCCGCTGGTACGCGGAGACGATCCGGCGCGGCGCCGTAGCCCCGTCGTCGGTCCCCGCCTGACCGCCACCGCCCATGCGCCGCGAGAGCCGATCAGCGCAACACAGCTGCCGGAGGCAGTAGGTGAACGTACGATCCAAACCTGACTCCCCCCCGACGATCTACGACGTGGCGCGGCGCGCGGGCGTGTCCATCTCCTCGGTGTCGCGGGTGCTGAACGGGCGGGACAACACCCGCCCGGCCACCCGGGAACGGGTGATGAAGGCCGTCGCCGAGCTCGGCTTCGTTCCCGACGGCGCGGCACGCGCCCTCAGCAGCCGGCTGAAACACGTGGTGGGCGTGGTCTTCCGGCGGCCCTGCAACACGGACGACGGCGGTACCGACGAGTCCGAGAACCTGCTCTTCGGCGACCAGATCAACCGGGGCATCGAGATCGCGGCCCAGCGCCGGGGCTTCGACCTCCTGGTGCGCTCCGTCACCATCGACGAACGCACCCCGCCCGACCGGATCATGACGATCGCCGGCAAATGCGACGGCCTGATCCTGCACGACCAAGTGCTCACCCGCTCCGGAATCAGCGCCATCGCCCGCACCACGCCAGTGGTGTCCCTGGCGGGCCGGCCCGGTACCGATGTGGCCAACGTGCGCAGCGAGTGCGCCGCCAACATGCGGGAGCTGGCCCGGCACCTGGTCGAGGACCACGGCTACCGCCGTCTCGCCTACATCGCCGGACACGCGGACAGCCCGGACAACATCGTCCGCAGCCGGTCCTTCACCGAACAGGCACAGGCCCTGGGCGCGGAGGTGCTCACCGGCCCCGCCTGGCAGGGCGACTACTCCGCCGCCGGCGGCGTGGAGATCATCCGCGGGCTGATCTCCCTGGGGGCCACCCTGCCCCGCGCCATCGCCTGCGCCAACGACCAGACCGCCCTGGGCGTCATCTACGCCCTGACCGAGTACGGCCTCGACGTCCCCGGCGACGTCGCCGTGACCGGCTTCGACGACCTGCCCTTCGCGCGCCATCTCCGGCCGCAGCTGACCACGGTGCGTCAGCCCATCCAGGAGATCGGCGCCAGAGCCTTCGAGGTGCTCCACGCGATGATCTCAGCTGACCCGTCGTCACCGGCCGAGCCAGTGGGCGACATCGTGCTGCCGACCGAGCTCGTCCGCCGCGAAAGCTGCGGCTGCCCCGCCGAGCCGCTGACCCCGCGCCTCTGGCGCCCCATAGGGTGAGGGGCCGACCATGCGGACCCTTCTCCGTCGGCTGGGCTTCTACGCCCTTGCCGCCTACGCCGCGGTGACGCTCAACTTCTTCCTGGCACGGCTGCTTCCCGGCAACGCTCTGCAGAACGTGCTCTCCCAAATGCGCGCGGCCACCATCAGCAAGGCCTCGCTGGAGGCGCTCGAGGCACAGTACGGCGTCGGCACCCACCAGAGCATGCTCTCCCAGTACCTCGCCTACCTCGGCCATCTGCTCCAAGGCGACCTGGGCGTCTCCACCTCCAAGTCGGTCCCTGTCACCTCGGTCCTCGCCGGCGACTTGCCCTGGACCATCGGACTGATCGGCACCGCCACCATCCTGGCCTTCCTGGTCGGCACCTTCATCGGCATCGTCGTCGGCTGGAAGCGCAGTGGACTGCTCGACGCCCTGCTGCCGGCGGCCACCTTCTTCCAGGCGGTGCCCTACTTCATCCTCGCCTTCCTGGTGATGATGACCCTCGGGTACTTCGGCAAACTGTTTCCGTACCAGAACGGCTACGACATCGGCCGCGGCACCAACCTCACCGAAGGCTGGAACGGTCCCTTCGTCACCAGCGTCATCGAGCACGGCGCCCTGCCCGCGCTGACCGTGGCGCTCGCGTCCGTCGCCGGATGGATCATCGGCATGCGCAACATGATGATCACCACGATGGACGAGGACTACGTCCTGGTCGCCGCCGCAAAGGGCTTGCCGCGGTGGCGGGTTGCCGCGGTCGCCGCCCGCAACGCGATCCTGCCGAGC
The DNA here is from genome assembly GCF_014495685.1 of Streptomyces sp. TRM68367. GTDB lineage: Bacteria > Actinomycetota > Actinomycetes > Streptomycetales > Streptomycetaceae > Streptomyces. Next base: position 19,845 of record NZ_JACTVI010000048.1, on the reverse strand, counting down.
ATCTCCAACTTCGCCCTGTCGATCAGTCTGGTGGTGACCGGCTCGATCGTCACCGAGATCGTCTTCACCTATCCCGGCGTCGGCTGGGAGATCTACCAGGCCATCCTGGCCGGCGACTACCCGCTGATGCAGGGAATCCTGCTCGTCGTCGTTTTCACGGTGCTCGCCGCCAACCTGCTGGCCGACATCGCCTATGTCGCCCTGGACCCCCGCGCCCGCAAGGAGGCCTGAGCGATGCGCATCCTCCGCTCCCCCAAGGTGGTCACCGGACTCGCCCTGCTGTTCGTGTTCCTGCTGCTCGCATTGTTCGGGCCGATGCTGGCACCGCATTCCGTCGACTGGCAGGCCAACCGCAGCAGCGGAATCCCGCTGCCGCCCTCAGGGAAGTTCTGGCTGGGCACCGACCAGTCGCAGCACGACTTGTTCTCCCGCCTGCTAGCCGGCGGCCGGGACCCGCTGCTCATCTCCTTCCTGGCCGGTGTGCTCGCGTCCATGCTCTCGGTGCTGGTCGGCGTCACCGCCGGCTTCGTGGGCGGCCTCACGGACGACCTGCTCTCCGCGCTCACCAACATCTTCCTGGCGCTGCCCGGTCTGCTGATCCTGATGGTGGTGATGAAGCCGCTGCCGCCCGACGAGACTGCAAACCCGTTCCTGATCGGTTCGGTCATCGCGCTCACCGCCTGGGCCTGGGGAGCCCGCGTGCTGCGGGCGCAGACGCTGGCCCTGCGCGGGCAGGACTACGTGGAGTCGGCCCGGGTCATCGGCGAGCGCCGGTGGCGGATCATCCTCTTCGAGATCCTGCCCAACCTGCTGCCGATCCTGGCCTCCTCGTTCATCTTCACGGTGATCTACGGCATCGGGACCTACACCGCGCTGAGCTGGCTGGGCGTGATCAACCCGGCCTCGGTCACTTGGGGCACGGTGCTGAACGAGGCCCAGGCCTCCGGCGCCGCCTCCAGCGGTTACTGGTGGTGGTACCTGCCACCGGCCCTCGCCGTCGCCCTGTTCGGCATGTCGCTGGCACTGATCAACTTCGGCATCGACGAGATCATCAACCCCCGCCTCACCTCGGCCCGCACCGGCCGGGCCCGCGGAGTGACCTTCCGCCTGGGCCACACCCCGGTCCTCAGGCAGGCATCCGCACCCGCTATCGAGAGCGCTCTCACGAAGGGGGCCGCGCAGTGACCCTCGAACCCGTCCTCGAAGTCCGCGACCTCTGCGTCGACTACGGCGTCGGACCGGGCGGCGTCCGCGCCGTCACCAACGCCACACTCACCCTGCACAAGGGCGAAGTCCTCGGCCTGGCAGGCGAGTCGGGCTCGGGCAAGTCCACCCTGGCCTACGCCGTCACCCGGCTGCTGCGCGCCCCCGGCGTGATCACCGGCGGCGAGGCGCGCTTCCACGGCCGCGACGGCGTGGTCGACCTGTTCGAGGCCGACGCCGCCACGCTGCGCAAGGTGCGATGGGACCAGCTCTCGGTGGTCTTCCAGAGCGCCATGCACGCGCTCAACCCGGTGGCGCGGATCGAGGCCCAGCTGACCGACGCGCTCAGGGCACACCGCGCACACCTGACCGCATCCCAACGCCGGGAGCGCGCCGTGGAGTTGCTGCGGCTGGTGGGCATCAGCGAGGACCGGCTGCGCAGCTACCCGCACGAGCTCTCCGGCGGCATGCGCCAGCGGGTGATGATCGCGATGGCGCTGGCGTTGGAGCCGCAGGTGGTCATCATGGACGAACCCACCACCGCACTCGACGTGGTGACGCAGCGGGAGATCCTCGAAGAGCTGATGCAGCTCAAGGTCCGGCTCGGCTTCGCCATCGTCTTCATCACCCACGACCTCTCGCTCCTGCTCGAGCTGGCCGACACCATCGCCATCATGTACGCGGGACGGATCGTGGAACTCGCCGCCGCCCAGGAGCTGTTCCACGCCCCCCGCCACCCCTACTCCCTGGGACTGCTGAACTCCTTCCCCGCACTGCACGGCGAACGGGTGAGGATGGAGGGCATCCCCGGCTCCCCACCCTCCCTCACCGCGCTCCCGGACGGCTGCGCCTTCCACCCCCGCTGCCGCTACGCCCTGGACCGCTGCCGCAAGGACATCCCGGGGCTCCTCACCCCCGCCGGAGAGTCCGGCAACCGCGCGGTCGCCTGCTGGCTGCACGACGGCGTCGAGGCCGTCCCCGCCCCTCTCGCCCGAGCCCTTGGGAGCGCCCTGTGAACACCTCCGAGGCCACCGCCACCGTGGTGCACGGCCCGCGCCGGCCGGGCACGCCCGCCCTTGAGGCCCGCCACCTCACCAAACACTTCCCGGTTCACGACGGCCTGCGCCGCGGCCGGGTGGTGCACGCCGTCGAGGACATCTCGCTGGCCCTGCCGGAGAGCACGGTCACCTCCGTCGTCGGCGAGTCCGGCTCCGGCAAGTCCACCCTGGCCAGGCTGCTTAGTCACCTGATCACGCCGACCTCGGGCGAACTGCTGCTGGACGGCGAACCGGTCGGCACCAGTGCCCGGGCCCGGCGCGCCTACACCAGCCAGGTGCACCTGGTCCTGCAGGATCCCTTCTCCTCGCTCAACGGCGTGCACAGCGTCCGCTACCACCTTCGGCGTCCGCTCAAGCTGCACCGCGGGGCCCGCGGCGCCGGACTCGACGCACTGGCGGAGGACCTGCTGGAGCGGGTGGCGCTGAGCCCCGCTGACCGGTACATCGACAAGTTCCCGCACGAGCTCTCCGGCGGCCAGCGCCAGCGCGTGGCCATCGCCCGCGGCCTGGCGGTGCAGCCGCGGGTGCTGCTCGCCGACGAACCGGTCTCCATGCTCGACGTGTCCATCCGGCTCGGCGTGCTCAACCTGCTGGACGAGCTGCGCGAGCAGGAGCGGCTGGCCATCCTCTACGTCACCCACGACATCGCGTCGGCCCGCTACCTGGCCGACACGGTGGCGGTCATGTACGCCGGGCAGGTCGTCGAGTCCGGACCGGCCGAGCAGATCACCGACTTCCCCGCCCACCCCTACACCCAGCTGCTGCTCAGCGCAGCCCCCAACCCCAGCCGGTCCGAGCCCGTCGTGCTGCGCGGGCGTGGCGCCCCGCCGAGCCTGATCGACCCGCCCAGCGGCTGCCGCTTCCACCCGCGCTGCCCCTTCGCGATGGACGTCTGCCGAACGTCCGCGCCTCCCACGCTGCCGGTGGACAGCGACGAGCACGTCGCCGCCTGCTGGCTGCAGAGCCCCGACCACGCACCCGTGTCGGCCGGTTGATCGACCAGCAATCACCCGCTGACCCACCTCCAGCACCCTCAACAAAGCACGGCCGCAAAGGAGCGTTCGTTCCATGAGTCGCACCACCAACACCAGAGCAGTCGCCATGGCGGCTGTCATCGCACTGGGCGTGACCGCCTGCACCAGCGCGGGCGGCGGCTCGAGCTCAGCCGGCGGCTCCGCCAAGGCCATGACCCTGGTCGTCGAGAGCAGCCCGGCCCCGTCCTTCACCCAGGACTTCAACCCCTTCGACACCAACTCCTTCAGCAGCATCGAGAACGCCCGGTCCCTGACCTACGAGCCGCTGTTCCAGATCAACACCCTGAAGCCGGACCAGGCGCCGATCCCATGGCTGGCCAAAACCTTCGCCTGGTCGGGCGGCAACAAGACGCTGACGCTGACCCTGCGGCCAGGCGTCAAGTGGAGCGACGGCAAGGACTTCACCTCCCAGGACGTGAAGTTCACCTTCGACCTGCTGAAGGCCAACCCGGCCGCCAACACGGGCGGCGCGCCGATACCCAGCCGCATCACCACGCCCAACGCCACGACCGTCGTGCTCACCTACGACGCGCCGCAGAAGGCCAACTTCATCGGCATCGCCAACCAGCTGATCGTCCCCGAACACATCTGGTCCGCCATCAAGTCCCCCGCCACCGCCGTCATCAAAGCCGACCAGGCCATCGGCACCGGCCCCTACCTGGTCGACAAGTTCACCCCACAGGACGTCGCCTACAAGGTCAATCCGACCTTCTGGCAGGGCAATCCCAAGGTTCAGCGGGTCTCCTTCCCCGCCTACGCCACGAACAACGCCGCCACCCTGGCACTGACCTCGGGCCAGATCGACCTCACCGGCAACGACATCAACGACGTGCAGACGGCCTTCGTTGGCAAGGACCCGGCCCACAACCACCTGTTCCAGGCGACCGCACCGTACTTCCCGGCCTCCAACACCGTCTCCCTGCTCCTCAACACGAAGAGCACCACCGCGCCGGCCCTGGCCGACACCGCGGTACGCAAGGCCATCAGCGCCGGCCTCAACCGACAGTCCTACGCCAGCCAGTGCGAGACCAACTACGAGAACCCGGCAACCTCCTCCAGCGGCCTGCTGCTGCCCACCGACCAGGACTCGCTCGACCCCGCCCTGGCGGGCGACCTCAAGCCCAAGGCCGACACCACCAAGGTCAACTCGCTGCTCAGCGGCGCCGGCTGGCGCAAGAACAGCAGCGGCAAGTGGACCAAGAACGGCAAGACCATCAAGTTCACCATCATCGACCCGAACTCCTTCACCGACTACTGGTGCGGAGCACAGGCGATGGCGAAGGACCTGAACTCGCTGGGCTTCAACGTCAGCGCCAACGGCGCCTTCGACTTCAACAGCTGGAACACCGCGATCACCACCGGCAAGTACGACGCGGCGATCCACTGGGGCCAGGGCAGCACGGCGTTCCAGCGTCTGCAGTACATCCTGGACCCCAGCCTCGGCGCACCGGTCGGCAAGCCGGCCGCCGGTGACTTCAGCAAGTACGACTCCGCCGCGGTCAGGAAGGCCGTCAAGACCTACGAGAACGCCACGAACGAGGCGTCCGAGAAGGCGGCGCTGAACACCCTCCAGCAGATCATGTCCAACGACGTCCCGGCCGTGCCGGTTCTCTACGGCGCGGCCTGGTACGAGTACAACGACTCCAACTTCACCGGCTGGCCGAACGAGAAGAACCCGTACGTCAACCCGTCCCCGAACAGCCAGGCGTACGAGTACCTCATCCTGCACCTGGCGCCCCGTCCATAGCGCCAAGGGGCGCGGGCAACAGCGCGGGCGTCCATCAACCTCCATATCGGCGTGCCATCAGGTCCGGCCTGGCCTGGCCGGCACACCACCGGCAAGATCGTCCTCACATGGGCGAGAGGACGCTCAGCGGCGACCGATCTTCGCGGTCGCCGCCGAGCAATAGGGAAATTCCAGGCTGCACGCGCAGGTCACGGGTCTGGTGTGAGCGGAGGGTCGGGCCGGTGATCGTCTCGGGGTGGATCGTTCGGCAGGCCGCTCGCGGCTTCGCCGGAACGGCCGACACGCTCGGTAGTCGCTCCCGTACGCCCCGGAAGGACAGTTGAACACCGCACCGGCGGGTTGGGGGTGGCGGATGTGCCAGCGTGGGTGCTGGAACGCCGGGTGGTCCTGGAGACACGGGCCGAGCAGCTGCGCAAGGAACCACCGAGCCGGTCTGGGAGACGGTCTTCCGGGTGCACGCGCGCCGGGCCACCGACTTCCGGCGCGGCCGGGTCTTCCTGGCTGGCGACGCCGCGCGCGTGCACAGCCCGGCGGGCGGGCAGGGCATGAACAACGGCCTGCAGGACGCCCAGAAAACCTCGCCTGGAAGCTGGCCGCCGTACTCCGGGGCCGTTCTCCGGTCTCCCTGCTGGACAGTTACGGCGCGGAGCGCGCCGAGGCCACCCGCCGCATCGTCCGGGACACCGATCTGCACACCCGTGCGCTGACGGCGCGCACGGCGCGGCGCGTGTCCGTCCGCGACGCGGCGTTCACGCTGCTGGACCGCTCCGGTGCCGCTGCCCGGCTGTACGCGCCGGTCATGGCCGGGCGGTGGCTCGCCTACGCCGCCGTGCGGGACACCCAGCATCCGTCCGGCCGGAGGTGCCGGATCCGGGGCCGGCTTCCGGGCACCGGGGCCGGGCACGGTCTTCCCGCGCGGCGCGGCCCTGGCCCTCGGTACGGCAGGCTGGCTGCCGCGCCGCCGGTTCCGGCCGCCGATGGTCGGCCCCGACACGAGCGTCCGGCACATCGCAGCACTCCTGGCGCGCACGCACACCCCGCTGGCCGCCGTCGTCGAACGCGACGGCGACCGGACCCGCCTGGCCGGTGCGGTGACGGCTGCCCGTCTGATGGAGCTGCTCGTCACCGGCAGCGCGCCGAGGACGTGAAGGGCGCGGGAGAATGAAGGCATCATCCTGGCGCGTGCTGAAGGCGGTGGGCGCGATGACGCTACCCCTGGTCGTGGGTGTTGACGGATCGGAGGCCGGCTTCTGGGCGGCCGACTGGGCCGCGCACGAGGCGGCCCTGCACGGCCTGCCGTTGCGTATCGTGCACGCCTCCCTGTGGGAACGCTACGAAGGCCCCGTCTTCACGCAGTCCGCGGAGGTTCCCTCCGAGCACGCCCTCGCACAGGACATCGTCGGCCGCGCCGCCTCACGGGCGCGGCAGCGCAACCCGGATGTGAAGATCACGGTCGACATCGTTCCCGAGGACGCCGAGGCGGCGCTGTTGCGGGAGGCGCGCCGCGCCGCCGCCGTCGTGACCGGGTGCCGGGGCAGAGGACCGATCACGGGCGCGCTGCTGGGCTCGGTCAGTCGCTCCCTGGCGACGCATGCCTCCAGCCCGGTGGTCGTGGTCCGGGGCACCCCGGACAACCGGCAAGGAGTCAATGGCCGCATTGTGGTCGGCGTGGGCGGTGCCGCGACCAGCACGGCGGCGATGCTGTTCGCGTTCCGCGAGGCCGAAGCACGGCGCTGCCCGCTGGACGCCGTACACGCCTGGCGTCGCCCCGCCCACAAACCACTGGCGCATCCGCTGTTCGCCGGGGATCCCGCCCACCACTACGAGGATCAGGCAGCGGCCCTGCTCGACGACGCCCTGCGCGCCCCGGAGCGCGATCACCCTGACGTAGTGGTGCATCGCGTCACCGCCGAGGGCCCGGCGCACCACGTCCTGCTCATGCATTCGGCCACGGCCGACCTGCTCGTCCTCGGCGCCCCTCGACACCACGGGCCGCTCGCGCTGCCCCTCGGTCGCGTGGCGAACGCCGCGCTGCTGCACGCCGACTGCCCGGTCGTGGTGGTGCCGCAACGCGCAGCCGCGTCCTGAGCAGCCCAGGCCACGGCGGACAGCACACACGCAGTCAACACCGCAGACCGTTGAGGTGGCCGCCCTCGCGGTGAACAGCCGGGCACGTTCGCGACGCCGCGGCGGGCGACCACCGCGCTTCGACCGGGAGCTGCGGTCACACTCGCGTCACTCCTGCTCTGGGCAAGATCTTGCGATCTTCGCCGGCCGGCGTTCGTATGATGGCCGGGTGCAGGGCCTGCGGGAACTCGCGGAGCGCACACCGCCACGGCGTGAGCGTTATGTCGACCTGCTGCGGGCGCTCGCCATCCTCATCGTGGTACTCGGTCACTGGATGGTCATCGTGGTCACCGGCGGGGCGCGCGGCGTGGACGGCTTCAGCGCCCTGGAAGTGCTGCCGTGGGGCCGCCCGATCACCTGGCTGGTCCAGGTGATGCCGGTGTTCTTCATGGTCGGTGGGTTCGCCAACGCCGCCTCGCTGATCTCGCACACCCGTGGGGGCGGCGCCGTCGGGGACTGGCTGCTCGACCGCAGCGCGCGGCTCGTTCGGCCGACGACCGTGCTGCTGGTGACGCTCGCCGCCGGCGCACTGATCGCCCGACGTGCGGGCGTCGAGCCCGCTCAGGTGGGCCGGGCGGTGTGGCTGGCCTCGATCCCCCTGTGGTTCCTGCTCGTCTACCTCGTGGTGGTCTTCCTGACGCCGCCGATGCACCGCCTGCACCGGCGGGCGGGGCTGGTCGTGCCGCTGGTACTGGTGGGGCTGGTCGCCGCCGGGGACGTAGCGCGGCTGGCCTTCGACGCGCCGACGCTGCAGCTGGGGAACTACCTGTTCGCCTGGCTGGCGGTGCACCAGATCGGCTTCGCGTGGCAGGACGGCACGCTGCCGGTCCGGCCTGGGGTGGCCGTGCCCCTGCTGGTGGGTGGTACCGCGGTGACGGTGTTGCTCACGGTGGCCGGCCCGTACCCGATCAGCATGGTCGACGTTCCCGGCACGTCGTTCCGCAACCTCTCGCCGCCAACACTCGCGCTGCTGGCGTTGGCCACGGCTCAGCTCGGGCTGGTGCTGCTCCTGCGCGACGCGGCGACGCGGCGGCTGCAACGGATCGGGCCGTGGACGGCCGTGGTCGCCGTGAACTCGGTGATCCTGACTGTGCTGCTGTGGCACATGAGCGCGTTCGTGCTCGTCGCCGTGGCCGTGTACGGCTCAGGCCTGTTCCCGCTGCCCCAACCCCCCGGGGACACGGGAGCGTGGCTGCTGTGGAAGCTGCCGTGGCTGGTCGTGCTGTTCGCCGTGCTCGCCGCGCTGGTGGCAGTCTTCGGCCGGGTCGAGGGGCGCGGCCTGCGGCGCGGCGCCGTGGCCTCGCACGGTCGGTGGACGCCGAGGGCGCTCGGCCGGCCCCGGTTGCGCGCCACCGCGACCACCGTCGGCTACGCCGCCTGCGTGCTCGGTCTGCTCGGTGTGGCCCTCGCCGGTCCGGCCGACCACGGCCCGCTGGGGCTGCCAACCGCGGCCCTGGCCATCTTCCTGGCCGGCGCGGCCCTACTCCGCGCGGCCCGCGCCGCAACCGGCCGCCGGACCGACTGAGACGGTGGCAGGGGATTGTGGTGTCCGCTGTCCATCAAAGACCTGTTCCTGGTTTGAGGACGTAAGACGGGCGGAGCTGCCCGAGGTGGATCAGAGGTCCGGCCGCCGCTGTGTCTGTGCCGCGGACAGCGGGCCCCGGCGTCGCTGACTTTCACCGGGCGCAGCCGACATCCAGTACTTCGATCACGTCACCATGGCGCGTATACACCAGCCAGCACCATTCACCGAATGCTGCGGACAGATTCGAGACCTGCGTCTTCCGGTCCTCGGCCACAGCCTCGATCAGCATGATGATCTCCTCATGCACGTCATCCGGGACATCCAACAGCACGCTGGCAGCCGGTTGGATCATTTCGACTTTCATCTCGCCCCCTGCGGACGGCAGGAGCAGCAGGGTACGGAGCTGAACACTCCGCTCGGGCCTGTGGAGGCCTACGACCAGAATGCCCCTGACCCCGATGAATCCACCATCCCGTCCTCAGTCCGCCGAGCGCCACCGGGTGGGTGTTCGCCCTGGTCTGCGGTTTGCTTGCGGGGCTGACGGCGGCGGATGCGGTCGAGCGGGACGCCGAGGGGCAGCGGGAGGAGAGGCGACAGGTTTTGGCCCTCCTCGTCGAGGACGCGGAGGACCGGTTGCCCCCGCGGGCAGGAACCGGCCACCGGGTGTGGGTCACGGTGCGCTGGATCACGGCTGGAGCGGCGACGTATGGGGCAGTGGGCCGCGGGCGCGGGCGGCACCCGACCGAACGGCACCCTTGGAGGGGGACGGGCAGTTGTTCAGCACGCCGGACAGCAGTTCACGTGCCCGCGTGTACGCCTCGTGGGAGCCGTCGTCCGCGACGTCGCCGGTGACCACCACCGCGTCGGGACACCGAGCGTCAGGAAGTGGCCGCACTGGAGGAGCGTCAGGACGTTGGACTCCGTCGCCCCGGTGACACGACAAGATGCCGACCTAGAGCCGCGGCAGGCAACGTTTGCCCGTCAAGGAGCGGCGTCCGGTGCGTGCTCTCGGCGTGCCGGACGGAAGTCCTCGCACTGGATGTACTTGGGCTTTCGGCCGGTGCGGCGAGAGGGCGTGCCGGGCGTCGCGACGGGGCGAACGTTGCCTGCCCTAGGTGCAGAGGCGGCATTTCAGCGGCGAGGGGGCTGTTCTCGTCTCATGGCCTCGGCCAGTTGTCGACGGGCGACGGACAGTGCCGTGTCCAGCTGGCGGGTGCCGGTGATCACACACAGTGTGTAGGTGACGTCCTCGAGCTGGCGGGCGGTCTCGGCGCCGCTGTCGGCGGCCAGGCGGCGCCTGAGCGTTTCGCATCGTTCGACCAGTTCCCGCAGGACCGAAGGGTGCGCCGTGATCATGGTCGGCTCCGTTCCGATGTAGCTCGTGTGGAGCATCGCCTTCACCCATACGGTTGCAGCCCTCGACGCCTACCGCATCTGGAGGCCGTGGCTTGGCGGGCCGCTCGGCTTCGGGCAGACCGGGCATCCGCCGGTGCTGGATGGTGTACGGCTACTGTCGTGGATCCTCGTTCGGTTCAGAGCAGGCCGACAGCGTTTGCCGCCGTCCCGAAGGGGGACACCGGGGTCACCGCGCGTGCCAAGAGTTCATTGGAGGCACGATGATGCATGACGGCCGCACCGGCACGGTGCTCCTCGGCCTCGACGACACTGCGCACAGCTGGCTCACCGCGGACTGGGCCGCCACCGAGACCGAGCTGCGCGGCGGCACGCTGCGGGTCGTCCACGCCGTCCACGGCATCACGGGGGCCGAGCTCGAACTCGTTTCCGAGGGTGCCGATCAGCAGGTCCTGGACGCGGCGGCCACCGTGCTGGACGACGCCCGGGCCCGGCTCGCCGCCGCCCATCCGGGGCTGCGCATCGAGACCGTCCCCGCCCGGGACCATCCGGCCGAGGCCCTCCTGACGGCGGCCGAGGACGCCGACATGCTGGTGGTGGGCACGCGCGGGCGGGGCGGGTTCGCCGGGCTGCTGCTGGGATCGGTGAGCCTGAAGGTGGCCGCGCACGCCACCTCGCCGGTCATCGTCGTGCGCGGGCACACGGAGAGGACCGCTGACGGCGGCATCGTGGTCGGCGTACGCGACGAGCACGACGAGGAGGCCGTGCGGTTCGCCCTCGCCGAGGCGGACCTGCTTCGGGCCCCCGTGCGGCTGATCCACGCATGGGCACCCCCCATGCCCGCGGGCCTGATGATTCCGCAGGTCAGTGAGGTGGACGCGGAACGGCAGGTCCACGCGCGGGTGCTGAACCACGCGGCCCGGCCCGTCGCGGAATATCCGCAAGTGCACGTGGACACAGAGCTGGCCGTCGGCTCGCCCGCCGCCGTACTGGTGGAGACATCCGCCGACGCCAGGCTGCTGGTGCTGCCGCGTCATCCGCCCGCAGGCAGGCTCGGGCTGCGCCTGGGCTCGGTGGTACACGCCGTGCTGCACCACGCGAGCTGCCCGGTCGCCGTGGTGCCCGTGGGCTAGGGCCCCTTCTGATGGAACGCCGCGACGCTGCGGAGATCCATCGGTCGGCCGTCGTACTCTCCTCGATGTGGGGGACGGTGTGGTGGAGGTCCGGTCGACCGCCCGGGACAGACACCCATCTGGGCGACGACTTCGACCGGCGGCTCGTGGACCACCTCGCGGACGAGTTCCGGCAGGCGCCAGGGATCGACCTGTGCTGCACAGGCTCGACCGCCGCACGGGCGCGACGGTGACACGCCTGACCGCATACCCCCCGGGGCCTTGGAGTGCGGTGATGATGAGCGCATGGACGTCACCGAGGTACTCCTGCCAGGGGTGGGGCTGCGGTATGAGTTCATCAACCACGAGGGCAACCTGATCGGCATCGTCGTGGAGCGGACCGGCGGCTTCGAACTGGTCGTCTACGAGAGCGGTGATCCCGACGCGAGCCGGCCCTTGGTGCGGCTCAACAGTGAGGAGGCCGACGTGGTGGCCGAGATTCTCGGCGCCCCGCGGATCGCCGAACGCTTCGCGGACCTCACAAAGGAAGTGCCTGGACTGCTGTCGGGGCAGGTCGAGGTCCGCTCCGCCAGCCCGTACTCCGGCCAGCCGCTGGGCAGCACCAGAGCCCGCTCCCGCACGGGCGCCTCCATCGTGGCGATCGTCCGTGGCGAGGAAGTGATCGTATCGCCGAAACCCGAAGAAGTGCTCCGGTCCGGTGATGTGCTGGTGGTGATCGGAACCCGTGAGGGGATCGCCGGCGTGGACCGGATCATCCAGGGCTAGGGGTGCGTCATCTCATCGCGCTGTTGCTGGAGCTCGGGCTGATTCTCACCGCGCTCAGCGTGCTCGGTGCCGCCGCACGGCGCTTTTCGCTCTCGCCAGTGCCGCTCTACCTGGTCGCCGGCCTGGCCCTCGGGGAGGGGGGTATCGCCCCGGTGCCGGCTGCCGGTGAGTTCGTCGAGACCGGGGCGGCCATCGGTGTGGTCCTGCTGCTGCTCACGCTCGGACTGCAGTTCTCTCTCACCGAGTTCACCGGCAGCCTGCGCCGGCACCTGCCCTCCGCTGTCGTCGACCTCGTGCTCAACGCCGCACCCGGCGCGGTGGCCGGATGGCTTCTCGGCCTGGATGCCATCGGCATCCTGGCCCTCGCGGGCGCCACGTACATCTCCTCCTCGGGGATGGTCGCCCGGCTGCTCGCCGACCTGCGGCGGGTGGGGAACCGGGAGACGCCCGCCATCCTGTCCGTCCTGGTGATGGAGGACATCGCCATGGCCGCGTACCTGCCGCTGCTGGCGGTCCTGGCGTCCGGTGGCTCCTGGTGGCAGGCCGTCCTCGGCGTCCTGGCGGCCGTGGGGGCGGTGCTGGCGGCCTTCGCCGCTTCCTACCGGTGGGGGCACCACCTTGGCCGGCTGCTCTCGCACCCCGACGACGAACAGCTCATGCTCAGGGTGCTGGGCCTGACCCTGAGCGTCGCGGCGCTCGCCGAACTGGTACACGTCTCGGCGGCGGTGGGAGCCTTCCTCGTCGGGCTTGCCCTCACCGGTGAGACCGCCGACCGGGCCCGCGCCGTGCTCGGGCCCCTGCGGGATCTGTTCGCCGCCGTCTTCTTCCTCGCCATCGGCCTGTCGGTCGACGCGGACGACCTGGTGCCGCTCCTTCCCCCCGCGCTTGCGCTGGCCGCGGTCACGGCCGCTACGAAACTGCTCACCGGACGGTACGCGGCGGCGCGGGATCACATCGGCCGCCCTGGTCAGCTGCGGGCCGGAACGACGCTCATCGTGCGCGGCGAGTTCTCCATCGTCATCATCGGACTGGTCGGCACGCGGGACGGCGACCTCGCCCCCCTGGTCACCGCCTACGTCTTCATCCTCGCCATCGCGGGACCGTTCCTCACCCGCCTCGCAGGTGCCCCGCGCCTGCTTCGGTGAGGACGGCAGCCAAAGGACCGGCAGACACGTGCGGGTCCGCGCCGCGCCCAGCGCGCCATCCCTCTCCTCGACACCGTGGCGTCGGCGTACTGCTGGGACTGGCTGTGCGACATGAGCCCGCGGGCCGCGGCCCGCCTGGAGCAGGTCGGCTTCCACGAGTGAGCTTGTTCAATTCCCCGCCGGAGATCATCTATTGGGTCGGGACTCGTAGTGCAGGCTGTGCAAACGGCCGTTCTCCTCGCGCCCGGTAGGGTCGCCACCCAGCGCCCGTACCGCCTCGATCGCATACTGTCGTTCCCGCTCGTCGGTGAAGAGGCGCTGGAGGTAGGTGCGGGAGACATCGAGGGTGGTGCGCAGACCGTGCGCGGCCAATGTCCGGACGATCGGATGGTACGACACTGTCCGTAGCACAAACGCGCTGACCCATACCGGTCTCCGGGCGCCGTCCAGCAGTGCCGTGAACGTTCGGGCGGTGATATAGCTGCTGCCGCCTGTCAGCGTGATGAGACCGACCTCGGCGAGTGCGCGGCTCAGCCTGGGGCCGGGTGAGCTCCGTTCCAGGTTGTCGGTGAAGCCGGCTTCCAGTAGTCCCACCTCGAGGGCGTAGTGCACGGCGGGTGCCGCGACGTCCAGGCCGAACACCGGCACTGCGTCCGGTCGGCGGCGCTCGGCATACAACTCCTTGTCTCGTGCCGTGAGTTCCACCGTCGACAACGTCTGGCAGTGAGGGGAGGTGTACCGCTCGTACATCTCCGCCAGCGTGATGTCGTGGTTGAGCAGCGCGGCGTTGATCCCGTACGAGCAGCACACATCCAGCACCGCCGGCTTGCCGGGGTGGCCGTCGTCGAGCGCGGCCCGTTCGGCGGCGGCCCGCCGGAAGACCGGCTGAGCGTGGTGCGGGATCTGGTACTCCAGCGGGGCCAGCCGCGTGAAGTATGCGCGAGGGTCTGGCCGGTCGTAGATGTCGTCGAACCGCGACTTGGCGCCTGCCAGGCCCTCGGGACCGCCAGAGTCCACCCTGGCCATGCCGTACTCCTCTTCGCGGAACGCTTACCTCCATCATGTCTCGCCTCCCGCGCCCCGGGATGTCCGCCACCCCGGGTGCTCAGGTGCATGGCGGGGCCGCGACGTTCATGTCAACTTCCCTGACGCGCAGCTGCTGTTGGCGTGCCCACGACGTGGCCCTGTCGGTGGCCGGGGGTGGGTGCGCGGACGGCTGACGGTCTACCGGGTCCCTACCCCTGCAGCCAGTGCCGACCCCGGTCCTGATGCCTGCCAGTGAGACCAGGGAGCGACAGCGGCCCTGAAGAAAGGGCAAGGGAGACGTGCCCCCGCCCGAAAGGCGTCAGGCGGGGACTCGTTCGGCGGTGGAGAGAATGCTGGAGCGTGCCTGATGGCGACGCTCGTAGCCCAGCGCCCGCCGGGTGAGGCCCTCCTCCGCCTCGCCCAGCCGCTTGATGATCTCGTCCTCGTTCATGCTGTCGTAGCCGGGCCAGGGCTCCGGCCCGAGCAGGTCGGCGATCCGACTGAGGATCATGGGGCGGGCAGCGTGGGCACGCTCGTAGGCGCCGACCGTGGCCAGATCCCTCTGGGAGAGGTGCGGGAGCCGCTCGAGGATCGTCTTGGTGCTGAGCCTGCGGTAGTCGGGGATCGGCAGCTCGTAGTCCCTGATGAGGGCTCCCTCCGGCGCCCCCTGGAGCCGGTCCGCACCCGGCATGCGCTCAGCCGTCTCCCGCAGCCAGCTGCTCCAGGCGCGGACTGCCCGGCCGACGCCGGTGGCGCTCAAACCGTCGCCGCTTTCGGCAGCCGCCACCGCTGCCTCGGCGTGCTGCTCGAGACTGCTGCCGAGCTCTTCCAGCGCCTCTTCGTGGTCGCGGCGGATGGAACTGAGCAGCTCGGAGCTGGCGGCGTCGTGGGCCTCCTGGGCGATGCGCTCGGCGGCCCGGCAGCTGGCCACGGCGTACGCGGTGACTGCGTACTCGTCCTCGATGTTCTTCAGCAGCCCGTGCTCCGTTGCCGGTCCTCGGCTCCGGAACACGGCGTTCGGGACCGCCCAGGCCAGCTCGAAGGGAAGCCGGGCGGCTTGGCCGGTGAAGCGCAACCCACCCCCGAAAACGCTCTGCAGCCGCCCGCGGGCCTGCAACGTACTGAGACGTTCGTCGATGCGGTACACGTGGCCCCGGGCGTCGCCGACGCGGCGCTCCAGGACCTCCCGGTACTCCCCGGCGGGCGTGCCTGCGAGGTGGGCGTTGAAGCGGTCGGCAAGCGCCGCTTCGGCCTTGCGGACCTCACGCAGTGCCGGAACAAGCATGTCTGAAGCTGCGGCCATCACGTTTCCTTCGGCTAGTCCGATGCTCGGCATGGATCGGTCGGTAACCGGCCCCTGACCCACAGTGACCGCAACTGAGCACTTCCGCATCTCCACGCCCACCGGGCACACCCCGCACGAGAGGGGCCGAGAGCGATCACAAAGGAGATCACCAGCGCACTCCAGCGCGCGCCGCCCAGCTGGGCCGTTGGTGTGATGACGGCGCGGCGGCGTTGTGGTTCGTCTTGTTGCGCGTTGTGCAGTGCATGGAACTTTCTGGTGGTGAAGCCGTGCCGTCTGCATCCCCTGCTCGGGGTTTGGCGGCCGGCCTTCGGGCGGAGTGCCTCGGCGTCGTCTGTTGCCAGGGCGGGTGGGCCCGGGCTGCGATGGTCGTCTGCTCGGCGGCGACGGTCGTGGCCGCGGTGCTGCTGGCCGTTGTGGGGTGGCGCATCTGAGAGTTGAACGATGCGCTGAGGAGACTGGGTTGGGGTGGAGCATGAGCCCCGGCGCCTGCAAGTTGCTGCGTGATCAGCTTGTCGAGGTGATCGCCTGTGTGCGCTCGCAGGCCCCGTTCGTGGAAGCGGTGGCCTGTGTGGGTGAAGGACCCCGCACCGGGGCGGCGGATGCCTCGACCGAGAGCGGCGCCCCGCAGTTGTCGGAGGACATGTGCCTTGTCGTGGCCTGGTGGGGCACGACTGGCGTGGGCGGCGGCCCTGATTTGCGCCCGGCGTTGGGGCGATGGCCCTGAGGGCCGGCTGCACTGGATGCAGCGGAGCGGCCGGAACCCGCGGCGGCGGCCCCGGAATCCGGGAAACCCGGGAGGTGCACCATGCACGCACTGGACTGAGATAACTTGCTGCTATCTGACTCAAATAATACGATATGGGAATAATAAAAGGTCAACCCACTTGTCGTGCGGAAAGGTGTAAAAGCTGGGCGAGGAGGCGGTGTGGAGGATGGTGTTGGTCTCTGCTCTGATCGCCACGGCCAACCGGCCGCTCCGGATGGCGCAGGCTGCGGCTTCGCTCATCCATGACCGCAGGGAAGGATCGGCCGTCGAGCAGTCTCAGCGCGCATCCGGCTGGGGAACGAATGAAGCGGTCGCCCCGCCCGGAGTGTCGTTTGCGGAAGCCCGCGCCGAGGGCCTGATGCCGGTCGCGGTGGCCTACGAGCGGCAGGGCACCGGCGAGCCGCTGCTTCTGCTCCACGGCCTCGGGTATCACCGCAGAGCCTGGGGCCGAGTCGT
This sequence comes from Streptomyces sp. TRM68367, assembly GCF_014495685.1. Classification (GTDB taxonomy): domain Bacteria; phylum Actinomycetota; class Actinomycetes; order Streptomycetales; family Streptomycetaceae; genus Streptomyces. The sequence continues at coordinate 3,201 of NZ_JACTVI010000048.1, read as the reverse complement.
GCCGCTGCTCGGCGAGGACTACCAAACGATCGCCATCGACTTGCCGGGCTTCGGGCAGTCCCCTGACCTCGGCCCGGGGGTGCCGCGCGATCTGGATACCGCGGTGGCCTGGCTGGAGGCCCTCCTGGCGGAGCTGGGCGTGCACCGGCCACACGTGGCCGGGCATTCCCTGGGCGGCCTGATCGGGCTGCGCATGGCGCAGGCGGGGCTCGCACGCAGCGTAACGGCGCTGGCCCCGGCGGGCTTCTGGACGCCCGCCGAGCGGCGGTACACCTATGCGGTGCTGAACGCGGCCCGGCGCGGAACCCGGCTCCTCCCCGAAGCGGCCATCGCCCGCCTGGCGGGAAGCGCGGCCGGACGGGCCGCCTTGACCGGCACCCTCTACGGCCGCCCGGACCTGTGCCCGCCGGAGGAAACCCTCGCGACGCTGAAGACATTGCGGAACTCGCAGGCGTTCACTGCCACGCTGCGGGCCGGGCGCGTACCGCGGCTGTTCGCCGGGGACGTCCCCGGTGTGCCGGTCACCATTGCCTGGGGCACACGGGACCGTCTTCTGCCGCCCCGGCAGGCCGCCCGCGCCAAGGCCATGATCCCCGCTGCTCGGCTCGTCCCGCTGCCCGGCTGCGGCCACGTCCCCATGAGCGACGCACCTGAACTGGTCGCCCGCGTGATCCAGGGCGCAACTGCTGAGACTACTGAGTCGTGAGGTGTTCGGGTCCACCCGGCACCGAGTACCCAAAAACGCCGATGACTCGTCGCCGTGGCCGGCCACGGCGCGGTGCACGACGGACCGGATGACGGTGTTCAGGCCGGGGCAGTCGCCGCCGGACGTGAGGGCACCCGTGCGCAGGACCGAGCTGACTCCGTCAGGCCGGCTGTCCGCGGCCGGATGCGAGTGACGGCAGCGGCACCCCGAGGGGGAGTGGGGCGACGCTGCCGTGACGACGACGGCAGCCTGTCCGCGGCTGCCCTCGGTTCCACTCACTTGCAAACCTACCCTGACGAAAGGTTAGGTTTGTAGCTCCGGCAAGGGTGCCGGCGCGCGAGGCGAGACGGTGAGGCCGTGGGTGAGAGGCTGATGCAGATCGGCGAGGTGTCCGAGCGCACGGGACTGTCCCTGCGGACGATCCGCCACTACGAGGACGTGGGCGTGGTCGTCCCGAGCGGGCGCAGCATGGGCGGGTTCCGCCTTTACACCGAGGCCGAGGTGCGCCGCCTGGCCCTGGTGCGGCGGATGCGGCCGCTGGGCTTCTCGCTCGACGACGTCCGCGCCGTACTGGAGCTGCTGGAGCAGCTGCCCGACGACGGCGGGCCGTTGCCGGAGACCGACGAGCAGGCACATGAGGAACTGGTGGCACGATTGCGCACGTACTGGGTCCGGGCCGACGCACGCTGCGAGGATCTGCGCCGGCAGCTGGGGCAGGCGGAGGACTTCGCCCGCTCCCTTCACGGCCACCTGGCCCGGCTGCTGGACGCCGCCGCGACCGCTGACGGCAGCGGTGTGGAGGCGGTCCGATGAGCCCGCACAGTGAAGGGGCCGCCTCGGAGGCGTCCCGGCGGCGCACGTTCGCGGTGATCAGCCACCCGGACGCGGGCAAGTCCACGCTGACCGAGGCCCTGGCGCTGCACGCGCACGCCATCACCGAGGCGGGCGCGGTGCACGGCAAGTCCGGGCGGAGAGGGGTCTCGTCGGACTGGATGGAGATGGAGAAGGCCCGCGGCATCTCCGTCACCTCCGCTGTGCTGCAGTTCGCCCACCGCGGCTGCGTGCTGAACCTGCTGGACACCCCCGGTCACGCCGACTTCTCCGAGGACACCTACCGGGTGCTGGCGGCGGTCGACTGCGCGGTAATGCTGATCGACGCGGCCAAGGGCCTGGAGGAGCAGACCCGCAAGCTCTTTGATGTCTGCCGTCACCGCGGCATCCCGGTGATCACGTTCGTCAACAAATGGGACCGGCCGGGGCGTGAGGCGCTGGAGCTGCTGGACGAGATCGAGCGCGAGTTCCGCCTCAGGCCCACCCCGGTCACCTGGCCGGTCGGCGACGCGGGACATCTGCGCGGGCTGATCGACGTACGCGAGCCGGAGCGGATGCTGCGCTACACCCGCACCCCGGGCGGTGCCCACGAGGCCAGAGAGGCGCTGGTGCCCGCGCAACGAGCCGCACTGGAGGACGAAGCCGACTGGAGCAGGGCCGTTGAGGAACTGGACCTGCTGCGGGCCGATGGCGCCCTGCACGACCAGGAGGCGTTCCTTACGGGCCGGAGCACCCCGGTGTTCTTCGGCGCGGCGATCTCCAACATCGGCGTACGGCTGCTGCTGGACGCCGTCGTCGACCTCGCCCCGCCGCCCGGGCCGCGCGCTCTGGAGGGCGGCGGCGCCCGGCCGGTGGACGCGCCGTTCTCGGGGCTGGTGTTCAAGGTGCAGGCCAACATGGACCCCGCCCACCGCGACCGGATCGCCTTCATGCGGGTCTGTTCCGGGATCTTCGAACGCGGCGTGACCGTCACCCGGGCCGCCTCGGGCAAGCCGTTCGCCACCAAGTACGCGCACAGCGTCTTCGGCCAGGACCGCTCCATGGTCGACATCGCCTACCCCGGCGACGTGGTCGGCCTGGTCAACGCCACCGCCCTGCGTGTCGGCGACACGCTGTACGCGGACAAGGCGGCGGTGTTCCCGCCGATGCCCACCTTCGCACCCGAGCACTTCGCCGTGGTCCGCCCGGTCGACCTGGGCCGCTCCAAGCAGTTCCGGCGCGGCATCGCCCAGCTGGACGAGGAGGGCGTGGTACAGGTCCTCGTCTCCGACCTGCGTGGCGACCAGGCGCCCGTACTCGCGGCCGTGGGCCCGATGCAGTTCGACGTCGTCGCCGCTCGCATGGCGAGTGAGTTCTCCGCCTCCGTCAAGCTGGAGATGCTGCCGTACCACCTGGCCCGCGCCACCGACTCGGCCGGCGGGGAGGCGCTCAACCGCTCGCGGATCGTCCAGGGCGAGGCTCTCACCCGTATCCGGGACAAGGTCCAGCTCGCCCTCTTTCCCGACCGTTGGCAGGCGAGTTCCTTCCAGCGGGAGTTCCCTGGCGCCCGCCTCGACCACCTCATCGCCGCACATGACTAGCTAGTCCCGTACTTCGCGGGTCGTTGATTCGTATGGTGTGACCGGCCCGGGGGTGTCTCGGGCCGGGGGTGTGGCGTTGGGCCG
>NZ_JACTVI010000047.1 GCF_014495685.1 Streptomyces sp. TRM68367 | reverse complement strand
GTGCAAGGACGGGCTGCGCCGCGTCCTTGCACCCCTCCCGTTCGGGCCCCGCTTTTTCTTTGCCGGGATGGGGAGGGGGGCATCCACCGGCACCGGCCCGGGGGCGGCTCGGCGCCGTACCCGTGTGCGGCACCACGAGCTTCCGCACAACCCAACGGCGCTGCGGCTCGGACGAAATCCGCAGAGACTGCCCCCTGTTGGGCCGGGATTTCACGTTGACCACCCCACCCAAGAAGGATAGATTTACCTATGTCGAGAGGGGGCAGGGCAAAGCCCCCGGAACCCACGATCCACCGAGGAGATCACCTTGGCCGAGGACACCGAAGACACCGAGCAGACCGAGTTCTGGATGGTGTGCGAGACCGGCGACATCGAGCCGTTCGACGACTACCACGACGCCTACGAGGCACTGACCTCCGCCGTTAAGCGTGACGTCGAGAAGCACGGCGAGGAGATGGCCCGCGAGTCGGGTGTGATCCACCCGTACGGCTACACGATCAACGTCATGCGCGACGGCCGTGATGTCACGGAGGACTGGGAGCGGAACGAGCCGTACAAGCCGCTGAGCATGGACTGAGCGGCCCCCCGGCTCCAGCTGTCAGCAGCGAGCCGGGATCCACCGAATCGCCGGGATGCGCGGCTGCGCCCACGCGCGAGCTCGCTCGTGAACGTCGTCGGACGCACGAGCCGGCGGGAATGCCGCGCCCGGCACCCATCCCCCTCTTCCGCTCTCCAGGGCGCCCGCCACGCGCCCCGCAGCTTCCGGCCGGGGAGCAACCGGCCTGCTTCGAAAGGACCCAATCATGCGTATCACCATCGCCCCGCACGCCTCCGAGGCGCGCGCCGCTCACGGCGGATACTCCGCCTTCCCCGTACGCGTGGCCCCTCTGCTCGCCATGCGCCTCACCGTGATGCGGGAGTACGCGGCATCCCGCAACCACCTCGCGGTCTGGGCCGACACCGCCAAGCAGGTTCACGAGGCCATCGCCGCCGTGTGCTTCGCCCAGGTCGGCCGTCGCCGTAAGTACCGCCGGATCGCCAGCCGTGTCGCGCTGGACGCCATCGTGGCGTACGAGAAGGCGTACGCCGTCTCCCTCTCGCGCGACGCAGCGGGCCACTACCACCCCGAGCCTGGCACCGAATACCCGTTCGCCGTCTCCGACGTCGGCCGCGCCGCCGCCGATCTCCTCGGCGACGAGTGGTTCGCAGACTCCGGGTCGTGGGGCGTGCGCGCCTACCTCCAGGCAGACGGCGAGAACAACGGCTACACCCTCGCCGTTTCCGACAGCGGAGTCCTGCACGTCGAGACCCTCCCCGACGCACACCGAACCGACGTCGTCGACGTGTGGTCCAGCGACAAGCTCGGCGACATCGCCGCCCGTGTCGCCGACACCATCCGCGAACTCCGCAAGGGCGACTGACCCGCCCCGCGCGACCGTGCCCCGGCCACCGGTCGGGGCACGGCCGCCGCGCCCCGGCTCAACCACCCGCCCGGAGCCGACCGGGCAACCCCCGTTTGAGAGGAAGGTCCCAACCATGACCACCACGGCCCGCAGCATCGTTCGGGAGACCGTTCGGCCGTTCTACACCCGCTACACCCCCACCAACGGCAAGCGACCGGAGGGCACCGAGTACGGCGTTGACGGATGGCTGTTCACGCTTCCCGGCGAGACGATCAACGGGCGACGGTTCCCCCAGCGCACCTATGCGGCGTTCCAGGTGTCCGAACACGGGATGTTGTTCTGGATGGTGCGCGAAGTCGGCGGCGAACGGCGTCAGCGCGGCAGCCACAGCACCAGCCGTACGGGCGCGGTCGCCCTGGCGGTGGCCGCTGTTGCCACCGAGCGGGAGCGCGCGGCGGACAACGCGCGGGGCGGTCGTACAGCGACGCAGCGGATCACCACCGAACAGGCCGCAGAGCAGCCCCAGGTGTACTCAGCCGAGGCTGAGCAGTTGGAGCGCACCCGCAAGAGCGAGGAGACCGCACGGCCGGTGACGGCGGAAATCCGGCTGGCGTACCCGCTCGCCGGGGGCGGTGCATCGCTGCGCCTGTACGACGCGAGCGGTAACGAGGTCGACCGCGAGCCGCTGACCGAACGCGGCGCGGCCGGTCGGGAGAACAACCCGGACGGGATCTATCTGGGATCGCTCACGTCCGGCGCGATGACGGCGGGACTGCTGCGGGCCGCCGGATGGCACCTGATGCAGTACGGGTTCAACTACGCACGGGGTGAGCAGTGGACGGCCCACCCCATGCGCGAGAGCGAGGCCGAACAGTGGGCAGCGTGGGCCCCGATGTTGCCCGACGGGCACGCCGCCACCCCCCTCGCCCGCGTAGCGATCGTCCCCACCCGTGAGCACCTGGCCCTGATAGAGCGCCGGTTCGGGACCGTGCCGGAGATCCCGGCCGTCGCCGGGCTGGAGTTCAAGCAGATGGAGCGCAGCCGGTGGCGCTCCACCACTCCGACCCGGGTTCTGGATCTGGTGTGGACCCCGCAGCTCGGCGCAGACCGCTGGTACGTGTGGGACGAGACCGACCGGCCCCGCATCATCGGCACCGCGCGCGGCAACGGCGCCTCAGGCGCGGCTGGCGCCCTCACGGCGGCCGGTCTGTCCCTCGCCTGACCCGCAGCCGTGCGGCCCCCGGGGGGGCCCTGGGACTTGGCCGCCTGCAACGGCCTCACCCCGATCCCCCTTCGCTACTGACCATGCCCGCCGGGCCCGGGCCGCGCGCCCCGGGCCCGGCGCCGAACGGAGCACATCCCATGCGACTGCGCATTCCCAAGTTCCACCCCCTCTCCGACATGCCACTGTTCGAGTCGCAGCGCACTCTGCGCGGCCACGCCTTCTACCCCGGCGCGAGCGTGCTGCGCTCCCTCGCCCCCCGTGAATCCCGCCTCCCGGCGGAACAGGTGCCGTGCGTCGTCTACCACTCGCCGTGGGGTCACCTGGTCGTCACCGAGATCCACCCGGAGAACCTGAACGGCTACGGCTGGACGTGCCTGTCGAACTACCCGGACGGCGCCGAGTGGGGAGACCTCGGGTACATGGGCGAGTTCGAGCGACGGCGCGGCACGCCATACGAGTTCTGGGAGCGCGACCTGCACTCCAAGGACCGCAACGCGGCTGCTGCTATCGCCCGCATCCTCAAGCGCTACGACGATCCCCCTGTACGGCGCAGCGTGCACAAAGAGCCCGAGCAGGCGCCCGCCGCCCCGGCCGGGCCAGCAACCCACCCGTCCGCCGCCCCCGTTGCCCGCGTGCCTCGCACGCCCCGGGGCGCCCTGAGCGCCCGCCGCTGACCCGAGACAGCCGGCCCGGGGCACGCACCCGGGCCGCCACGACGAACGGAGAATCGGCATGCCAAAGCCACTCATGTCGACCGACGAATACCAGCAGCTCCTCCGTGAAGTTGAAGAGGAGATAGCCCGTGACCGCGCTGCCATCCTGCCCAAGATCGCCGAGCACCAGGGTCTACAACCGGAGTTCCTGGAGCGCACGTTCCTGCAAGTCCGTGGCCTGTTCACCTTCCCGGCCGTCATGCCGGACACCCCGGAGAACCGGCGCACACTGGACAGCCGCGAACTGACCTTCGGCTACGACGTGATCGGCGGCCTAAGCGTGGCGCTCTTGGCGTTCCAAGACCTCCCGTGGATTACACCCCAGGACCTTCACGCCCTGGCCGAAGGGAACACCGTCAACTGGCATGCCCGCGTGCCCTGGGACCGCCTCACCCGCTGCCTGTGCATGACTCCCCAAGCTCCCTGATCGCTCAGACGGCCCGGGGTACGCACGCCCAGAGCCGCAGTGCGAAGCCACGGCCCCCGGCACCGACGTCCTCTTCGTCGGTGCCGGGGGCCGCGGCTTTGTTCGTTCGCTGCCTGTGCTGACGCCGCCTATTGACGCGGCGGCTGGTTCACCCAGGACTGCGGGTTTCGAACAGTCGGCCCCGGCGGAGCTGATACGGGGTACTGGGGCACCTGCGGTGCGGGGTAGGCGGCCGGTACCGGCTGTTGCGGGTAGGGGCCGGTCTGACTCCCGGGGGTGGGGGCCGGGAGTACACAGCGGAGCTTGGTCCCCGCGTACAGGGTGACGCTCCAAGCGGGTTGGTCGCTGAAGAGGCGCCACATGGGTTTGCCGTCGACCGTCGTCCGCTCGTAGCGGCCGAGCCGGAAGCCGATCGTCGTTCCTCCTTCGTCCTCCACCTCCATCAGGAGTCCGATCCACTCGGGGTTGAGGTCCTCGATCGGCCGTTCGGCCATCCCGTTGGGTGTCATCCCTTCCCCTCTCACGTCGAGGCCTCGCGTTCCTCGGCCGGCTCGGACGGCGTCGGCCCATGCGGCGTGCCCGCGTGCGCGACCGGGCCGGTAACAGGCTGGCCGGTCGGTGTCTCGCGTGCGGTAGTCGTGGCCGGTGCGGGGCGGTGATCCGGCGCAGGATCCTCCTGCGTGCTGTCGGACTCGGCGGCGGCGAGCTTGCGGACGGTTTCCACGGACTCGCCGAGCCGGTCGGCGACGGAACGGACGCCGTCGATCTGGAGCATCTGACCGGCGCTCTGGGCCTGTCGGTCCCGCAGCTCCTCTTTCGCGGTCTCGGCCTGGCCGCGCAGCCGGGCGGCGTACGCGGCGATCTTCTCCTCGGCCTCCGTGGTGACGTCCTCGATCTCCTGCGCTGCCAGTTCGTAGTCGGTGGCCAGGTCCTCCAGCCGCCGCTCTCGCTCCCAGTGCGCGGCCCGGCGTGCGCGCACTCGCTCGCGGGCGTCAACCTCCCGCGCCGATTTCCGCGGTCTCCGTTGAGCCATCCAACTCGCCTCCCCTGAACGATGGGTTCCGGGTCATTGTGGCCGATGAATCCACGCTTCCCACATGGGAAATTAGGGGCCTTCTCCGAATGACGCAGCCAGAGGCATTCAGAGGCAATCCGAATCAATTGATCTCGCCTGTGGATAACGCGAACTACGGGTTTTCCGCAGGTCCGCTCAGGAGAGCGGACCTGCGGAAAACCGGGGGCGCTTCGCGGTCCGTGAAGAAGGACGGTGCAGGTCGGATCGTTGGCTCGGCTCGTTCCTCGCTCGCCAACTCCCCCTCCCTGCACCCCCCTTCTTCACGGTCAAAGCTCTTGCATTCACAATGACACAAGGTAATCTGAGTTCATGATGACCATCCACAAGCTCTCAGCTGGGGATGGCTATCGCTATTACACGAGCGAGACCGTGACCGGCGATGTACGCCGTTCTCCCGACCGCGAACTGGGCGATTACTACACGGCGGAAGGAAATCCGCCCGGCGTATGGGTCGGTGGCGGAATCGCGGAACTCGGCGTCGCCGGGCCGGTGTCCGAGGAGCAGATGGAGGCCCTGTACGGCGAGGGGCTGCACCCGAACGCGGACAAGATCATCAAGGCGGCAGTGGCCGAAGGGCTGTCGCCTGCCGAGGCCACCCGCCGGGCGCGGCTGGGGCGCCGCTTCTACCGGTACGACCAGAGCGCCGGCCCCCTCGCGGCGAAGATCCAGGACGAGATCGAGGCCTTCGAGAGCCGCAAGGGACGGGAGGCGACGGCCGACGAGCGCAGGAAGTTGCGCGCCAAGGTCGGCGCCGTCGCCTACCGGACGGACTTCGGCCGATCACCCAAGGATGCCGAGGAACTCGCGCGCTACATCAGCGCCCACACCGGTTCACAGCAACAGGCCGTGGCCGCCTACGACTTGGTCCTGCGGGCGCCGGAGGACTTCGGCAAGGGCCTGTTCGGCACTGGCGACGAGGACGTGTGCCGGATCGTGATGGAGTGCGACGAAGAGGCGGTCCTTCAGACCATCACCTGGATCGAGGAACACGCGCTCGCCACCCGGACCGGCATCAACGGCGTCGCCCAGGAAGAGGTTCAGGGTGGTCTGGTCGCCACTCTCTTCCGCCACCACGACAACCGGCTTGGCGAGCCCCTGCTCCACCATCACCTGGTCGTGGCGAACAAGGTCCGCGGGGTCGACGGCAAGTGGCGCTCGATCGACGGCAAGCTGCTGTATGCGATGGGAGTTGCCGCTTCCGAGTACTACAACCAGCTCGTGATCGAGAAGGTCTGCGCCCGGCTCGGTCTGGAAGCCGAGGAGCGTGAAGTCACCCCGGGCAAGCGCCCGGTCATGGGCATCAAGGGCTTCGACGCCGGAGTGCTCAAGCCCCATGCGAAGCGCACGAAGGACATCGGCAAGCGGCTGGAGAAACTGCTCCGCGCCTACCGCCAGGCACACGGCAAAGAGCCGGGAACGGCAGCCCGGATGGCCCTCATCCAGCAGGCGACGCTGGAGACCAGGCCAGTCAAGAAGAAGGGGCGCTCCCTGGCCCAACTACGGTCGGGATGGCGCAAGGCATCGATCGCCGCGGTCGGGCAGAAACGTGTCGATGCCCTGCTGAGGACAGCACAGGCCAGCGCCTCCATACCCCGTAACGGCACCGTCGATCTCACCGAGAGCGACGTCGCACAGGCCGCGGAAGAGATCCTGGCGGTGGTCTCCGACCAGCGGGCCGTGTGGGGTGAGCGGCACGTGCTGGCCGAGGCACGACGCCACGTCGTACGCCTCACCCGGGGCCGCAGCACCGCAGCCGGCGGGCTCGCCGAGCGGATCACCGAGCGTGTGCTGTCGCAGGGTTCGCTGAGCATCACCCCGCCCGACCTGCACCGGCCCTTCGCCCCGCTGCTGCGGTCGGACGGCAGCAGTATCTACCGGCGTCGCGAGTCGGTCCTGTACACCTCCCGCGAGATCCTGGCCGCCGAGGACCGAGTCCTCAACGCAGCCCGCACCATAGTGAATCCCGCCCTCCACGGCGACCGGTTCGCGGCAGTCGCCAACCGATTCATGGGGCGCAGACTGGACGCCGGGCAACTACAACTCGCCAAGGATTTCGCCTGCGCGGACCGGCTCGTCGTCGGCGGCATCGGCCCAGCCGGCGCGGGCAAGACCACCGCCCTAGAACTCGTCCGCGACGCGGTGGCCGCCGGCGGCGGACGGCTCATACCCCTCGCCCCCTCCGCACGCGCGGCGAAAGTCATGGAGGGCGATCTCGGCACCACGGCGTACACGCTCCAAGGCTGGCTCGCCCAGCGCGACCGCCTGACCGAGGGCAGCATCGTCCACCGTGTCCTTCGGCGGGGCAGCAAGAAGCGCCGCGCGGCCTCCGCGCAGGAGTATGCGCTGCGGCCGGGCGACGTGATCGTGGTGGACGAGGCGGGCATGGCGGGCACGAAGAACCTCGCCCGCGTCGTGGCCGAGGCCGAGTGCGCCGGCGCCCTGGTCCGGCTCATCGGTGACCCCGCACAGCTCGGTGCGGTCGAGTCGGGAGGCGTGCTGCGCCTCCTCACCCGCGAGGTCGGCGTGGTGGAGCTGGAGGAGATCCACCGCTTCCAGACCGAGGGCGAGGCGGACGCCACCATGGCCTTGCGTGACGGTGATCCGACCGATGCCTGGAGCTGGTACCTGGACCAGGGCCGGGTCGTGGGCGGCGCCCGTGAGGAGATGTTGGACGCCGTCTTCGCCGGGTGGCAGCACGACGTCGAGTCCGGTGTGCAGGCCCTGATGATGACCGACGACGGCGAGATGGTCCGCGAACTCAACCTCCGCGCCCAGGCCTTCCAGCTGGCCTCGGGCCGACTCGACACGAACCGGACGGCCCGGCTGCGCGACGAGCTCCAGGCCGCGGTCGGCGACGTCATCGTGACGCGCAGGAACCAGCGCAAACTCTCGCTGCTGGGGGGCCACGACTGGGTGAAGAACGGCGATCAGTGGATAGTCGAGCAGATCGACCGACGCGGCAATGTCCGCGCCCGCCACACCGGCCACGGCGGCCGGGTCGTCCTGCCGCCGCGCTACCTACGCCGGCACGCGGAACTGGGCTACGCCTACACCACGCACCGCGCCCAGGGCATCACCGTTCAGGCCGCCCACGGCCTGATCACGGCCCGTACCTCGCGGGAAGCCGCGTACGTCGAGGCGAGCCGCGGCCGTCAGTCCAACCACCTCTACGTCGTCACCGATGACGCCCAGAACATGCGCGACGTGCTGGACACCGTGGCCCACAACAGCCAGGCGTCCATCTCGGCCCGGGAGATGATCGAGGTCGAGCAGGAACGCGCCTACGGCATCGGCCAGCTCATCTCCGAATACACCGACGTCTACGCCCGTGCCACCAGTCAGCGGCTGCACAACCTCCTGCGCCGTGTGCTCGGCCTAGCAGCCGAGATGTTCATCAGCGCGGACGCCTGGGAGGTCGCCGAGCGGTCCCTGCGCGCCGCCGAGGACGAAGGCTGGGACCTCGGCCGACTCATCCAAATGGCCTTCGACGAGCGGGACTTCGTAGACGCCGAGGACCCGGCCGCCGTGCTGGCCTGGCGCATCGACTACCGCGTCGAAGCCGGACGGCAAGCCGCCGAACGCGCCGCCCGAAAGGAAGCCGCACCTGGCGGCAGCCGCCCGCTGAAGACGCTCACCGCCGAACAGCTGCAACGCCTTCTGGACCTCGCCGAGCACCACCGCCGTGCCGCTCTGGAAGAACTCCTCCGCGCGGACGCATCCGTCGACAGCCAGCCCCGGCCCGTCATCGTGGACGGCCTTCCCCATCCCGCCTGGCCCGACCGGACACACGGACATCTCACCCGCGCCCAACTCGCCGCGGCCATCGCCCAGACCCGCGCCCAGATCCGCCGCGCGCAGGACGAAGGCGACCACGACACCGAGCGCGCCGCCGCCACACGGCACGCCCTCCTGCGGCGCGAACAGCGCCTACGCAGGACCATGCCCGCACGCGAACGCATGCGCGAGGACTGGCAGCGTGAACCCCGGCCCGGCGCCAGCCACACAGCGACGCAGCCCCTCGAAGCCACCCGTGCCGAGCGCACCGCCAACCTTCACCGGCAAGACGCAGCCCTCGAGCGACTCAAGCGCGCCCAGCTCATCGCCGCCAAGATCCGAGCCGAACAGCGGCTGCGCGATGAACTCCCGCACCGCCCGGTACCGGCCCCGGACCACAGCGGTCACCTGCCCGACTGGATCGCTCCGTCGGCCGCCGTACGGGACATGGACACCCCAGAGGGCTGGCGTCAGCACCTCGTCGAGCGCCGCTTCGTGCTCTCCGAGCGGCTGGAACAGATGGGACTGGCCCTGGCTCAGTCCCCGCCGTCATGGGCGCGGAGCCTCGGCCCGGTACCCCTTGCGGGAACAGAACTACGCGCGCAGTGGGAGCGCACGGCGGCGGTGGCCGAGGTGTGGCGTATCCGCCATGCTCTGGCCGACGACGTCCCCGGCATCGGTGAAGCGCCGTCCGATCCCCGTGACGCACATGCCTGGGAGATCTTCCAGCAGCGGATCGCCGAGGTCGGCCGCCGTGCGCGTGCGTCCGCCGCCGCTCGGCATCGGCCGGACGAACCGCTCGGCGGGATGCGGATCGCAGCCCGTACGGCCGAGAACCTTCACTACCGGCTGCTCGACGCCCAGGTGTCCGAGCCGGACGACCGGGAAGCGGTATCGGCCGCCGCCGCGGCCTTCGCCGAACTCGCCCTGCGGCGGGTCTTGGAAGGTGAAGAACCTGTTGAGGATTGGGTCGAGCAGATCCCTGCTCCGGCTGCGGAGGACGGCACTCAGCAGGACCAGTGGGAAGAACTCGTCGCAGCCCTCGCCGCCTATCGGCTGCTGAACGAGATCGACTCTGTCGAGCCTTTGGGGGAGACTCCTGATGAGGCCGACGAGCGTCAGCGGTGGGCCGAGTTGCACGAGGCGATGACGCTCTTCCAGCGATCCCGCATCCAGCAGCGCCTGGGAGAAGTCCGAGCGCACCGCGACGCCGAACGAGCGCGGCGCGGCCTGGCCCCTGTGGCACCGGCCCTGCCCTCGGACGATCTCGCACGCGGACGCCGGGCCGACAGCACCCAGGACGAACAGAACCACCACCGACGCCACGGCCCCAACGCGGGACCGCGCCGTGGGCCGGGAACCTGACCAAGAAGGAGACGACATGGACGAGCAGAACCAGAACACCACCGGCGAAGGGCTCACTGCCGAACAGCAGGAACTCCTCACACAGTTCGCCACCCGGCGAGCCGCACGACTCGCCGTGGCATCAGGTCGCACACCGGAGCTGTCGGCACTGGAGACCCGACTGAAGGAGATGGATGCCGCCTTCGCGGCCAGCCCCGACCGAGACAACCCACTGGCTCAGGAGAACCACGAACTCAAGCGCTACACGGCCATCCTCGAAGAGGCCATACGGGCATTCTGGGCCGGCGAACTGGTAGCTCACGGAGGGCAATAGCCCTGACCAACGCGTGGCACCTAGACGTGATCGTCCGCGGTCGGCCAGCGGCTGGATTCTCCGTGGTCAACTCGATCGCATTTCGGACCACCCTACGAATGGTGAAGGCTTCCGGTGCCTGGCGATCCGAGCCGCGCGGCCATGCTTGCTTCCAACCCTCCTGGGCAGATGAAGGCGGGCACCGGCAAAACCGTCATCACCATCGCCGCGCTGTTCCGAACCCTCCGGGGCTGATGACGATCCGCACCCCCATTCTGATGGAGCGAGGCTGGCCGTTGCGAACCTTCTTGGGCTGATGAAGACGAGGCACGGCCGCAGACTATCCAGGGACGGTCTGTGTCGAACCCTACAGGGCTGATCAAGCTATGCCAGAAGGGAGCGGTCCCCAATGGATCGTATGTTGCAAACCCCCTTGGGCTGATCACGACCGCAGTGGTCCTCGACCCACAGCTCGAACACCAATTTCCAGATGACGACGGTGACGATGCGGCTGCTGCCCGCAGACAAGGCCTGTCTCGAACCCTCGCGGGCTGATAACGGCGTGGTCGGGGAGGAAGAACAGCGCGAGCTATGGCTGTTGCGAACCCTTCTGGGTCGATGACAACGCGATGGCGACCTGGAGCCGTTCGAGCCGCTGTGGTTCCGAACCCTCTCGGGCTGATGACCACGGCGCACACGGGCTGGCGCAAAGTATGGGAAAAGCTGTTGCAAACCCTCCAGGGCTGATGACGACCGACACGGTCTTCGCACACTACGCCGGCCTGTCGATGTCGCGAACCGCCTTGGGCTGATCACTACATGCTCTCCGACGCGGATCAGGACTACCACAATACGCCTGGAAGTTCGCGCTCGATCAGCGTTGTCAGTGGCTCCCTGTACGTTCCCATCTACGTCAACGTCCTTGTAAGGGCGGTGCTTTGACGTGTCCTGACGTGCCGTCATCCACCCCGCTGGGGAGAAGTACGAGGGAGAGAGTGCGACTTCGCTTACAGATCAACACCCGGGCCCGGGAGATCCCGTGGGGAGATGTCCTCGCCCCGGGCCGCGGCATCATCTACGACGCCCTGTACCGGACCGCTCCCGAGCTGGCCGAGAAGATCCATGAGAACGGCTGGGGGCCCTACGGCATCGCCCCGTTCGGGCACAGCGCGCCCACATTCCCGAACGCACCCCGCGTCCGCGGAAAGTACCCGGTGCGCGGCACCGGCTACCTGGAGTTCGGCAGCCCGCTGCCCGAGCTGGTGCAGGCCCTGGCTCTGGACTTCATGAACCCCGAGCGCACATTGCTCGATTGGGGTGGGATCGCCCTCCAAGTCGCCAGCGTCACCGTCCAGCAGCCGCCGACGTTCACCAGTGGCCGGGCCCGGCTGCGTACCGCAAACCCGCTCCACCTCTCCGAGTACGATCGCCCAGGGCCCGGCGGCGAGCACACACCTGTGCGGGCGTTGCTTCCTGAGGATCCCGGGTATCCGGTGGCGCTGGAACGCAATCTCAATCGCCGTGCGGAGTCCTTCGGGCATGCGCCCGATATTGGCGTTGAGGCGATCACGTGGGTGGGGCCGCGCCGCTCGTTCCGGGTGACGGGCCAAGGCCATTCAGGGCAGCGGACCGGTGCCCGTGTGGAAGTCGAGATCAGCGGCGGTGCCCGCGCGCTGGCCGCGCTGTGGTCCGCGGGCATGGGGCAACAGACCGGGGCCGGGCTCGGGTGGGTGGTCGCGTGAGCGAACTGTCCGCCGAGCAGAGCGCGTTACGGCTCTCGCCACATCCCCTGCAGCGCGCCGGGGCCTTCGCCCTTACCGCGCTGGCCGGCGTACGGGTCCCGGACGAGGTGGTCGGCACGATGTTCGGCGATGCCACCGCCAAGCTGACCGCGGCTGCCGTGCAGGCTGCCCTCGTGAGGGACACCAAAGCCGAGGCCGGGTTCCTGCTGAAGTGTTCCTACAGCTTGTGGCCGAACAGCAAGATGAACCACCCGCGGAACAAGAAGCTTTCCGACGTCGAGGTCACCGAGGCTGTTCGGGCCTGGCGCACCGTCCCCGCGCCTGAGAGCTGGCCGGAGGCCGGTTGCGCACTGTGCGATGCGGCGGCGGTCGGGTTCTTCGGCAAGAGCGACATCGTCCTCGCCGAGTCGATCGCCTACCGCAACACCACCCCACGCGGGCACGCCGGCCTGGCCCTGTGCTGGCCATGCGTCTGCTCCTTCCATGCGCTCCCCTTCGGCAGCCACCTCTCCGGCGGCCCGAGCACGATCGTGCACACCTGGGACGAACGCCTCGCCGCTCACACCGCCCGCAGACAGGTGCATCGCAACGGGCTACTGATCACCGCCGGGGCGAAACCGGCCAGCCCGAAGCCAGAGGTGATGGCGCTGGCCGCGCTTCGCGGTTACGAGCACCGCGTCACGGCCGGGGTGGAACTCCTGGTTTTCACCAATAACAACCAGGAGCAGGCCCTGTCCACCCACGCGGTGGATCAGCCGCTCGCCGAATGGCTCCGCACCACCACCCGGCTCCCCGAACGGCGCACAGGCCTCGCATGCCTGCTGCGCGCCTGCCGCACCGCCAAGGGCAGCGGCGCTCAGAACCTCGCCTGGAGGGTGTTCAACCGGCCCGAGAGTATCCCCGCCGTTCTCGCTTCCTACCTGGCCGCCCGCACCGAGGCCCGCGGCATGCCGGTGCCCGAGTCCCTGGCCGCTGCCGAACTGATCGGCTCCTACCTGCACGAGGTGATGCACATGGACGAAAAGGATCTGGCCGAGATCCGCCGGACCGCGCAGCGCGTTGCCGCGCTGTTCAAGCCCGATGACACCGGGGGCAAGCTCACCGGCTTCCACGCGCTGTTCCGTGCCGGTCGCGGCACCGACCTGCGTAACTGGCTGCAGCGTCACTCCGTGGAATGGGTCCTGACCCGGCCTGACGACGGCGCACCGCTGATCACCGAGAACGGGTTCGAGCTGCTGTTCTCTCCCAGCCAGGACGGCAACGCCTGGTTCTTCCGCCAGTACCTGCTGACCTCCGTCCTCGCCGAGCTGCACCGCCGCGGCTGGCAGCCCAAGGACGCCAAGACCGTCGTCGAGGACTTCGACGCCGACGCCATCGACCCCACCGACGCCGAAGCCCTTGAGGAAGGAATCACTCAGTGACGCACCTCGCCGGAAAGCTTGCCCTCGACATCCAGGCTGGCGCCCCGAACAACGGCCGCGGCCAGGACAACGTCGGCACGGTCAAGAAGATGCACGTCGGCCGCGACACCTACCCCTACATCGCCCCCCAGGCCGTGCGCCGCTGGTGGCGCGACAGCCTTCCCGCCGACGAGCCCGTCTCGCCCGTCATCCGCGAGGGCAAGGGAAAGAAGCAGCAGGCATACACCAAGGGCCGGCCGGACCAGTTCCTCGACGATGATCTGTTCGGCTACATGGTCGCCATCAGCGGCTCGGACAGCTCCTGTCAGCGCGACACCGTCCTCGCCACCGGCACCTTCGTCAGCGTCACCCCCCAGCGGATCGCCTCCGACTTCGGCACCATGACCCGCGGCTTCGGCGCCGACGACAACCCGGTCATCCACGAGCACGAGTTCTACACCGCCGTGTGTGCCGGTGACATCAACCTCGACCTGCCCCGTGTCGGCACCTTCGAGACCGACGGGCAGGGCATCCGCATCGCCCTGCCGCCGCAGGCTGCGGAGGAAGCGGTAGCAGCGGGCGCCACCGAGGCCACGTTCCGCGGTGTGTCGGCCCTCGTCCTCGACATCGCCGAGCGCCGCCGCCGTGTCGCCCTCGTACTGCGTACCCTCGCTGCCCTGCGCGGAGGAGCCAAGCCCGCCGCCCACTACGGCGACCGCACTCCGGCCCTCATCCTCCTCGCTCCGATGAAGGGCGGCGTCAATCCCTTCACCCGCGTGCTGGCCAACAAGGACGCCAAGCCCGCCTTCGCCGCTGACACCCTCGCCGAAGAGATCGCCGCCTGGCATGACGAGCTCGACGGCCCGGTACGGATCGGGTGGGCGCCCGGATTCCTCGGCGACCAGCGCGACCGCGCCCGCCGCGACCTCGCCGACCTCATCACCGCGGGCACCGTGGTGATCGACCACCCGCGCACCATCCTCAACAGCCTGGCCCAGGAGATCGAGAACGGCACCCACGACGCCTGGTTCGAGGACGTCAAGGCATGACCACAACACCCGTCACGGCGCTGGAGGCCACGTTCACCGCCCCGGTGGCCAGCTTCCGCAACCCCTTGTACTCCGGGGTTCAGGTCGGTCTGCCCTGCCCGCCGCCGTCCACCGTCGGCGGCATGCTCGCCGCTGCGGCCGGCGGCTGGCAGCACATCTCCGAGACCTTCCAGTTCGCCATGGCCTTCCACGCCCGGGGCAAGGGCGTCGACCTGGAGACCTACCACCCCCTGGACGCCAAGGGCCGGCCTACCAACCCCGGGCCCAAGGACCGCGAATTCCTGGCCTTCACCACTCTGACGGTCTGGATCACCGACCAGCCCGAACGTTGGCGCAGCGTCCTGCGCCGCCCGGTCTGGCCGCTGCGTCTCGGCCGCAGCCAAGACCTCGTCGGTCTCCTCCTCAACACCGTCGATCTGACGCGAACCCCGGGCGAGCAGCGCGGCGCCCTGGTCGAGGACCGACCCGGCACCGCCGGAACAGCATTGCGTCTGCCCACGGCGATCCGCATGGACAGGGCCCGCACCGTGTGGGGCACCTACCGCTTCGACGCCACCGGCACCACCACCGCCACCGTTCCCGACAGTTACAGCACCCCCACCGGGCAGGCCGTCACCCTGCTTCCACCCGCCCACCCCGTAACCGCAGAGGCATAGATGCTCGTGCCGTCATCAACCCCACCAGAATCACGAGGACTTGACAGGCCCCCCGTGTTGTCCCAGGTGCTGGCCAAGAGCACCAGGGGCGACTGGCAGGCTGAACCGTTGACGGTGCACCTGAGCGCGGCCCTGGACGCGGCCCGGCTCGTGGCCCGGCGCACCGGCCAGATCACATTCGTCGCAAGGATCCTGCCCGGCTTCTGGGACACGGTTGCCCTGGCCGATCTGCTGCACGATGCGGGGAAGATCCCCGACGGCTGCCAGCTCATGCTCGCCGGGGGGCCAGTCTGGGGCGAGCGCCACGAGGTGCTCTCCTTGGGATTCGTCGAGCTGGTCGCGGACGACGAGCTGCGGGCATGGGTGGCGGCAGCCGTCGCTACCCACCACCGGCCGTTGACGAACTCCCCCAGATCGCTTGCCGCGCTGTACGGGGCAGCACCGGTCGGCGAGTGGCGGGCACGGTTTGCTCCCGTCGGTCAGGCCGCCGCGGACGAGTTGGCCGAATGGCTCTACGAGACCGCGTCCGCAGCGGGACTGCCGGTCAAGCCGCTGTCCGTCGGCGCGGACTGGGTCGCCCAGGCCCACAGGGAGCTGAATGGGCTGCTGGACCGCTGGGAGTACGGGGTCGACCCGGAGGAGGGGTTGGTCGCGGTCGTGCTCCAAGGCGCGGTGACCATGGCCGATCACCTCTCGTCCGCCCACGGCAGGCTGCACTTCACCCAGCCCATGGGCCCGGCCTTCGCTGCCCGGCTGGAGGCGGCAATCACAGCCAAGGGCTACAGCCTGCGACCGCACCAGCGGCGCGCAGCGGCGGTCGAAAACCACCTGCTACTCAGGTCCAGGACCGGCAGCGGCAAGACCGAGGCCGCCTGGCTGTGGGCCTGCCGCCAGACCGCCACCATGCACGCCGCGGGACAGGGGGTGCCCCGCGTCTTCTACACGCTGCCCTACCTCGCGTCGATCAACGCCAACGCGGACCGCACCACTCGGGAACTGGGCTCGGCAGACCAGGTCGGTGTGGCGCATGGGCGAGCAGCCGCCTACCACCTGGCCAACGCGGTGTGTCCGGAGGACGGGGACGCGGAACGGGTGACCGCCGCGCGCAAAGCAGTAGCTCGGCAGGCAACCACCCGGCTGTTCAAGGAGACGGTGAGGATCACCACCCCCTACCAGCTGCTGCGCGCCGCACTAGTGGGAGCGGCCCACTCCTCCCTGCTGGTGGACGCGGCGAACTCGGTGTTCATCATGGACGAGTTGCACGCCTACGACACCGAACGGCTCGGCTACATCCTGGCCATGATGAGCCTGCTGGAACGGCTCGGCGGACGCTTCGCCGTCCTGTCCGCCACCCTGCCCGATGCCCTCGCCGAACTCATCGAAGACACCCTCGCCGGGACCGTGACCCGCACCGACGATGCCGACAGCCACCAACCAGCCCGGCACCGCATCCGTACCCGCCCCCACCAGCTCACCGACCCGGCCGCGATCGCCGAGATCGCCGAGCGCCTGCACAACGGTGAATCCGTCCTCGTCGTCGCCAACAACATCCGTCAGGCCCAACAGCTCTACGACGAGCTCGGCCCCATCGCACGCCAGTTGTTCGGCCCAGAGGCCGCGGCCCTGCTGCACTCCCGTTTCAAGCGCCGCGACCGAAGCCGCCTGGAACAGCACATCACCGAACGCCACAGCGTCGACCGCACCCGGAGGGGTGAGCGGCTGCCCGGACTGGTCGTCTCCACACAGGTCCTCGAAGTCTCCATGGACGTCGACTTCGACGTCCTGTTCACCGCCGCCGCAGACCTCGAAGCCCTCGCCCAGAGATTCGGCCGAGCCAACCGGATCGCCGCCCGTCCCCCGGCCGACGTCATCGTGCACGCCGCCCGCTACACCCCGCGCCAGAATTCACCGGGCGAATGGTTCGCCGACGGGATCTACCCGCAGGCCCCCACCCTGGCAGCCTGGCGCATCATCACCGCACACGACGGACAGCGCGTCGACGAAAACGACATCACCGGATGGCTCAACCAGATCTACGCCACCGACTGGGGCACAGCATGGCGAAAGGACGTGCTCTTCCACCGAGACCGATTCGCCGCCACCTTCCTGGACTTCACCTATCCCTTCGACAGCCGCGACGACCTCGCAGAGCGGTTCGACGAACTCTTCGACGGCACCGAAGCCATCCTCACCGCAGACCGCAACAACTACGCCGCCGCGCTCGACCGAGCCCGAGGCCGCGCCGGCCGGCTACTGGCCGATGACTACCTCATCCCGCTGCCCGCCAGCGCCGTTCCCCGAGCGCGCTACGACACGGAACTGAAGGTGTACGTCATCGACGGGGCCTACAGCAGCGAGCACGGGCTCACCGCCGTACGAGACCCGGGTGCTATGTACCGGAAGGAAGAGCTTGCCTGATCGGCACGACACACCCTCACGGTCGGCGAGCACCCGCCGTGAAGGCTCCACGGTCTCAGGTTGGGCGGAGTGGTCGTCATCAGCCCAAGAGGGTTGGAAATGTCGCGTCCAGCGCACGGAGGAGGGCCTCTTCCGGCGTCGTCATCAGCCCAGGAGGGTTCGCAACTGCACGGGGATGCCCTCACGCAGCGCTGCGGCGGCAGTCGTCATCAGCCCAAGAGGGTTCGCAACCCGTACAGCGTCGCGCGGGCGCCGGAGCCACCGACGCGTCGTTATCAGCCCAGGAGGGTTTGCAACATGATGAGCAGCAGCCGAGTGAACGCCTCGGACTCGTCGTCATCAGCCCAGGAAGGTTCGCAACCTGTGGGTGGAAATGCCGCGCTGGAGGCTGACCGCGTCGTCATCAGCCCAAGAGGGTTCGAAACCTCGACGGCGGGCTGGTGGTCCGGCACACCTGCGACGTCGTCATCTCCCAGGAGGGTTCACAACGTTGCCTGGACGGTCAGGCGGGCGCTGGTTTGTTGGCGTCATCAGCCCAGGAGGGTTCGCAACACCGCACCGCGGCCCGGCCGCTGGCCGATCGGGTCGGTCGTCATCAGCCCAGAAGGGTTCGGAACAGTTCATCGAGGAAGACCTGCTGAGGTTCGCGGGTCGTGGTCATCAGCCCAGGAGGGTTCGCAACTAGCAGCGAGCCAAGGTGGCGATAGAGGCTTGCCTGTCGTCATCAGCTCAGAGGGGTCGCGCCACCCGGGCGAGACCGCCCTGGCCGCCCTGGTCTGCGGTCGTCATCAGCCCAGGGGGTTCGCAACAGGTAGTGGAGCGTCAGCTCGTGCCGCAGCCGGCGGTCGTCATCAGCCCAGGAGGGTTCGGAACTGGCAGATGCGGACGGTACGGGGGCTGGCCTGTTGTCGTCATCAGCTCCGGAGGGTTCGAAACCCCCGCGTCAGCGCGAACCAGCACCGCATCTCGTGTCGTCATCGGCCCAGGAGGGTTCGAAACAGGCGGAGGCGGCCGTTGCAGACGGCGGAGATCTGCCGTCGTCATCAGCCCAGGAAGGTTCGCAACATTGTAGAGATCATCGGCGGGCCACTAAGCAGCGAGGCCAGTACCAGCCCGAGAGGGTTCCAAACGGGATCAGGAAGCCGCCGTCTGCGGGCACGTTCGAAGTCGTCATCAACCCAGGAGGGGTCGAAACACGAACGGGCGGGTCGCGCCGAGCATCTCAACGTCGTGTCGCCATCAGCCCGGGAGGGTTCGGAACATGCGCGCGTACCGCAGGAGCCCGGCCAGTCCCCACGTCGTCATCAGCCCAGGAGGGCTCGAAACCAGTACATGAGGGCGCCCGGCGGGGGGCTCGGTCCGTCGCCATCAGCCCTGGAGGGTTCGAAACACCATGCCGCCCGGGATGGTCTCCACCCCGATGTCGGTCGTCATCAACCCAGGAGGGGTCGCAACGCCACGTGGTGTGTGATGTTGGTTGCGGCCATCAGCCGTCTTCATCAGCCCAGGAGTGGTCGAAACGTGGACCGGATGGAGCGGGGACGTGTGCCGTACGGCGTCTCCACCACCCCAAGAGGGTTGGAAACCAGCTTAGGAGTGTAGGCAGGGAAGCTACACAACAAGTCGTTATCAGCCCCGGAGGGTTCGAAACCCAGCGGACGCCCACGGCGCGCGCAAAGTCCTCCGGCACACCGTCGCTGACCATGGCCATGATGACGGAGTATGTGGGGCCTACCATGGTGGCCCCTCTCTGGGAGGATGCGAAGGCTTAGCCCCCTGGCATCGCGGCCCCGGGAGCATCGCGTCGATGGACCAGGAGAACGATGCAGCTTCGTCGCCTTCGCATCCGGAACTTCCGCAACTTCCGGGACCTGGTTATTGATCCGTTCCCTACCCCGGCAGTGATCGTCGGCGAAAACGGCGTGGGCAAGAGCAATCTTCTACACGCTCTACGCCTGGTGCTCGACCCGGACCTGCCGGACCGGCGGCGCCACTTGCAGGCGGAGGACGTCCACGATGGCTCTCCCACCCTGGCCGAAGGAGCTCAGGTCGTTGTTGAAGTCGAACTTGCCGACTTCGACGACGATCCCGACGCACGAAGCGAACTGGACGGGGCCATCGTCAGTGTGGACCCGCTCGTTGCCCGACTTACCTATCTATTCAGGCCCAAACAGTCACCTGCGCTGCTGCTGGGTGAGGAAGAGCCCGAGCCACTGACACCGAACGACTACGAGTGGACCATCTTCGGAGGCACTGATCCGAGTAACACCATGCTCGGCGCCAAGCGGTATGCCGCCTTGTCGGTGCTGCCAGCGCTGCGGGATGCCGAAAGCGACTTCGCCCGCCCAGACCGCAGCCCGCTGACGAGCCTGCTCCGCGAGCTTCCCCCATCGCAGGCGAGCATCGACAAGACGCTGGAGGCCATGCGCAGCGCCCGGGAAGAACTCGGTCGCGACGCCAATGTCCAGCAAATCGCCGACCTGATCCGCAAGCGGGTCGTGACGATGGCTGGGCCCCGTCTGAATCTGGATCCGTCGCTCGCCTTCGTCGGGCGGGACGAGGATCTGTTGCGCAGTATCCGGCTGTTCATCGATGCCTCCGCTGCACGGGGCGTCGACCGGACCTCCACGGGCACGGCCAACGTTCTCTATCTCGCTCTGCTCCTGGAGTGGTTGAGACTGCGCCGCGGTGCTGTCGATGGTGCCGATACGCTGCTGGCGGTCGAGGAGCCGGAAGCTCATCTCCACCCCACTCTGCAGCGGCACCTGTTTGCGCACCTGCTCAGCGAGCCCAACCGTCTGCTGCTGACCACGCACAGCCCGCACATTGCCGCCGTTACCCCTCTGCCCAGCATGGTGCTGCTGCTTGACGCAGGCACGGGGACCGAGGCCCGTGTCATGGCCCCTGACCTGCTCACGTCGCGCGAACGTGCCGACTTGGAGCGTTACGTTAACGTCAACCGGGCAGAGATCCTTTTCGCCCAAGGAGTCGTTCTCGTCGAAGGCGTCGCCGAGACCTACTTGCTGCCCGCGCTGGCCCGGGCAGCGGGATTTGACCTGGACGCCCACGGCATTGTGGTCGCCAGCATCGACAGCAGCAACTTCACCCCGTACGCGAAACTGCTCGGTCCCTCCGGCTTCAACCGCGTCTTCAGCATGTTGACCGACGGCGACGCCGTCGACACCGAGGAGGACGAAAAGTACCGACGCGAACCGGGCCTGACCCGCGCCGTCGACCCTCTGGAACTCCTGGCCAACCCGACGGTGGCCGAGACCTTCGACGACGCATTGGACGCTTTGCTGCAGCAGGAGCTTCCGGCCGATGGAGGAGCGCGGCAGGGGCGTCAGGAACTCGTGGTCACCGCTGCCGGCTTCGGAGTCTTCGTCGGCCCCAACACGCTGGAGACCGACATCGCTCCATTGCTGAACGCGGAGATGCAAGCGGCTTTCAACGACCTCGTCCTCAGCCCGCGACGACGCCGGACCTTCGGCCAGGCCCTGCAGACCGTTGCCTTGGGCCGTTCCACACCCAGCCAGCGTGATGCGCTGATCTCGCGCATTGAGCGCGATCCTGTCAGCAAGGGTCGCTTTGCCCAGCGCCTCGCGGCCCACGTCGAGGGTTGTGACGTGCCCGCCCGGGTCCGACAGCTCCTGGGACACCCCGAAGACCAGCCCGTGTCTACGAGTGACTTGCTCGCGCTGCCCGGGTGCGGCCCGCTGCTGGCCCTCCTGGATGGCCTCCGGCGACGGTACGAGAATCTGCCGCTCGCTCCCACCGCGGAGGAAGCCGATCCACCGCAGGCTGCCTCCCCGGAGCCCGGCGCATGAGCCCATCTCAGGCCTACGCGGCGGAATCCGGTCCAGCACATCTACGCCTGCCGCCGGCCCTGGCACAGGAGATCGTCGATCTTCATCCCCAACAGCGCCAGGCCGTACGCCACCAGGGAAACCTCGTTCTCGTAGCCGGCCCTGGTGCGGGCAAGACGAGGACCCTCGTGGCCCGGGTCGGACAGCTCCTGGCGACGACCAGCCCCCACCGTGGGGTTGCAGCGATCACCTACACCGATACGGCGGCAGCAGAGGTCACCACCCGCCTGCGAGCGCTGGGCATTCGCCCTGGTCGAAGGCTCGCGAGCCGTACCGTGCACGCCTTCTGTCTGCATCACATCCTCCGGCCTTATGCGCGGTTCACCGACATCCCGTACGCGGACAACCTCACCATCCTGGATGAGGCTCAAAGCAACCAGCTTTGGGCAGAGGCCGCGTTCGCGGTTGGCCTCCCCGTGAGGGACAAGCCGGATGCACTACTGACCAAGATCCGCCGTCTCATGGCCTCCGGGGAGGGCACGGAGGGGTACCAGCATCAGTTCGTTTCAGCTGTCCGCCATTACGAACAGGCCTTGATTGACAGCGACTGTTGGGACTTCGACGCCATGCCGGGCCGGGCCCTGGCTGTTCTGCGGACCAGCCAGCCCGCTCGCGACATGCTCAGCGCACGATTCCCCCATCTGGTCGTCGACGAGTACCAAGATCTCAACCCAGTTCTGCACGCCGTGGTCGTCGAACTGCTCGCCTCCGGCGTGCAGGTGACCGCTGTCGGCGACCCCGATCAGACCATGTACGCATTCCAGGGCGCCGACATCCGCTACCTCAAGGAGCTCCACGAGCGGGACGACTTCACCACCGTCCAACTAACGGTGAACTTCCGCAGTGGCAGCACCCTGGTGGCCGCCGGACGCGGTGTGCTCGGTGTGGACCGCGGCTACCGAGCAGACCCAAATCAGGAAGCGCCCGGCACCGTAACCCTCGAAGAGGTCTCTGGCGATCTCGACGACCATGCACAACGCACCGTCGACGTCGTCCACCAGCGCATCGCGGCAGGCATCCCGCCGGAAGACATCGCGGTGCTCTACCCGGGCAACAAGAACCTCCTCGCTCGTTTGATCAACGCGCTCCAAGCTGCCGACCTACCGTGCGACATGGAACGGACCCGCAAGATCCCTGGCGGCCCGCTGGCCGACTTCGTCTCCGCGTGTACTGCTCGCCGCCTTGCCGGCCCCGTACCCGGCGGAGGGGGCCCGGCACCCGAGCGCCAGGATCTGGATGAGGACGCGCCACGTCTTCCACAGGAGCCGTTGCAGCGCCGGTCCTCCTCAGCTCAACCTGCGCGAACGATCAGGGACCTGGCCACAACGTGGCACCGTCACCGACAGGCAGCGGGCATCACTCTGGAGGATGAGACCCCGCGCGCCCTCGCCCGCCAACTCCTGGAAGTGCTTGACGCGCCTGAACGCGAGACGCCAGAGGACGATGCCGGAGACTTCCTCAACCGCCTGCTCAGCCACCTCGACATCGACCAGGTGGCCCAGCTCAGCCCTGACCTCCGAATTCAGCAAGCCCCCAGCACACTCCAGGCCACCGTGCAACAGGGCCTGACTATGGCCGAACTCGCCGGCGACCGGGCCCCAGGCCGCATTGTGCTCACCACCTACCACAGCGCCAAGGGCCGCGAGTTCTCCGTCGTCATCCTCCCGGGTCTGGTCGATGGCCTCATGCCCTTCTATTTCGCCACCCGTGGACTGTCGAACGGAGACCTCAAAGAACAGCGCCACAACTTCTACGTTGCGGTCACCCGAGCCCAGGACGAAGTCGTGCTCATCACCGGAGACCACTTCACCGATCCCTACCACGGCGTCCGTACCCGAGGCCGATCCCGGTTTGTGGACGACATCGTCAATCAAATGAGCGATCCGGGCTGACGACCGCCGCCACTGCCAGAGAGTGCACACCCCAGCAGTTGCCCCACAGTCCCGGCTTACTTCATATCCGCCCGAGCTACAGGGCTGGCTGCGGCTGAATACCCAGGTCCAACGCGTGGAGGACGGTGGAGAAAATCATGGATCGTTCCCCGCCAGCGGACGGCAGGCCCCCCTCCAACGTCCCGATCCAACCGTACGGAACGTCCGAAGCATGGTCTTTCAGAACCTGCGCCACACCGGTGTCCTCGTGATGTCGCGCCCAGGCGATGACCTGAGCCGCGTCAGCGTCAGAGAGCGCTGCTGCCAGCAAGTAGCACCTCAGAACAAGGCGCGCGTAACCTTCCCAGTAGCCTCCCACCGGCCCAGCTACCGTGGCGCGCACCAATGCAGCAGCACGCTCGTCCGCGATCTGTGATCTGCCGCACTCCGAGATAGCGGTCGCTCCAAAGAGGGCTTCGATCCGACTCGTTGCTGCCATGAGGTCATCCTCCTGCAGAGATGCGCCGCCCAGCAACGACTTCCGTCATCTGGTGAGCCCCCTGACGTCGATTGTCCGTGCATCGGCCGAGGGCCGGCAGTGTCCCCATGCGCCACCAGCGTCCCGACGAGCCGCGTCCTGGCGCGGTCGACTCTCACCTCGCGGGCAGGTTCGACGGGGCCGGCGGCGCCGCGGGGTGAATGTGGCTAGCGGCGCCGAACGTCGGGGACCGGCTCTGCGACGTCCCACTCGATCAACCCGGCACCCTGGCTCTGGTAGTGGGCCTGTTTCACACGCTTGCGTTGGTCGTAGGACTCCCTGCCGTGGATGCCGTAGACCTCTACATAGGAGTGGGGGTGGGTGTCGGTGAGGACGAAGTCCGGGAACACCAAATCGCTTCCGTCGTACCGCACCGGCTTGACGTAGGCACGGCCGCCCTCGGCAAGGGCGTTCGCCATCACCACTTCATGACTGGAGTCGGCGGGTATGTACAGCCCGGAGACCAGCATGGCCGCCATGTCGACCACCCTGACGTTGCCCTTGGGACTGAGTTCGACCAGGAACAGGCCAATGCGGCGAGCTCCGTGTTCGGCGGCCGAGTTGGAAAAGACCGCGCGGTACGAGCGGCGGAGCCGCTCGTCGAGAGCAGCGGTCGCGAACAGGGCGCCGCGGTGGTGAGCCAGCGTGTACCGAACGCCGTGCAGGGTGGGGCTGACATCCCTGATCTCGCCCAGGACGAGCCCGCGGCGCTGGGTATCGGCGCGTCGCTTCAACCGGGCGATGAGGAAGGTCTCGAAGGCGGCGGTGTTGCGGCGGGCGTACTCCTTGCGGAAGGGCGGCACGACGTACATGGCGTCGGTCAGATTCTCGTGGTTGATCGAGCATCCGGCTATCTGCTCGCGCAGTCGCGCGTGGCAGATCCACCAGCTGCGTCGGCGCCAGCGCGGATGCCACGCGGTGAGCTGGCCCGACTCCCACAACCAGTGGAGAAGGCCAAGGAGTCCGACGGTCCGACGTGAGCGGCCCTCGCGTGGTTCGGTGGATGCCTTCGCCGGTTCCGAGTCGCTGAGTTTTCGGGCGAGGGCGGTGCTGAAGCGGATCGCCACGCCCTCATCGTCTTCACGGATGGCCTCCGTGCTGTACGCGTCCCGGCCGGTCAGCTCGGAGGCGAGTTTGTGGAAACTGCAGCTGGGATCGTGGAGTTCGCCCTCGCCGGGCCATCCGGCCAGGTGATAGCGGCCGGCCCGGCTGCACCGGATGACCAGCCGGAGGGCGGGTGTCTGGCAGAGGCATTGGCCGTGGCCCACCTCGGCTCTGGCCCGGGCGAAGAGTGCGGCGTAGTCGGTAGCGTGCTCACGCAGCACGTACAGGGGCAGTGCCCTGTCCGCGAGCTGTACGCGGTCGGCTCGGTCGCTGCGGGCGGTACCGTCACCCCGGAGGCTGTCGGGATCGGCTGGCCGGGGGCGACCGGGCTCATCTCGTGGTGCGCCGGCTTCCGAGGCGGTCATGCCCGTACGCCTCCGTAACCGGGACCGGTCACCGGCCGGTGGTGCTGGAGTTCTTCCTCTGCCTCGGTGTGCCGCCGTCGCCGGCCCACCTGCAGCATGAGCTGGGCTGCCGCGTGGTGCGGGTCCGGGGTCTCGTCGGTATCGAGCTGCTCGGCCAGTGCGCGCCGTACGGCGGTCTCTTCCGCCCGTTGGCGCGCGGTGAGCCGGGAGCGGCGTTGGATTTCCAAGGTGATGCGCTGTACCTCGTCGATGAGTTCCTGAACGTGTTGCATCGCCTCGGCTGCGTCCGGGGGAACCGGTGCGCCTTCGGGGAGTTGCTCGGCCAACTGCCGCAGTCCGTAGGAGGCGGTCAGCGCCCTGTCCATGATCTGGCCGCGTCGGCTGCTCAGCTCGGGCGGGCTCAGCAAGGCCAGGGAATCCGCGCGTGCCAGCCGGGTCAGGGTGGCCAGCACGTCCTCCTGTCCCAGGCTCTCCAGTCCGGCGGCCACGCCGGGGTCCAGGCGGCTCTGGTTGATCTCGGCTTGTGCGATCCGCTCTGCCCAGGCGAGCAGTTCGGCGCGCAGCAGCATCACACTCCGCGGGTCCAGCCCGTAACCGGCGAAGGCCGAGTCCGGGATGTCGGCGACCTGGGCCAGCCGGACGTACAGATCTTCACGCACCCGCGTCTCGGGGAGCTGTCGGAGCCCCGCGATACCGGTGACGTAGTCGGCCAGATAGGAGTCGACGGCGCCTTGCCCCAAGTGTCGGCTCAGCACGGCCAGGTCCACGAAGTCCTTGGCCGCCAGGCGGTGTTCAGGAGCCTCCAGTTTGCCGTAGAGGAGGTCGCCCACGGCTGCGACCGGCATGGTCTCAACGGTGTGGGAGTCGAAGTAGCCTGTCATGCGGGCGATTTGAACGGTGACTGTTCCATACTCGGCGTGAGTGACCAGCAGGTCGCTGTTCTGGTCGCATCGCGCGACGGGGTGGAAGGCCCAGGTCCGGACCTCCTCAACTCGGTACCCATGGGCGGCCAGCGCTCCGGCGACAGCTGCCCGTACCGCCGGGGAGTCTTGGACCTGGTCCGTGAACACGTCGATGTCGTCTGCGGGCCGGGCCCCGGCGACGCCGAGGACATGGAGCGCCAGCGAGCCGGACAGGTGGTAGCCGTGCTGGCCGCATGCGGCCAGCACGATACGGGCGACCGCGAGCATTCCTTCGGTGTTCACGACGCGGTCAGCTCCGGGAACCGCCGCTCCCACACCTCCACGACGGCTTGCGGGGCGAGCCGTTGCGGCCACAGGCGGCACAGAACGTCACGGTTGATCAGCGCTGCCTGTTCCGTCGCGGTCCCACCTACGAGGAGTCTGCGATACAGCGCGGCACACTGCGCCGCGTCCCCCACGTCCACGCGCGCGGGCACCTCGCCGTCAGCCAAATGGCGCGGAACGTCCACGAAACCCGATGAGGGGCCCGCGAGGGCGTCGAGGTCCGCTACCACGGCAAACCCCTGGAACAGGAGAAGGTCACTGACACCGGGCGCGGTGAGCGCGTGGGCGATGTCCTCGGGTATCAGACCCTGACGGGCCGCTTCGTCGATCACTCCCTGCTCGGCGCCCCGCAGGCGTGCCACTCGCGCGAAATCGGGCCGGGGGGTGCTGGCCATGTGGTCCGTTCTCCTTCGGTGATGCGTCAAGTACACGCATTGATTGACTAGTTGCGGCGATGTCGCCCGTTGTCCGCGCCGTTCACCTCTAACGTCGCCGAACGGCGGCTTCCCCATGTGGAGAAGTCATCCAACTGCCGCGCCAACCTCACCACAAAATACCCCCAGGGGGTATAGAAAAGTGTGAGAGTGTGGCGTCGACCGGCTGTGATGCAGCTTCCCGAACGGAGGACTTGATGACTGACCGCTCCATATCCCCGCCGACCGGCGCACGTAGTGCGTTCTCGGCGGCAAGATCGCGCCGTGCACCGCACCGGGTGGCCGCTGCGGGGATGGCGGCACTCGTCCTCTGCGTGCTGGCCGGATGCAGCGACGCCTCGGGGGGCAAGGCCGACCCGACGACCGGCGCAACGCACAAGGCTGCGGCCCCCGTCCGCCTCCCGGTTCCGGACGGATTCGACACCGAGGCCGGCTGGAGCACGTCGGCGAGCCCCGAGGCCACCGACACCGAGCCCGGTTCCAGCGGTTTCCCGCTCGTCGCCGTCGCACCCCAGAGCGCTCTGGTGATTCAGGCAGCCGCCGACGGCTCCCGGGTCCGCGCCTTCTCCCTCACCAGCGGCAAGACCGTGTGGACCTTCACCCCCAAGCCACTCACGAGTGCCCGTACGGGTGTCTTCGTCCAAGAGGGCAAGGCGGGTGAGACCGTGGTGCTGGCCCGTCTGGGCAAGACCAGCGGGAGCGGCCTGACCACGTCGCGCCCCACCACCACGATCGACGTCATCTCGGCGGATTCCGACAGCAAGGCAACCGCCGAACATCACCTCGACCTGGCGGCACCTGACGACACCGCCTCCTCCTTCACCGCCACCGATTCGGGTTTCCTGGTCGGCCCCACAACCGACGGCGTACACGAGAAGGCCATCGCGATCGACGCAGCCACCGGCGCCCAGCGCACCGTGCAGACGAAGCCGGTCAAGGTATCCGGCTGCGGCTCGGGGCCGTGCACCGTCCAGGCCTCTCCGGCCTTCGCCACCGCCGAGGGTGTTGTATCCGTCTTCCAGCAGCAGGACGGCTGTGACCAGTGGACCGAGAGCGCCGCCCCGTGCACGTACGGATTCCAGGTCGGCGACGCCTGGACCAGCACCAGCGTTGCCCCCAGCGGCATGCACGTCGGCATCCCGCTCGCGGTCACCGGTCAGTACCTGGTGGCCGCCTGGCACACCAGCGACACGCAGACCGATCCGCCGGCTCTCTCCGACACCGACAAGACCACGCTGGTGGTGCACGATCTCGCCACGGGGAAGATCAAGGCGAAGGTCAACTGCACCTCCGCCGACGCTCTCACCCTTCAGCCCGGATCCGCACAGTCCTCCACCCGCCTCTCGCCGAACGGTGACTTCCTCATCTCCGGCCAGGCCGGGTTCGACCTTGCTACCGGACGTGGGCACTGCTTCACCAGCACCGCCAGCACCAAGGGCATCGACCTGACGACCGTGGCCGACGACGGCACGGCGTACGGCATTGTGCACGCCGTCGACCAGACGGAAGGCACCTCCCTGTACGGGCGGCTGCCGATCGCCCAGGACGGCACGGACACACCCGAGCGCGACTCGGCCCGCGTCAGCGTACGGACCGGGACGGCCAAGGCCCTGCCCGCAGCCGCCGAGGTCCCCCTGTATGCGGCGGCGGACGGGCACGGTGTCTTCCGCACCCGCAACGTGGTCGCGGTCTACCCCGCTTCCTGAGCGCCCACCGCCCTGAGCCCCGAGCATCGTCGCGCTCTACCTGCGGCCGACGCCGCTCGGGGCGTTGTGCTGCCCGGGAAGCCGGTGCTCGGCTTGCTCTCGCGCCGCCTGTCCCCGGCGCGTCGGGCGGGGCGCTGCTGCGGCGGATCCTGCGGAACTCTGCGGCGCCGCGGCGACCGCCTCCTGGGCCGCCTCCATGGCGCTTGCCAGCAGGTCGTCGGGGATCTGCGCCCCCCGCGCCTGGGCCGTGGTCCTGAGCGCTGCGAGGAAGGCCTCCGCGGTCAGCGCGGGCTGCGGAGAAGCCGACGGCCCCCCGGCAGGTGCCGCTCCGGCGACGCGGTCAGCGGTGGCCCGGGAGTGCGCGGCAATGGTCTGCAGGACGCCGGCTGCTCGCTCCTCGGCCGGGCTGGACGCGGCAGCCCGTGCGAAGTCGGCGCGGTCCTGTATCCGTTGAGCCTGAACCGCGACGGCGTCCGCAGTGACCGCCGGATTCTGCCCGGCCGTCGGGGCGGGCTGCCGCCGCGGTCCCGCAGCCGCCCGCTCGATCCTCGACGGACCGTCCGTCGGCGTCGGCCGACGCCGACGAGGCAGTCCCGGCCCGGCGGCAGCTTCCTGCTCTCCCGCCGCCTCCGCCTGTCCGCTCGCAGCCGCCGGCGAGGCTGTGGGGGACGCGTCCTCGTGGAGAGCCCAGTCCCTGTGGAACGTGCCCCGTACGTAGGCGAAGCCCTCGCCCGCCAGGTGCTGCGGGATCTCTGCGCCCCGTCCCTGAAGGAAAAGGTCCACGCACTCGTTCGCGCGTCGGCCGGCGTCCGCCCGGTTGCCCGGCCGTGTGTTCTCGTGGTTGAGCAGGCTCATCAAGTCCCGGCGGGACAGCCCGCGATCGGGCTGGACGTCGCTTCGAATGGCCGTCCTCACCTCGTCGAACCAGGCAGGGGTCAGCGGTTCGCTGACCGGCTGCCATCGCGGCGCGGGACGGTGGGACGCCGGGGTCGCGTCCAGGAGGCTCTCCGCTTCGCCGGGCGCGACCAAGACCTCCCGGACGCCGCCGTCGCCTTGAGGCCCGACGACGCCGAGTTCTTCCATGCGGGCCAGCAGTGTCTCGGCCTCGGCCGCCGAGACGCCGTAGTCGTAGCTCAGGTCCAGGGCCAGGGTGTACTCCTTCGCCGCCACCTGCAGCACGACCGCGCGGAACAGATCCGGATTCTCCACCGGGTTCTCATCACCGGGCGCCGACTCGGCCCCTTCTGCAGAGGGTCCCTCCGGCGAGGGCGCCTGCGGTGCCGTCCCCTCGGCCTCCGCGGGTGCCTGCTCGGCCGCCTCGTCGACGACGGATTCGTAGGTACCCAGCGGGGTGCTCACGTCCTCGGGCAGGTGGCCATGAAGGTGGGCGACGTGGTCTTCGGCAGCGTGGCGCAAGACCCGCAGCAGGTTCCACCGCAGACCGTTCTGGCCACCGTTCGCGGCCAGCCGGTTGATCAACGCCTGCGCCCCGGAAGAAATGATCTCCAGCGTCCGTACCCACAACGCCCGCCCTGTGCCCAGGGTTTGACGGTCCGCCAGGAAGCGGCCCACGCCGAGCCAGCCGCGGTGGACGGCTTCTCGTACCGCGGACCACACCGAGGCGATCCGCCGCCAAACAGGATGCTGCGCCAGGTTCCCGAGCCGCTCCGAGACCGCACCGTAGAGGCGGCCGATCGACTCGACACTGTTCGACAGCATCGTACGGATGCGTCCCTGGTCGTCGCCGCCCGTGCTGTTCCCCGTGTCCTGGGAGCGGGCGGAGAGCCATTCGCTGAACCACTGCCAGGCGCGGCTGAGTTGGTCGGCGAGGTCGGTCCGCTGGCTGGCGGGCAGCAGCCCGGTCAGGCGGTCCGCGCGGGTAGCGGCGGCCCGGTGAAGACCCCACACGGCCCGCCAGCCGCGCGAGTCACGCTGGCCGGACCGCTCCAGGCGACGCGCCAGGAGCATCGCCCCGTGGGAGATCGCTCGTGCCGTGCGGGCTTCGATCGTGCGGTTGATGCCGTGCGCGCGGATGTCGCCGAGCGTGGTCTCCGCGTAGGTCAGCAACGCCTCCCGGACCGATCCGCTCAGCTGCTGTCCTGCCTGGCTGATCGAGCGGATCATCGTCCATTCGGGGGTGCCCCAGTAGTAGCCCGCCTCGGCCTGGGCGTTGCCCATCGCCGCTTCGAGGGCGGCGGCGTCACCGGCCTCGACCTCGGCGTCTTCAGCCGCCGGCAGGATTGGGTCTGCGTCGATGCTGGTGAGGATCCCGGACAGCGCTTGCCGTGTGGCCGCGTACTGCTCACGGAGGTGGTGTTCGTCCTCAGCGCTGAATCGGGGCCGCGGTATGGGCGCCTGTTCCTCAGCCGGAGGTTCGGTGCCCCGGAGCAGGGCGACGATGTCTTCGAAGTGCCGGTCGAAATCGTCTTGCCCGGGAACTTCAGGCTGCGCAACCTCCGGCTGTCCCTGGACTGCCTCGGTCGCAGCCATGTGTTCCTCCTCGATCAGGGCCTCGTACTCCTGGTCCAGTTCCATCGCCGCCAGTTCCTGGGCGGATACAGGTTCGTCGTCCTCTTCGGTGCGGCGACGAACGCCGTCCTCCGGGTCCGGCTCCCATTCGCTGCTGCTGTAAACGACCCCGTTCACGACGAGGTCGTCGCCGATGACGTCCCTCCAGAAGTCGAAGTCCTCCTCTGCGGTTGGCTCGCTCGGCGCAAGCCCGGCTACCGCCTGTTCGGCGGCCCCAGCAGCGAGAGCGGGCTCCGGAGTGCCCTCCTCTAGCACTTCCGGCAATTCGACGACCTCTACGCCCCGTACGTCTGATTCGAGCGATTCAGGCGCCGGTTCGGCGCTCTCGTCAGCGGTGTCGGCCGGCGGGAGCGATACGGGAGGGGCCGTCTGCGGCTCAGCCGCACGCGGTTCCTGCGCTGGTGCGGGCTCGGGAGTTTTGGCAGCCGAAGGGCTCACTGCTGCACGAGCCGCCTTGAAGCGGGAGAACAGCCTGGCCCCGTCGTGCTCGTTGTCGAGCAGCGTCTGCACGTTCTCGGTGGCCTCCAGACGCGCCAGCTGCTCCTGCGCCTGCGAGTACACCGCGAGGAGCAGAAGCCGATCGTCCGCGGACACGAACGCCGTACGTGTGGCCAGGGAACGCCCGGCTTCGGCGACGGCCATGTGCAGGTCCCGGCAGGCGACGAGCACTTCGTCGGCGGTGGAGTGGGCGCTGTCGGCTGACCGGATCGCACCACGGAACGCCGTCTGGACACGGGCCGCCTCATTGGCGTCCGTGAGCCCGGTTTCTTCCTGAAGTTCCCGGGCTTCCGACAGGAGCAACCGGCCCGTGGCCGAGTTGGCCCAGGCCTCGTAGCGGCTTTCCGTGGCATAGAGATCGTCCAGGAAGTCCTGCTGCCTCTCGTACGGAAGGTGCCCAGCCCCGGAGACGGGGGCCGGATCGGTCGCCTCTGCCGCCTCCGGCGCCTCGGCCTGCTGCCCGGGGGCGTCGGAGACTTCCTCGGGCCCAGATGCGGCGTCCAGCTCGGTGGTTGCCGGACGAGCGGCGGAAGGCGCAGGCTCCGGCGCGGTGTCCAATGCCGTGGGAACGGCGACCGGGGCGGCAACGGCCTGCGTGGCAACGGCGGCCGTTGCGGGTGCGTCGGCGGGCAGGTCGACGAGCCCGGCCAGCGACTGGGGCAGGAGAAGAGGCTCGACGTAGTCGTCCGGGTAGCCGCCACTCTCCCACGTGTAGGGACGCAGGTCGCCCGGTCCGGCCACGAGGTCGCCGATGAGAGAGACCTCGGTATCCGCGCTCACCACGGGGCGCTCTCGCACGATGAACGGCAGCCGTTCCTCGGACACGTCGGTGATGCAGTCGCCCGGCTTGACCTCGCTGAGGCGGCAGATGCTGCTGTGCCGGTCGGGCAGGACCGCCCTGAGCGCGGTCACCCGCTCGAACGCGGCAACGTCGACGGAGGCTTCCTCCATCTCGCCCAAGTCGATCAGCTGCAGCTGCTGTTCTTCCTGGGCCCAGTTCTCAGCAGCGCGGACCTGGGCGAGCCGTTCATCTGCTGTCCCGGTGAGATGGGCCTCGCGGGCTTCCGTCATCAGCCGGGCGTGGGCGCCTTTGAGGATGTTCCGTACTTCGTCGTTGGCTGCCTGCCAGCGGCGGGACTCACCGATGACCTTGAAGCCCTCCTCGGAGCGGGACATTGCGTTCCCGGTGCGCCAGGCCGCTGCCACCAGTTGCCGCCGTGCCGGCGGGAGGGCCGGACGGAGCCACGCGATGACCTTGGCCAGGGTGAGCCGGCCGGCGCGGACCGGCGTCATGACGTCGTCGGAGGTCCTCACCTCGATCTCGATAGCGCCGCTTCGTGCACGGGCGGTGGCGAACTCCTTGTCCTCCTCGTTGTAGCCGGGCTCCGAGGGCAGGCGGATGCCCTCCAGAGGTTGCGGAGTCTTCCTCTTCTTCTGGTCCATTTCGAAGATCAGCTGTCCGAGGTCCCACGGGGTGATCGTCGCCAGTGCCGCGCCGATGTCCCGGTCGGTCAGCGGGTCGGGGGTGTGTTCCTCCTGCTCGGCAGGTGCCGGAGGCTCGCTGGTTTCCTCGCGGGCCTCGGGGGCTGGTGCCGGGGTGTCCAGGGCCGGGGGCTCCGGCGTGGGCTGGGCCTCGTGGGCGGCGATGAGCGCGCGGAGCCGGGCGTACTGCTCGGTGACCGTCGAGTTGGACAGCCCGGCGATGCGTTCGCGAGCCCGGTCCACTTCCACCTTGACCGGAGCCAAGGCCGCGTCGACGTTCGGCCACATCTGCTGGCCGTCGGGGCTGTAGGACGTGCCGGCCAGCCCCATGACCTGTTCCAGGGCGTCCCGCGCGGCGGCGGGCCTGAGCCTGCGGCTGCGCGCCGTGCGCTCGATTGCGTCCACGGCTTCCAGGCACAGGACCAGGGCTTGGCGGATGCGCGGGTCGGTGAGTTCCGGCAGGCGGTGCTCCCCGCCGAGCTGGGCGTCGAGTTCGGCCAGCTGATCGGGATCGTCAGCGCGGGCCTGGATCAGGGTGTCGAACGCGCTTGCGGCCTCGGTCGCGAGCTGGGTGATCTGCGTGCGCAGTTCCTCGGCGGCCTCCATCACCAGGGCGAGCAGGGCGGAGTCGGATTCCGGGAGAAGGTTCTGGGTGTGGCGGAGGTTCTCCTCGAACTGGGCCCAGGGGTTGTCCTGTTCCCAGACATCGCGTACCTGGTTGTCACCGAGGGCCTCGCGCATCTCGCGGGCGAGGTTCGGGATCTCGGTCTTCTGTCCCCGGCGGATTCCCGCGGTACCACGCTTTTTGATCTTCTGGTCGTCCCAGGGCAGGGGCGCGATGCCTGCGTCGGCCTCCTGTGACGCGGCGGGAGCCGTTGCCTGCTCGTCGGCGGGCGTGTTGTCCGCCGTGCCGGTGAAGAGTGAAGGCTGGTCGGCTCCGTTGAGTGGGTGGCCCGGATCGTGCAGGGTCGGGGCGCTCGTCGCGGGCTGCTCCTGCGGGCGAGGCTCCGTTTGGGCGGCCGGGGCGGTGTCTGGCTCCGCCGTGTTCTCGGTGCCGTCGTCCGGTGCGGGGGCGGACGGCTCCGCGGAGGCGGGTGCCGACTGGGGAACCGGGGCTTCGGTCTCCTCGGCCGCCGTCTCCGCGACCGTAGGCTCCGGCTGCGGCTCGTCGACGGTGCTCGGCGGCGCGGTTTCTGTGGCCGCAGGGGGCGTTGCGTGCAGGACTGGCTCGGGGACGGCTGGTGCCACGGCGGCGGGGGTTGGCGCTGCCTGCTTGGGCGTCGGGGCGGCCGTGATCTCGGCTTGCGGGGTGTCCGCGATCAGGCCGATGGACTGGATCCAGCCGAGGGAGCCGATGTCGAGGCGTTTCCTGGCCCGGGTCACCGTCACATAGGCCAGGCGCAGCTTGTCCTGCGCGGGCAGCACGAGTTCGCCGGTCTTGGTGTCCTCCTTGGGCTGGGGGAAGTCGCCCCAGATCTGGACCTCATCCCATTCGCGGCCCTTGGACTTGTGGGCGGTGGAGACGACCAACTCGGGGCGGGTCTCCTCGTCGCGCGCTTCCTCCGGGACCAGGTCCCTGATCATGTTGATCAGGCCCTGGGGCGTGTAGCGGTCGACGAGCCGTACGAACATCTGCAGGGTATTCGCGTCCTCGTCGGACTCGGCGTACTCCTTGACCTCGCTCCAGTTCTCGAAGGCCGACAGCTCAGGGTGCTTGGTGCGCCGGCCCTGTTGGAGATCCCGGGCGGCCCAGGCGATGTCTTCGATGTCCCGGCCGCCGCCGACGAGCGCAACACGCTTGCCGGCCTCGAATCCCGCGAAGACGGCGGAGATGGCACCGACGTTGGTGTGGGTCAGGATCGCATCGGGCTCTTCGACGGTGCCCAGGACGGTGTCGAGCGTGGGTGCGCCTTCCAACCGGAGGTCGGCTTCGAGGAGGGCGAGGTATGCGTTGCCCACCTCGGCGACGGCGGGGCCGAACCTCCAGCTCTGTGTCAAGGGCAGGACCACGTCGGCCGGCCAGTCCTTGAGAGCGTCGATCGCACCGCGGAATTCGTAGATGGCCTGATTGCTGTCGCCGACGACGATGATCTGGGCGTCCTGGTCCTGGATCACCTTCTTCAGGACGGGATTGATGTCCTGGGCTTCGTCGAAGAAGATCGTGTCGAAGTTCAGGCGCGGGTCTGACAGGGCCCAGATCTTGAGATAGTCGTCGTGGTCGAAGAAGATCTTGTTGCTGTTCGGATCCGCGATGTCCGCCCAGGCCCGGCGGGCGTATTCGAGCAGCGTGCGCGCGGCGGGTACGTGCGCCCACTTCTCCCCGAGGTGCTGGCGTCCGAGTTCGGCATCGGCGCTCTGCCGGTAGCGGCGGATCGCCCCCATCACGATCTTGGCGATCTCCTCGGGCCCGACGTGCTGGAGGTTGCCGTCGCGGTCGCCGACCCGTATCTCAGCAGTGATGCCGAGCGCAGCCGCGACGTCCTTGGGACGCCGGGCGCCGCTGTTGCGCGACCCGGCGATGGACACTTTCTGCCGGTAGGGGGTGTTGCGCAGATCCTGCAGTGCGAAGGAGTGGCTGGTGCGGGCCGTGACGTTGCGCCCGAACTTCTGGCCCGCTTCGTCTGCGATAGCGCGGTTGAAGGCGATGTAGCCGATGCGCCGCTCCAGCATCTGGGCAGCGATCATCACCAGCGTGGAGGTTTTGCCAGTACCCGCGAGAGCCTGCACGGCAACGTCCTTGCCCTCGACGGCTGCGGTGATGATCGCCTGTTGCTGGGCTGTCGGCGGGTACTTCCCGCTGGCCACCTCCGTGACTGCGCCCTCCTGAGCATCCCGGGCCGTGAGAAAGGCCCGGACGTCTTCCAGGACCTGCTCTTTCTGCCCGCGCATGCCGTTGTAGCGCCAACGGCCCTTCTCGTACTTGAAGTTCTTGTCCCGCTTCAACAACTCGCGAAGACCGTCTTCGTGCGGGGCGCCGGTCGTGCCCGTGACGTAGGTGCCGGTCGCATCGCTGACGATCTTGATCCGGCTCGTCCAGGGTCCGGGGGCCGTCGTCTCCGGCTCGGTCGCCGTCACGGTGTCCTCCTGTTGCTCCTCGTCAGCTGCGGCCGAAGACGGCGACGCGGGTGCAGAGTCCTGCGCCGAAGCCGAAGGAGTTTCCTCTTCTTGCCGACGGTTGTTCTGGCCGATGTGACCGATGGCGACGCGGTCGCCGAGGGCACCGATCAGGTCCTTCAGCGGCTCGGATGAGCCGGTTGGCTCGTGTGTGTCCCGAGCGGTTGAGTCTGCGGGGGGCTCGGTCGGGGCGGCCAGCGGCAGCCGGCCCAGGGCCTGGGCGTAGGGCAGCCGGACGAGTTCCTCGACCTGGCCCCAGGTCAGTCCCTCCTCAAGTGGCAGAAGGCGGGCGTCCGTTCGATGAAGCAGGTCGCGCGGGAAGATCGTGTACCCGGTCTTGGACGAGAGGTCGAGT
Source organism: Streptomyces sp. TRM68367 (assembly GCF_014495685.1). GTDB lineage: Bacteria > Actinomycetota > Actinomycetes > Streptomycetales > Streptomycetaceae > Streptomyces. Next base: position 26,939 of record NZ_JACTVI010000047.1, on the reverse strand, counting down.
TCGCTGTCGGGCGCGATCAGAACGCCGTGCAGGAGGTCGCCGTACTGCGGGTCCTCTTCCGCGGCCTGCAGCAAGAGAACGGCGTCGGGTATCTCGCCTTTGGCGAATGAGAGCGTGACCACGACTCCGAACTGGATCTCCGCGTCGATCGGGGGGCGGGTCGCATAGCGCGGCAGGTCCCGAAGGTGTTCACGGGTCAGTGGCTCGGTTTGCGCGCTCAACAGGTGCTGTGTGTCGCCCATTTCGGGCTCGGCCGATGCGGCCCCTTCAGGCACCGTGGTGGCACTCGGATTCTGGTTGGGCTGTTGCCCCCACGACACGGTGCGGTACAGCTCCGCGGCGTCCTCCGGGGCCATAGCGCCCGGCTCCAGCACTGTCAGGTACTGCGGGTAGGCGGTGGTGGACCAGCCCTGCGGCCAGCCCTCTCGGTCGGCCACGATGGCCGCGTACTGGATACCCAAACTGGTGACGTAGCCGCAGACAATGCCCACGCTGCCGGTGGAGGTATTCAGGACACGGTCACCAACAGCGGTCAGTGGACGGTCCGCCAGCCTCACGTTCTTCAGCCGTCGCCGCCCCGCCGCCGTGGGAACGACGGCCATCCCCGGGTCGAACTTCAGAACGCCTTCGTCGATCAGCCGATGCACGGTGGAGGTGTCCGCGAGAACACCGCCTTGTTCGTTGGTCTGGCCGAGGTGGATGACAGAGGGGTCCCGTTGCCCGTCGGGGGTCTCCCGAGTCCGCAGCAAATCCCTGTCAGCGGCAGAGAGAATCGAGAACTCGTCCTCCACCACCGGCAGCGAGAGGCCGGGCCCGCCGTGTTCCCCTTCGGCATCCGCACCGGGGGCTACCTCAGCCCGGGGAGAGGCTTCCGGCCGCTGTGCCGGGCGAGCGCCCTTCTCGATCCTCTGGACCGGGAGCAGCTGTTGCATCGAACGCAGTTGCTCCAGGGCCTCCTCATGCGGCAACGCCGCCAGAGCCTCGACCGCTGGCCAGGTGATCGGAAAGTCGAGCGGCAGTACCCGGGAGTCCGGCAGGGATAGCAACTGTTCGGGGGTCCAGCGGCCATCCACGCTGCTGGCTATCTGATCGTTGGCGGGTACGATCTGCGCGCCGTGGACGAGAGGGTCGTCGCCGAACTCCTCGTCCACCTCGACGCGTTGCAGCAACAGAAGAGCGTCGTGAACCTGGCCGTCGCGGAACGGCATCGTCACCAGAACGGCAAGGCGAGCGTCGCCAACCGGTCGCCCCTGAGTTCCGCGCGGCAGAGCGTTCAGGTGTTCTTCGGTCAGATACGGCCCGGTGAGCATGTCACTCGGATTGCCGCGCGCCGTCTGCCCGGGAGACTCCGCCGAGCCGGCCTTGGTGCGTGGGGATGCAGGAGGCCGTGGTGAACCGTCTTCCGCGCCGTCGCCCGGGGCGGACGGTGTCGCGGATCCGGGCGGAGCGAGGCCGGCTTGGCGAGCGGAGCCTTCTGGAGCAGACTCGGCCGCCGGCGCTGCGGACACGGCCTCGTACACCTGATTGAAAGTGACTTTCGCGTACTGTTCCTCGACACCCTGGCGGGTGTGGCTAAACCAGTCCCGGAACCGGTCACCTCCTGTGCCCGTGGTCGAAAGATCGGCGTGGCTGAGCCAGTCCATGAACAACTCACGGGCTTCTTCGCGCGATCGCCCGTCTGAAAGCAGCGCCCGCAGCTGATCGTCCGCGAGGGCCGCTCGTACCGCTCGTTCCCGGGCGTCGTCGCGCATCTCAGTGGCCCAGCGGGAACTGTCGGCCTGGAACTCGGCGCGCTTCCGCTCACGTTCGCTTTCTTTGGCAGCGGGCGAAGCTGTCGGCTGCTCATCGGGGACGGAGGGGCCGGGCGCCGACGGCGTCGGTTCCACGGCCTGCTGGCGCAGCTCCCGGTGGGCACGGGGGCCTGCCAGGTTGAGGACCTCACGGCGTCCGTCTTCCTTGAGGTAGGTCCACAGCAGGTGTTCCGAGCCGCCGTCCGTGATCAGTTCGTCGGCGGCGGTCGCGAAGACCGCCAGGAAGTCGGCCTGTTCGTTGGCGTGGGCGGCCTGGATCAGCCCCGGGTTCTCGCACGCGGTGTTCACCAGCCAGGCCGCGACGTCCTCGGCGGCGGGGGCCATGGAGTCGCGCAGCACGTCGCGGACCGTCCGCTGGATCACCGCTCGTACGGCGGGAGAGTTCCATGCCGGTGCTACCGGGCTGTCGGGCAAATGCTCGTCGAGCCAGGCCTCGACTTCCTCGTCGGACACGAGTGAGTCGGAGAGCTTCGCTGGCCGGACCAGGAGGGGCAGCGCGGTGTGGGCGGGCAGGGCCAGCCCGGGTATGTCGGCGCTGCGCAGGTCGGGAACCTCTTGGGCAGCTCCGGTGCGGTCTGCGGGGAGGGCGACGTTGACCAGCAGGTGTCCCGCGGCGCTCCTGGCCGCCACGGTGATCTCGAAACGCCGCTGTGGCACCTCCTCCTTCCGCTGCGCGACCGCGTCTCCGGAGTCCGTGGCGGCGCCTTCCTCGCCGGTCGGCGGGAGGTTTTGCCCGTCCTCAAGCGCGTCGCGATGACGGGGGCCGCCGGCTTCCGGGGCAGGCTCCGGTCCTACCGGTTCCGGGAGTTCGTCTGCGGTCTGTGCCGCTGGGAGGGCGGGAGTCCCGAAGACCTCCTGCCAGTCGACCCCCTGCTGGGCGGTTGCGGTGATACGCGAGGCCAGCTGCACGGCGTACTGCGTCATCGTGCGGAAGTGGGCCATCACCACGGGCGCCCGGTAGCGCTCCTCCTTCAAGTTCTGGGCGAGGAGCAGGACGGCGCGGGCGAGTGTGGTGCAGCGCTCGACCACAGTGGCGGCCGGGTGGGTGAACGGATCGCGCACCCGGCCAACTGGTCCGTCGCACAGTTCCTCCATGGCCAGCCAGACCGCCTGGCCGTCCGGTCGGGTCGGCACGCCCTGGTCGGTGAGTCCCCGTCCGATCAGGCGTCGGCCCGCCGGGGTGTCCTTCAGCCCCGACAGTGCGCCGTACATCTCCCAGAAGTCCTGCTGGGCTTCCGCCTTCGACGCGTACGGTTCGCCAACGGGGATCAGGATCTCGGCAGCCGTCTCCTGCCGGGGCTCCTCGACCATCCGGTAGGGGCGGCCCATGCGGGTCAGCTCGGCGGTCAGATTCCGTACGTGGAGGTCCCGGGTGGGCCGGCTCATGTTCCGCCGCAGGTACCAGAACTTCTTGTTGGGGCTCCACTTGAACTTGTGCCGGTCCAGAGCAGCACGTACGGGCGCGTCGGCGTCCTCGTTGGTGGTGCCGCGGACCACGGTGCCCCGGTAGTGGTGCTCGATGTCCAGGGCGGCCCCGGTGGCGGGAGCGGTCTGCTGCGGTTCGGGGGCGGGGCCGTGTTCGGCTTCGAGCCGCTGTCGGCGCTGGGCCACGCCGGTCTGCACGGCAGTGACGGTATCCGGGCGGGCGGTGGAAGCCCGGCAGGCGACCGCGTGTTCGTACGAGTAGCGGACGACGTCGTCCAGCCGCTTGGCGTCGTCGGGGTGGCGGTAGTCGCTGGTGTCCAGGCTCAGCACCAGGTCGTACGCGGCGTGCGCCATCGCCGTCACGTGCCGGTTGACTTCGTCCAGAGTCTCGTCGTCGGCCGTGGCGAAGTCGGCGGCATACCGTGCGTCTTGGGCCGCGTTCAGGGCCTCGCGCGCGGCGGAGAGTTGCGCCTCGCGCAGTTCGGCCGTCGTGCTGTCGAGGAGCGTCTTGGCGGTTTCGCTCGCCATCCACCAGTTCCACGCGGATTCCGCCTTGTTGGCGCCGTCGACGAAGTCGTCGGCGCCCTCGTACGGGGTCTCCTCCATGCCCAACTCGTGGGCTGCGAGGCGCTGGTGGTGCTGGAAGGTCCGGCGGGCCAGGTCACGCAGCGCGTACCGGCTGACCCCGTCCCCGGCGGCCTCGGCCTCCTGCGCGGCACCCAGGGCGTAGGAGGTGACCTGCATCCAGTCGGTCAGGGCTGAGGCGACCGTGTCGTGTCCACGGTGCAGCATGAGCATGGCGCCGCGCAGCTGGTCCGAGTGCTCGCCGCCCTGGTCGTCATAGGCGTGCGGCCACTTCGGGAAGTCGTCGAAGATGAAGGTCAGTGCGCGGCTGACCTCGGCGCGGTCCTGGTACCAGGGAGCTGTCAGCCAGAGTGGGTCATCGTGGTCGAGGACGGCGGTGTGGTCGTCGTCGAGGTCGGCTGCGTCCATGAGCAGGTCGGCGAGGTCGGCTCGGCGTGCGTGCATGCGGGCCAGGTGGCGTTCCGCGTACTGGTTGGCCTTCTGGGCGGCCGTGCGCACATCGTGGCGGGTGTCGTCGGCGAGCTGTACCGCTGTCTCGGCAAGGTGGTCGTAGAGGCTGAACACGTCTGCGGGCGTGTGCGGTTCGCCCTCGATGACCGCCGAGGCAGCCGCGGCGGCCTCCTGGTGTGCTGGTGTCGGGTCTGTGCTGTCGTGCCGTGCGAGGATCTGCCGGAGCTGCTCGGTGGCCAAGGACACGTAGTGGCGTCCAGCCACCAGTTCCGCCGCGTCCGCATAGCCGCCGAGGACGATCGCGAGGTTCGCCACCTGAGGCAGTGCCGAGCCGAAGCCATCGCCCGTCGCGCCCGCCGAGGTCACCAGCGGGGTGGAGACTGCGGATCCGGTCACCTCCACCTCGGGATCGGTGGCCGGACCCGGCTCCGGTGAGGGGGCCGCACCCGTCGCTGAGTGCGGTTCCGGTGTGGTTGTAGCGGTGGACGGCGGCACGGGAGTGCTCGGCTGTGCCGCGGCCAGCCGAACGGAGAACTGGACTCCGTCGGGGCCGGAGACCACGAGCCCGTCCTGGGTCTCTTCAACTCCGCTGCCTTCGGCGGTAAGTTGAGCCAGGCCTGCCGCGAGGTCACGGCCGCTGACCGGACCGGCGAGCAGGCCTTGGGGCCCGGTGACGGTGTACTGGTCCCACGGGAGGATGCCGGGGATGAAATCCACGGCGTCTTCGTCGAGCGTGAGGGGTTCCGGAGAGCCCGCCCATCGTCGGTAGGCGTCGCCGCTGGGGCCCTCCACGGTGCTGCGATACCGCGATGCGTGATCGCGCAGGCCGGTGAAGACCTCCCAGTTCCCTTCCGTGCTCCGGCCGTCTTCGCGCTCCCACTGTTCGACCACGGCACGGCATTGGTTGGCGAAGTGCTGGAGGTGCGTCCACTCGGGTGCGGAGTCCATACCGAGCAGGCGGGCCATCCGGCCCGTCCGGCTGGCGGCGATCGCGGTTTCGGCCGCCGTGGTCAGGGAGTCCTCCCGCTCTCCCGTGGCCAGGCGCCGGGCATGGTCCGCCGCCCAGCGGCGGTAGGCGGCCAGTGCCGCATGCTCGGCGCTCCAGTACTCGGACCGGTCGGTGTAGGGCGTGTTCGGAACGCGCAAGGGTTGCTCGGTGGTGGCATGGGGTGTCGCCGCCGGGACCTGCTCCGAGTCGGGAGTTTCCTGTGCTCGGCGGGTGGCGTCTGCCGGATGCACGCTGGTTGGAAGGTCGTCTCCTCCGGCAGGTGACTCCTGGGCCGGCTCGGCCGCGGGCGCGGATACTGCGCCACCGGAAGTCTGTTCCGGTGCGCGTTCGCGGGGGTGCTGTGGGGCATCGGCCCCGTCGGCCGCAGCTTCGTGCTGTGATCGGGAGCCAGGCTGAGGGCCGTCGGCCGTGTCCGGGTGAGCCCACGGGGAGGTCTCATAGAAGCGCACCCGCATCGCCTGCCGGAAGGCAGTTTCATCATCGTCTGTCAGGGCGGCCCTCAAGGTCTGGGCCGGACCGTCGAGTTGGGCGCTCAGCCAGTCGTCGAACAGGTCACCGGCCTGGTGACCGCTGGTGCGCAGAGCACGCTGGGCCTCGTGAAGAAGTTGCTCGATGGCGTCCTTGTACGCGTGGGCGACGCTGGCAGGGACCGCCTCGGTGAGCGGTGTGACCGTCACTGACCCGATGGGGCCAGTGATCACCACCGTGCCCGTGGGGTCCGGTTCGATGGTGACGTCCGACCCGTCGTGGCCGAGCTGCTCCACGATGTCGTTGAGGAACGTGCCGCGTGAGTCGCTGAGCGTCCCGCCGAGCATCGTGTGCTGGTACCAGCGGTCCGGGTCGAACGGTCCGCTCGCACCGTGCGCCGGTGCGGCGGGCGCCGACAGGCGTGCAGAGGAGGGACGTGCCGGTGTCGGCGGTGCGGGGCGCCGCCGGTCTGCCAGTGGCGCGGCCCGACGGGTGTGCTCGATGGCGGTCCTCGCCACTTGCTCGGCGTGGTCCCGCATCGCGCGCCCGGCTTCGTTGGGCTTGAAGCTGGGCGAGTCAAGGAAGGAGAGGAACTCCTCACTGGTGCGCGCAAGATCACGGCACAGGCCCAGGGCCCACGGGTCGTCCCCGGTTGCAGACCCCTCAGGGGCGCTCGCGCGCTCCTGCTCCAGGACCTCGGCCAGCGCGAGCCCCGCTTCCTCCATCTGGCGGGCCAACTGCTGGCCACGGCCGCTCATCCCGTCGACGACGTTGATGTCCTGCCAGGCGGCGAAAGCCGCCAGGACAGCCTCCTCGCCCGTCACAGCAGCGGCTTCGTCGGCGTACGGCGCCCCCGAGGCAACGAGGTCAGGTCCTCGGACTTTCCTGGAGGAGGGGCCGTCGGGCATTCCGGTACCGGAGCTGGCGGGCACGGCAGCGGGGCCGTTCCCGGTGCCCGCTCCGTCGGCCAGTGCGTCCAGGAGTCCGCGGGTGGTATCGCTCAGGTCGGCGGTGGTGATGGTGGCCGGATCGACCTCCACCCAGCCGTCGGTCGTGCCGCCCGCCAGGACCATGGCGTCGTGGACCGCTGCGTCGACGAGGTCGGCGCCGGGCTCGGTGACCTCGGTGTCGTGGGCTTCTGGTTCGTTCGCCTCCACAGCCCCGTGCACGCCGAGTGCCTTGGTCAGCTTGCGGTGCTCGGCCGTGACCTTGTCGAGTTCGGCCTGCTGCGGGAAGGGCTTGCCGACCAGTTCTTTGGCCCGCTCGATGTTCGTCTCGATGCGGGCGATGTGCTCCTGTGCCTTGGTGCGGACGGATTCCAGGCTGTCCAGCGTGTTCTCCAGGCGGCGGATCAGCCCGACGCGGTCCTGGTTGGCCAGCCCGCTCGCGGTCAGCCGGACATCGTCGACGGGGGCATCCCGGAAGTACAGCTGCACGTACATGCCGTCGAAGGCGCGCTGGGTGACGGCGACGACCGGGAACCCGCCCAGCTCGCCGACGACGGCGTCCTTCTGCATGCCGGTGGCGACCGAGGCGCGGGCGAGGCGTTCCAGCCGCTGGGCCAGGGCCTCGCCGGCCTCGCGGCGCTCGTCGAAGGTGCGGCCCTCGACTGTCATGGTGAAGGCATCGCCGCGGGTGTCGGTGCGCCGCTCCATGGCGGCGGCGGCCTCCTGCACGCGGGCCTTCAGGTCCTGGACGCGTCGGCGCCCCTGCTCGCCGGTGACCTGGTAGGCGAACTGCTCGTCGTGCCACATCTGCTGGTCCAGGCGCAGCTTGGCCAGGCGGCCCTCGACGCGCTCCAGCTGTTCGAGTTCGGGCTTGTCCGCGGCGACGGCGAACATGACGCCGGCGGGGATACGGCCGTCGTCGCCGTCCTCGGAGGCCTCCAGGATGCGCGAGGTGTCGTTGACGTCGAGGATGGCCTCGGCGAAAGCCTGCTTGGTGGCGACCTTCTGCCACAGGAACGGGTCGTAGGACTTCTTGGTGACGATCGCCGTGTGGTGGATCGCCTTGTGCTGGTTGCCCTGACGCTTGCCCCGCCCCAGGCTCTGGATGATCGGGGTGGCCTTCCACGTCGGGTCGATCTGCATCACGTGGATGACGCGCTTTTGCAGGTTACGGCCCGTGCCCAGGCCGGACCGGCTGCCGACCAGCACCGCGACCCGTCCTTCACGGGCGTCCTTGTCGAGTCGGGCCTTCTGCTGCGGGTTCTTCGCCTCCTGGTCGAAGCGGATGAGGCTGCCCGGCATGCCGCGGGCGGTCAGCGCCTCCCGCAGCGCCTCGTAGAAGACGAACTCCTTGTCGGGGCCGGGCACGCCGAGGTCGCAGAAGGCGAGTTGCAGGCTGCCGCGGTTGGGTTCCTCGTTGCCGTCCTCGTCGTAGAAGACGTCGTCCTTGTGCAGTTGCCACAGCCGGAACAGCTCGTCGGCGGCGACGTCGACCTTCTGGGCTTCGGTGGTGCTCCTGTTGACCAGGCGCACGTCGAGCGAGGCCAGACGCCCGTCGGTGGAGATCCACAGGGTGTTGTCCTCGACCAGCTTGCCCTTGCGGTTGAACTTCATGTCGGGCTGGCCGAGGCGGATGCCCATCATGCGGGTGCCGAGCGACTGCATAACCGTGCGCAGTTCCGGGGAGGCCTCGGCTTCCAGGATCCGCATCTCCCCGCCGATGATGGCCGGTTCGCCGAGCTGAAGATCTTTCTTGAGTTTGACGTCGGCGATGCTGAACAGCACGCGCTTGAGTTCGGTCTGGTTGACGTACCGGGCGTAGCGGGCGCGGGTGGAGAAGGAGTTGCCGTCCGGGCTCATCTCGACCCGGTTGACAGGCTGGATGAACGTGGAGACGAACTGGTCGTCCTCCTCGATGCCCCACTCGTCGCGCAGCAGGTCGGGGGCGAGGTACTTGATGGCGGTCAGGATCTCCATCGGGGAGTTGTCCACCGGCGTGGCGGTAGCCTGGGTCACGACCCGGCCGCCGTAGTTCTTGCGCAGGTAGGACAGCTTCATGTCCATGTCCGCGGTGATCTGGTTGCCTTCGAGGGCCAGTTCGCGGATGGAGGAGATCACCCTCAGGTTCTTCAGGGTGTGGGCTTCGTCGTAGAAGATGTAGGTGGAGCCGGTCCGCTCGAACTCCACCCCGGAGTCGCCCGGCGTCTTGATCTCGTCCTCGATGCGCCCCTTCAAGGTGGCGATCTGGTTCTCGATGTCCTTGACGGTGAACTTGTCGCCGCCGTCCGCGTTGTCGAGGTGCGCCTCCAGGCGCTTGACCTCCTGGCTGATGTAGTCCAGGCGGGCCGCTTTGGACATCGGGATCTTTTTAAACGCAGTGTGGCTGATGATGACCGCGTCCCAGTTGCCGGTCGACCAGCGGGCGACGAACTGGTGACGGCGCTCCCCGGTCAGGTCGGAGGAGTCCGCGACCAGGATCCGGGCCCGGGGGTAGGCCTGGAGGAACTCGCGCTGGAACTGGCCCAGGACACCCTTAGGGACGGCGTAGACCGGCTTCTTGGCCAGGCCGAGGCGGGTCAGCTCCATCCCGCCGACGATCATTTCGAGGGTCTTGCCCGCGCCGGTGCCGTGGTAGAGCCCGACGCCGGTCTTGGTGGCGCGGATCCGGGCGACGGCGGCCTTCTGGTGGGGATGCAGGGTGTAGGCCTTGGACAGGCCGGGGGCGGTGATCTGCACGCCGGTGTAGTTCGGGGGGACGATCGCGTTGTAGCGGTGGTTGTAGTAGCGCAGCAGGGTTTCGGCCCGGTCCGGGTCCTCCCAGAGCCACATCCGGAAGCGGTCGTCCAGCTGCCTGGACTTGGCCAGGGCGAACGCCGTCGCCTTCGTATCGGTCACCGTCGGACCGTCGGGGGGCAGCTTCTTGGTGACCAGGATTTCCTGGTTGTTGAGCAGGTTGCTGGCCAGGGCCTGAGCCGAGCGGGCCTGGGTGCCCCAGACGGTGCGGGCCAGCAGACTGGCGGTGTCGCCGCCCTTGACGCTCCAGCGGGCGCCGAGATTGCTGACCTTGACGTCGTCGTCTTCGAGGATCTCGCGCAGGAACTGCTGCACGTACTTGGCGGAGACCCAGGCGGCGCCGAGCCGGCTTTCGATCTCGGCGGGCTGCAGGTCCCTGGGGATGACCTCGCTCAACGCTTCGACGTTGACGGCGTACTTGGGGTCCTTGGCCGCGGCCTGCTCGGCTGCCGCGAGCTTGCGGCGGACGTTGCCCGACAGGTACTCCATGCGGCGGACCAGCCCGCCGTCCGGATCGTCGTACACGAGGGTGCCCAGCGCCTCGCGTGCCGCCTGTTCGCTGTCCAGGCCGAGCAGGGCGGCCACCGTGTCGAGGCGGATCTCGTTGTGCTGGTCCCAGCAGATCAGCGCGGCGTCCTCGGGGCTGTCCGCGCGCTTCAGCGGCTCGGGCGGGGCGACGACCCGCTTGGCGAACAGGTCGGCCTTCTTCGCGGTCTGCGTGTCCTCGTCGAAGTTCTCCAGTGCGAAGACGTACGGGGCGAAGGGATCATTGCGGAACCCGCCCATGCGCGGGTAGGTCCGGCGCTCGCTCGCTTCCTCGGCGGGTGTCCCGTCGGCGGAGGGGCGGTTGTTGACCTTGAAGCGGTTGATCGGACCGAACCGGGTCACGTACGCGTCGTAGCGGCGGTTGAGTTCGGCCCTCAGCTGCGTCATGCGGGGGGTGGTGAGGTGGTTCTCCGACTCCTCATCCAGCAGGGCCACCGCGATGTCGCGCAGGCCGATCAGCTCGCGCAGTTCCCGGACCTGTGTCTTGGCGGGTACGTGCGGGACGGGGCGGCCGTTGCGGATCTCGGTGAAGGTACCTTCGGGACCGAGCTCCAGCAGCCCGTCGTATTTCTCCAGCGTCCCGTGGAAGACCATGCGCTCGGTGAACGTACGGCCCGCGTCTTGGGCCTGCTGCGCGACTTGGTCCAGGGCTGTGCGGAGTGCGGCTTCGGCTTGCGGATTACCCTCAACAACAAGCTTGGGGCCGTATCGGACGATGTCGGCCTTCGGTGTGCCGAGCACCATCTCTGGGTGCTGGACGAAGTAGTTGTTGATCTCGATGGGCTGCGGGGCGACGCCTCTTCGTGCTCCTGGCAGGACCGTCGGCTCAACCGTCAGCCAGTCGGCTCCGGCGGACCTCTCGCCTTCTCCGCGGCGCCGGAAGATGAGGAGATCCATCACCACGTTTGTGCCGGCAGCATCCTGGTGGGAGTTGCTGGGTAGCCGGACGGCGCCGAGGAGGTCAGCGACTGCGGCCATCTGTTCGCGGGCTTCGCGCGCCTCGTCAGTGCCGTCGAGGGTGTAGCGAGAGGTGATCAGGACGACGATGCCGCCAGGCCGGGTGTACTCAAGGCTCTTGAGGATGAAGTGGTTGTGGATCGAGTGGCGCCGGCCGGGGTTGTACTTGGGGTCGCGGAGCTTGTACTTGCCGAACGGCACGTTGCCGACCGCGACATCGAAGTCCTCTTCCGGCGGCCGGGTGTCGGCGAAGGACTCGGTGAGGATCTGCGCGTTCGGATAGAGGGCCTGTGCGACGGCCGCGGTGATGGGGTCGACCTCGACGCCGACGATCTCGGCGTCGGCAGGGGCATCGGCAAGGAAGCGCCCGGCGCCCACGCCGGGTTCCAGCACCCGCAGTTGCCCTCCGGCCGGTACGCCCAACTGCTGCAGGGCCTGCCAGACGACGCGGGCGTAGGCCGGATCGGTGTAGTGGGCGTTCAGGGTCGAGGAGCGGGCCTTGGCGTATTCGTCCTCCGACAAGATGTCCCGCAGATGGGCGCGTTCGGCCGCGAAGGTGGCGGCGAACTTCTTCCGTTCGTCGAACAGGTACGGTGTGGCGCCCCAGCCCGTCCACTGCTGGAGCACCTGCCGCTCGGCCTCGTTGGCCAGCCGGTTCTCCGCCCGCAGGCGGAGAACGACGTGCACGGCCGCGATGTTCGCCGCGACCCGCTCCCGCTCCGTACGCGGCCCAGGCTGTGCTACTCCTGATCCGGCTCCACGTCCAGGAGCACCCTCTCCCGCAGCACTTCGCCCTCCGCCGTCAAACGGGAGGTGTTCAGGCGCTGCAGGCGCTGCAGGTATCCCTCCCCGTCCGGCTCCTGACCCGCCAGTTCCCGGGCTCGCGTCTCGATCTCCGTCGAGATCTCCTCCCCGAGTGCTGTGAAGAACTCCTCCGGGTTCTCCAGCTCCCCGAACGCCTGGGGCTTGTGCTCCTTCCAGTGCGTCATCGCCTGCTCGCCGTACCGGTTCATGGTCGAACTCTCCTGCCTGCTCAGCACTGTTGGACCTGGTGGACGGGGCGGGGCGCCCCGTCTCATCCTCTCCCGCCAACGGATCATCCGGGCGTGCTGGGGCTCGGCCCGGCCCCCGAAGCGCCTGGGCGTCGAAGTCCAGGCCGGGCAGAAAGCCGTCGGCGTTGTTGGTCGGATGGTCGTCGGCGGGCGGCTGCGGTGTACTCAACGCCTGCTCCCAGGGTGCGAAAGGCAGATGCGTGGATGGGGGCCCAGAGCCGCGGGGCGCGTGCGGCTGGCGGGCCGGTGGCTAGGAGGGGGACGACGGCACGGCGATGCCGCGGACGGGGATGGTGCCGTCCGGGAACGCGGCGGGTGGGCGTGTCAACTCGTGGAGAACGACCCGGTCGGCTTCGTCCCCGACACAGGCGATCCGGTGGGACCGCTGTTCTTCCGTCTCGCCGTCGGCGGGCGTTCCGGCGAGGACCATCGCGTCGCGCAGTTCCCCGGCCTGCCGCTCGACCGCGATCCCGAGTTGGGTGAAGTAGGCCAGGGGATCCGGCAGCGTCCCGTACCGGTGCGGCAGATGCTCTCGCCAGTAGGTGAAGGCCGTGCGCCCGTACCTGTTCATGATCATGATGGGCTCCCGTGTGGTGTCGTCATGCACTGCCGTCCTCGTCGTCTTCCGGCGGCTCCACGTGGCTCGGCCCGAGGGGATTGCCGTCGGTCTCGCGGTTTCCGGCGGCCAGGAGGACGGCCAGGTATTCGGCATCTCCGCTCCAGACGGCATCGCGGTGGCGGGCCTTGTGCTGGCCGTTGCGGCAGGAGCCGAGCCAGAACCGGCCCAAGCGCTCCAGGGCACGGGCGAGGGCGTCCTGCCACAGGTAGGGCGCCGAGCCGCCGTCCTCCCCGCTCGCGTACGCCGACTCGTGGGACGTCCACAAGGCGGTGAGTTCCTCGACGACCGCGCCGTGTTTCCACCAGCACTGGCGCGGCAATTGATCGGTGGTCATCTCGTAGCGGTCGGCCGCCCAGATCACCCAGGACACGAACTGCGGCCAGAGCACGGCATGTTGCTCGGCGGCAAGTTCGTGCCACCGCACCGGCTCGCCGGCCGGGCGCTCCCGCTCGCCGTCCGCGTCCCCGTCGCCGGACGTACCGGTGGCCGACAGCTGCTCCTCCAGCAACTTGACGCGCTCGCTGAGCAGGACCTGCTCTGCGTTGATGTTGGTGAGTTCGGCGAAGATGTCCTCGAAGCCGCTAGCCATGGCCGCCCGCCTTCTCCAGGCGGACGCGGTCCTCGACCATCTCGTGCGCCCGGCGCGTGGCATCCTTGATCTCCGCCGCCCGCGGCCCCTCGTGGGCCCGGACGAACGTCACGAGGGTGGCGGGGGTGCGGCGGTGGAACACCATCCCGCCGCGTTCCGGGATCATCCGGATCGTGGCCGGCTCAACGACCGCTCGACGACGGACCGACGTGGACACCGAGACCCGGTCCCCGTCGTCGGAGACGGTCTCCACGTCCTCGTCGAATTCACCCGCGAGAGAGCTGTAGGACTTCAGCTCCTCGGGATCCGAGATACCGCCCAGGAAAACCTTCACAGTGCCGCTGGCGAACATTTTCCGGACCCCCAGGGCGCCCCAGCGCTCCTCGGCCTGGGCATAGCCCTGCAGCACGGCCATGATGAAAATGTTCTGCGACCCGCTGACGCTCATCAGGCTCGGTATTTCCGGCAATGGCGCGACGTTGGCCAGCTCGTCCAGGAAACAGCCCAGCGGAATCGGCAGACGGCCGTTGGGACTGCGGGCGGCAACCCTCTTGGCAGTGTCGAACATCGCTTTGGCGAAAGCCGCGTTCAGCGGGGCCAAGGCGCTTCCCTCTTCGTCCTCACCGATCAGGAACAGGGTTCCGGACCGCCGCAGGTAGGTCTCGATGTCGAAGACCTCCACGTCCCCCTGGGGAGCGAAGATCTCCGCGACCTTCTCGTCATAGAGCGCGATGAAACTCTGCTCCGCGGTCCTCCAGGTGGCGGAACGTTCCTCCTCGGCCGCCGCGTGCTGACCGGCCAGCGCGGCGGCGAGGAGGTGCTTGCCCTTCGCCGCCAGCAGGTCGACCGCCTCGCGGTTGTCCGGGTCCGTCGCCCAGGCCAGCACGTCGAGAACCGGACGCTTGTGCAGGGCTGCGGCATGCAGCCAGCAGGTAATAAGGGTTTTCGCGTTGAGCGCGAAATAACCGCCATTCTTTGTCCCTTCTTCACTTTTGGTGGTTGCCGCGAGGGTCTCGGCCCGCTTTCGCGCGACCTGGTACTCCTCGCATCCTGCGGTCAAGGGCCAGCGCAGCTGATTCGGCCAGCCGGACAGTCCCGTGGGGTCCAGAACCCAGACGGGACCGTGTTCTTGCCGCAGAAGTGCCGTGTTGTAGAGGACGTCGGTCTTGCTGCTGGTGGCGAGGACCGTTCCACGGAATTCGAGGATCTCCGGGAGGATGATCTGGGAGGTCTTCCCCTCGCGCGGCGGGGCGACCAGGATCATCGATTCCTCGATCGTGATCCACAGAGGGATGTCCGTGGGGTCGGCGCTTCCGATGTAGACGGCGACGTCGCGGATGGTGATGGCCTTGGGGTTCTGTTCGGCGAGTGCGGGACGCAGGGATCCGGCGCGGGACAGGGCCTGCGGCTCGCCCATGGCCTTCTCCAACTGGGCCCGGGTGGCCATCCCATCGGCGCCGTCGGCACCCCGGTGCTTCCACCACCAGTACGTCTTCCACGTGCCCCACACGGCTGCGGCGAGCAGCACGAGGAAGGTGGGCCAGAACACGAAGGGACCGGCCACACCTGCGTCCCGCGGCCAGGCCGCCGAGGGGTCACCGGGGTGCCGGAAGACCGCGGTGACCGCCTTGCCCGCCGAGTCCCAGGTGATGGACGCGGGCCGTCCGTGAGCCAGGGCTCCGGACATCAGCGCGGTCAGCCACAGCAGTGCGGTGAGCACAAACGCCGCGATCAGCGGGATGATCCACACTGTGTCGCGCCCGAGGCGCAGGCGTGCCGCGGTCTTCGGGGTGGCGGCTTTCGGCATCATGCCGCGGCCCCCTTGTGGAGGGGGATAATCGGGGCCGAGGCGTGGCCGTGGCGGTCTGCGGACTCGCGCGGGCCCTCGGACATCCGGCGGTTGGTGTCCGTGAGACGAATCTCCAACCTTGTCCGTATATGTTCCACAAGGTTGATTCGCGAGCCCACCTGCCAGATGGCCCGTCCGGGCGCGCACACGTTGGACCCGTCCGCCAGCGCTTTGCGCGCCCAGTCGGGAAGTCCCAGGTAGTCGGCGGTGGTCTCGGCCTCGTCCCGGTCCATGTGGTACAGAACCCGGGTTGCCGTCAATTTCAGGATGGCCGCCGCTTCCGGGGCCTGCTCCAGCAGCAGATCCCCGAGGTGGTGCAGTACCGCCCAGAAGGACAGTCCCAGGCGTCGGCCGTAGCGGACCAGCTCCTCAAAGAGCCGCGCGACCGGCCGGTGGGAGAGGATGTGCCAGGCCTCCTCGACGATCAGAGTCCTTTTGATCCGGTCGTCCGGCTTGATCCATCCGAACCTCAGCCAGGGCCCGATGACCGCCATCAGCAGGGGCATGGCCTCGCCCTCGCGGGGCAGCTTCGTGAGATCGAAGATGATCAACCGGGCGTCGAGATCGATCCCTTCGGTGGTCGGGCCGTCGAACATGCCCGCCAGGTCCCGGCTGGGGTTGCACAGCGAGTCCAGGGCCAGGGCTGCCGGCTGGCCCCACTCCGTCAACTCCTCGGGTGTGACCGGCTGTTGCCCGAGGAGGGTCGGCTGCGGGGCGGTGAGTGCGTCCAGGACGTCGGAGAGGATCGCCACGCGCTGCTGCTTGCGGGCGGCGGCGGTCGCCGTTTTGTGGGCCTCGGCCAGGGCGAACTTGGTCTGCGAGGTGAGCGTGCCGGTGAGGATCTCCATCATGGACACGAGGACCTTGAACTGGTGCTCGGCCGGGATCCGCGGATCGAGCGGGTTGATCCGCACCCCTTCGCCGCCGTCCCCCGCGCCGTAGACGAGCCGGATCGGCGTGATGCCCAACTGCTGTGCGATGCCGTCCCATTCGCCCGCGCCGTCCTCGCCCTGCGCGTCCAGGATCGCGAAGTTCCTGTCCTTGAAGCGCAGTTGGCGCAGGACGTAGGTCTTCTCCAGCGCGGACTTGCCGTATCCGCTCTTTCCCAGGATCAGTGCGTGTCCGCTGGCGAGCCGGACACGGGCCTGCGGGTTGTAGAGGACGAAGGGGTCGTAGATGTAGGCCTTGCCGCTGTAGGCCTCCCGGCCGATGATCACGCCGCGGGGGTCCATGCTGGCTGCGCCGACCGCCGGGTAGAGACCGCAGGCGTGGCTGGTGGTCGAGCGGACGGCCCGTCGCCGGGTCTGCGTCTGGCGCCGCAGCATCTCCAGCATCGCTACCGCCCTTCCTTCAGCAGTCCGGCGGTGAAGGGCAGGGTGTTGGCGAAGGCCCGGTGGTGCTCGGCGTCGCACCACTCCATGCGCAGTCCGGCGCGGGTGGCGCCGGCGCGGACCGTGTCGGCGTCCCGGCGCAGGGCGTCGAGGGTGGGCGAGGTGACGGTGATCCAGGCCGTGAGCCGCGTGCCCGCCGCGCCGTCGGCGATATCCCGCATGGTGCGTATCGAGGCGCTCTGGGCCTTCTGCTCCCGCGGGTCCTCGATGCGACCGGCCTTCTTGTCCGCCTGGCCCAGCTCGTTCGTGGCGTCCGCCATCGCCTCGGTGATCGCCTGGTCCGTGCTGACGAGGTCCATGACCACGGACACCGACAGGATGATGTCCTGGACGTAGAGCAGGACGGGTGCGAGGAAGTTGATGCCGACCGGGAGGACGGGAAGTTCCTTCACCCAGGCGGTCATCGAGTACCAGTTGTCCTCGGCGGTCTCCCAACTGCGGGAGGCCATGTACTTCTTGTTGCGGGCATCGAGGACGGCGGGCCAGCAGGTGACCCGGTCCATCCCGGCGGTGTCGTCGATCCAGTGACTGGGGTCGTAGGAGTGGTGCAGGTAGGAGGCGAGACCGGCTTCGTCGAGGTTGCGGACGTGGCGCAGTTGTCCGCGTCCCAGCGTCCGGATGAAGCTCTCGATCTCCTGCCCGAGCGTGATCGCGTAGCCCTCGTGGAGGGTGTTGTAGCGGCGGGCCTCGGCGACCAGGTCGGGGGTGTAGGGGATGCCCACCACGAGCAGCAGCCGGCGGTCTTCCGCGGTGACGGCGACGCGCCGGATCAGCTCGTCGTAGGACTGCTGCAGCGCCGTCGGGCTGTTCTTGTCCCGGCGCTCGGCGGCGTCCCGGGCGTGGGCGTTGGGGTCGGTGGGAATGACCCGGCTGATCCACTGAAGGCGGCGGATCCGCCCGCCGCTGTCGGCCGTGGTCTTCAGCAGGTGCTCATAGGCCCGGATCAGGGCCTCCTTGTCCGCGGTGTCGAGGCTGCCGAAGTCGCGCTGGCCCTCGACCTCGACGGCGGCCGTGAACATCAGCTCGTCCGGCTGCAGCACGATCGCGATCTCGCCGAACGCGGTGCGGGCTGTGATCCACTGCATGTTCCGGGGAACGCCGACCGGGACGTCGATGGGGACGCGGCGGCCGTCCGCGTACCGGCCGGCGTACGGCGCCCTGGACCTGTACAACAGCGAGCCGTCGCGCAGCAGCTTCTTGTAAGTCCGGTTGATCTCGAACCACCGGACGTAGGTGCGCCCCTTGTGCGGCGCCAGAGTGGCCCAGGCACAGGTTCCCGCGATCAGCACGAAGCCGACGATCTTCAGCAGGATGCCGCCGAGGATCCCGGCAGCGAGGAGTCCGCCGACGAAGCCCGCTCCCAAGACGAGCTGCTCATCGGCTTCGAGCTTGCGGCCGAGCAGGCCTCGCGGCCTCGGCCGCGGATAGGTGAAGGTACGAGCCACAACTACTCCTGGGCGTGCGACGGGACGGGCATCAGCGCATCTCCTCGTCCGGCGGCGGCGGTTCCGGCTCGTCCGGGGGCTCCGGCGGCCAGGACTGCGGGCCTTCCTCATCCACCGGCCCCCCACCGGCCGTCACGCTGTCCAGGGCTGCGGCATCGGGAGCGCTTCCGGGAGCCCCGCCGGAGGTGTGACCGCCCCCGCTGTCGGAGTCGCCGCCCGCCGACGAAGCACCCGAGGAACCATCGGAGTCGAGACCGGCGGTTGCCCCGTCGACACCGCGCTCCACTGCGGCTTCGGCCTCGTCCTTGGTCTCGTCGACCCCCTCCTTCGCGGCAACGGCCGCCGCACCCACACCGGTCGCAGCAGCTGCGCCCTCGGCCGCCCCCGCCTCGGCGGCCTCCTCGCCGCCTCCACCGCTCAGGGCATCGCCGTCCGCAGCCTCGGCCTCCCCGCCGTCGCCGTCACCGCCGGATCCGCCGCCGTCACCACCACCACCGCCCATGCGCGACTTGAGTTCTCCGTAGGAGTCGCCCACCTGGCTGCCGACGTTCTTGGCCCGGCCCTTGAGGTCGTCGCGGGCCGCGTACATGTCGCGCACCTCGTCCCCGAAAGCAGGCAAGAACTTCGAGAGCTGGAAGGGCATGTAGAGGGCGAGGAACAGCAGCGCGAGCGCGGTGAAGACCGTGGCGAAGGACTGCGCCAGGCTGGGATTCGGGGAGTCGGAGGCGAGCGTGCCCGTGGCGAGCGCGAGGACGGTGAAGGTGACGTACTTCGAGGCGATGATCGCGGCCATCACGCCGCACCAGCGTTTGGTGTGCCCCCACAGGTCACGGTCGACCAGTCCGCTGAACACGGTCGGTCCGAAGACCAATCCCGACAGGATCAGCGCGTTGCGGACGATGAGCTCCAGCCACACGCCGGCCACGGCCGACAGCAGCGCGAGGGAGAAGAAGATCACGATGATCGCGCCGCCGGGGATCTGCATCAGCGCGAGCATTGCCGTCGTGACGGTGACGACCATGTCGGCGGCGTCTCCCGCCACCGGCTTGAGCATCGTCTCCGCGGCCTCGTCGAAGACCCGCACGGTGTAGGCGACCGCCAGCGGCGCGAAGGCGGAGACCAGCACCGACATGAGGAGGAAACCGATCGACTCCCCGAGCGCCTGGAGCGGCTGCACCCCCTGAATCGCCCTCTTGGCCACGGCGACCAGCCACAGGATCACGGTCAGCACCGTGGAGGCGGCGAAGGCCATGGTGTAGGTCCTGAGGAACCCGGGGTCTTGCCAGTCGATCCGCGTGGTCGAGCCCAAAGCCTTCATCATCTGGGTGAAGATGCTGGTCACGGCGTTGTTGAAGAACTGGGCGATGTACCCCATGGGGTCGCTCGCGAAGTCGATCGCCTGGTTCGTCTTCTCGACGACGTTGCAGACCTTGTCCGCGAACGGGATGTTCTTGCAGGACCAGTCGGAGAAGTCGTTCGCCTGGGCCTGGCCCGGGGCGAGCATGATGCTCAGCGTGGCGGTCAATCCGGTGATCCAGACGAGCCGGGTCCGCACCCGCTGCTGGGCCTCAGCCGACATACGGGGGCGCATTGAACTCCCGATCTGCCGTGCGGAACTCGTCGACGCTGGTGGGGCTGTCGCTTCCGGCGTCCAAGGGGGTCGGACCGTTGACAGACGTGATCGCGGACAGCTTCCAGTCACCGGACTGCCACTGCAGCGTCAGCGTGTACGTGGTCCACGACGCGGAGACGGGCATCGGAGCGTTGCTGTCCGTGACGCCGATGAGGCCGGTCATCCACACCTCGACGGTGGCCACCTGATCGGTGTACGTGGTGACCCGGGTGCCCATCGCCGCACCGCGTGCGACCAGTTCGTCCTCGCTGCCGCTGGTGACGCCCAGGGATGTGAGGACCTGCTGCATCCCGGTGTCGTCGTTGCGGATCTGCCGGTCCAGCGCCTGGCTGGTCATCATCGCGGCGAGAGTCGCGTGCCGGGCCTTGTCATCGGTGAAGTAGGCGGCAGACGATCGTGCGACCTGGTAGTTCACTGCTGCCTGAACGGCGCCGGCCTGGTTGTGGGTGTAGCCGACCGGGACACCGTTGACGAGCTTCTTCGCTGTGCTCTTGGTGTCCCCGCCGGTGGTGTCCCTCTCCGCTGGTGCGGTCTGGCTCTGGCTATCAGGCGAGCCGTCGGACGTCGATCCGCTGCCTCCGCCGGACAGCCTCATAAACACGGCGAGGATGACCAGCGCGAGGAAGATCGCTCCGGTGACGGCCATCCCGCGCCACCAGGGCTTGCCGCTCTTAGGGACCGTCGGGGTCTCGTCGACCAGGACTCGCGTACCCCTGCCGGGGGCGCTCTGGCGGGCCATCAGATGCCCATCCCATACACGATCGTGAAGATTGTCCCTATCGAGGCGACAACGAAGGCCCCGACGAGGCTGCCGGCGATCTCCTTTTTGCCCTTACTGACCTGGGCCACGTCGTGCTGACCTTCGCCGACCTTCAGATGCACGGCGCCGAGGATCGCGCGGCCCAGCAGCACGAGCACGACGCCGGCCATCAGGGCTTGGATCACTGTCCGTCCAGTTGTCCCCAGCTGCCCGAATGGACCCCAGTCCGGGGACAGCCCGTTCACGAGGGTGCCGATGTCACCACTCGCAGCAAGATCCACCAGGTGTTGCGAAACGGGCATCCCCCGACTCCCTTCCACCCTCGTTTCGGAGGCAGGCCCGAACCCGGGCCGTGACGTGGAAGGTACATACACACAAAGTTGACAACAAGCGTTTACAGATTGAGAGACGACCGCCCAGCGCCAGGAGTGCACCCTGAGCGACACCCCGAACCGGACGTCATGTTCGGACGACGGATCCATCCCGGGCTCGCCCCAGTAGCCCTAAAGATTCCGTTACCTTGCAGGCCAGTTGAGCTTTCGGCATGTTCCACACAGCACGGGATCACGTTCGAGGGGGGCCCCTTAAACCCCTCAAGGGCTAGCGGATGACTGCGACCCGGCGTTGCGACATCCGCGACACGTTTGCCCCTAGGTGACCTCACAGAACCTCAACGCGGGTGGCTCTTACTTCGCGAGTGCTGTTCACTGACCTCATTGCCGTCAACACATGTTTATTACCGAGGGTCGGATGAATGGGCTAGCGAAGACGGCCGTGGGCATCGCCGCGGCAGGTGCCTCGGTGCTCTCGCTCTGTGTTCTCGCGGTCAGTGGTGCCACGACCGAAGCCAACGCCAACACCTGCCAGACAGGCCTCCAGCCAGTTGGAGACGGGGAGAGCGGAGCTGGCACGGGAGGGGAAGCCCCCAAGTTCGACGGCACGCAGGAAGCCAGCGAAACCCAGGTGACCGTGCCGCTAAACCCAGAAGGCACGCAGGAGAGCGCGAAGTGGAGCGCTCGGCAGGTACGCAACGCAGGCACCATCACCAACGTCGCCCGCACGCGACACCTTTCGCCTCGGGCGGCGGTCATCGCCGTGGCGGTTGCTATGCAGGAGAGCACGCTCGACAACCTGCATCACGGCCACCTGGACAGCGTTGGACTCTTCCAGCAGCGGCACTCACAGGGCTGGGGCACCGTCAATGAACTCACCGATCCCGTGTACGCGGCCGGGAAGTTCTACGACCAACTCGTCAAGATAGACAACTGGCAGAAGAAGCCCCTGCCCAAGGTTGCCGCGAGCGTCCAACGGCCTGAAGAGAAGTACCGGAATGAGTACGCCAAATGGGAGTCAGCAGCCGGCTCGCTCGTGGCCAAGACCTGGGGAACCCACGCCGTGACGTCGATCAGCACGGGCTGCGAGGACCCTGCCGCCTCCGGCGGCAAGGACCCCAACGCCAAGTTCAAGGTCAAGAATCCGCGGACAGTTGCTCAGGCGATTGCCAGCGCCCGAAATGAGGCGGGCGAGACAGGCTGGTACCGGATGTGCGACAACTTCGTGGCTCGGGCCTACGGCTGGGGCTCCTCCGGATCCGCAACCGCCAACGTTCACTGGAACCGGCTCGTGGACGCAGGGCTCGCTCACCCCGGCAACATGTCACCACCCCCAGGAGCCTTGCTCTTCTACGACACCGGCGAGTCAGCGGGGCACGTCGCCCTTTACCTGGGCAACGATCAGGTCGCCAGCAACGACGTCGGGGACGACTACCCGCGCCAAGGCAAGATCGCGATCGTTCCGCGGAAAGAGCTCACGAACGGCGCTTGGCGGCTGCGGTACCGCGGATGGGCCGAGCCGAGCTTCCCGAGCGCCGGCGGAATCAGCACCATCCCGCTTCTCTCGGACAAGGTGGGCCAGCAGTGAACGCAATACCTCCCGATGCAGTGCAGGTTCGGATCACCTCTGATGGGATCTGTTTCATAGACGAGGAGTACTTCACCCCACCCCCCGGCGTCACCCTCAACGAAGCCGTCCTAGCCCACCTCCAGTTGGAGGCTGCCGCGCTGGAAATGCCGCTCCGCGCAGTGATCCAAGACGAGCAGGCCCAGTACACGACATCGATCCAGGTCAACACCGACGGCACGAGCCATCCCTTGAACGGCGAGGCGCAGGCCCTCAACAACCCAAACCTGCCTCAGCCGACCGTCAGGCCGACACCTCCCCCATCGCCGCACACCGCGGATCCCATACCAGCGGACCGGCCGTATGAGCCACTGCCTGAGCCCTACCGCGGACGGCTCGCTGCCGCATGCGCAACCGCCAACCAGGACCGCTTCAGGGAAGCCGCCCACGATGCCGATCAGCTACTCGCCGAGTTGTCCACCCAGTACGGCCCTAGCCACCTTTACACCCTGGCAGTCGGCCTCGTACGCGGTGACATCGCCTGGCTTGCCCAGGACTACCGATACGGCCTGCAGATTTGGATCTTCATGGCTCGCTCGTGGCACCTCCACGTCGGGCCACAGCATGGCTCCACCGTCCGCGCCGTCGGCAACGCACTGAGCTGCTGGTGTCGGCTTCAGCCCGAGGACGCGAAGGCCTCCGTCCCGCATATCGTCAAGCTCCTTCAGGACATCGCCATCCCAAACGGCGACTCGGCAGTTCAGGCCATCAATCGGCGGGCACAGAGGATTGTCCTGGCCAACTAGCGGACAAATGCGCATACTTGACGCATGAATCCCATACGTAACGGCCGCCTCATCATCTTCCTCCTGCCGTACGCCCTCATAGTCACCGGAATCCTCGCTGCGTCGAAGGTCGCTGGCGCCCCTGGCGGCATGGGCACTGCGTTCCAGGCCCTTGGCATAGCGGCCGTTGGCGGAATCTGGGCCTGGCGACGCGGTCGGCGCAACGGCTACTGATCTGCACCAAGTCGTGCCTCCGACCCTGTCCCCCGAGTGCAAGGTCCGACGGAGTAATCCAGCTGCGTGAGCCTGCTCGTGCTGCTCTTAGTACCGCTACCGGTAGCGGACACAGCTCTCGAACCAGTTGGGGGGCGTCTGCGCTCGGTCGTCGCTGACGTCCACCAACACGGTCGCCACAGTGGGCACCGGCGGGGCCGGCGGTTCCGCCTCATGGGCTTCGAGGAGCCGGAGCACATGGGGCGGCAACCGGTGAGGACCACCACGCAAGATGGCGGGAGCGTCATCGTCACGATCCACGTCCGGGGTTTGGGCGTGGGCAACGTTCTCTCTGGCGCCGTGTCCGGGAGTTGATCCCGCCGAGTATGCCGGTGAACAGTCCATGCCCACGAGCGTCAACCCTTTGACGGCGGCGAATACGTCACTCACGATCTCGCTGCCGGAACGGGAGGGCGATGCGTTGGCGGCACCACGACGGTCGCACAGCACCCTGTTCCAAGGCAGCGATTCCGCCCACAGAACTTTGTGACGCACATTGCGCCCGCCTGTCTTCCTGCCGACCTCGCTCTGCACGCGATACGCCGACAGCAGCGTGCATCCATGGTGTGACCCGTCAGCGGCGACGTGACCGCATAGAAGCCCTGCCCGAGCCGCTTCCTCCTCGCCCCCGCCGCCCCAATCCCAGTGGTTGTACAGCAAGTAGACGGGCACGCACCCGACGGCCAGCGCGTGCTGGACGAGCAGGTCGCACTGGTACACGTTCTGTTTCCCGACTGTGTAGCTGAAGGGGTACCGGCTCTGCTTCGACGCCTTCTTGGCCTGGATCCGCAGACCGACCCCATGAGTGCGGTTATGGATCCACATCTCCCAGTCGGCACCGTTCTGACGCTCCTGGTCCTTGGTGAACTGAAACACCTTGACCCGGTCGCCGACGAACTGACGCAAGTGCCGGATGTTCATGTCGGTGAAGCTCTCCTCACCGGCCGCAGGGGGGTAGCGGTGATGGCCGTTGTGCAGCCAGTGGAAGGTGTCGCCGGCTATCCACATCAGCACCTCGCACAGCGAAGACTGCTGACCCGCCTGGGGGGCGGTGCTCGGCAGGGGAAATGCGTGTCCGATCATGGGCATCAGCTAACCAAAGGCCACCGACATGAAGCGTACGAAGCGGTCGAGAAACCGGACGTCATCTCCGACTCTCCGGCCCTCGTCGACCTTCACCTCGACAAGGCCCACGCCAAGGACGCAGCGGGCCGCTGACGACCAGTTACAAGACATCGGCGCTCCCGACTATTCCGGTCGGGGCGTCGGCGGACATTCGGCCCCTACGAGGTCGGCGCCGAATAGCCGACAGGCCCGCCCTCCCTCGATCCCGGCAGACGTGAGCGAGCCCTACCCGGTGCGGACGGGTGACCTGTAAGTGTGTCGCCGATCCGACCATCCTGGGGTGCGCGACGCTCCGGTCATGACGATGGTGGAGATCCAAGTGCCCGAGGACCGACTCGACATCACCGCCCTGGGCGTTTCATTCGCCGATCTGCCTGTCGCCAGTGCGTCGGTCGCGCTGGTACGCGGGTTTGGCGGTGACTTGGATGAACTGAGGGAAACGCTGCGTGAGTGCTTCGCCGATGACGCCTCGTGGTGTCGGGTCGGCAACGCAGTCCATACGGTGACCGACGGAGATGCCGAAGTGCGGCTGATGCCGCGGTCGGACGTGCCGACCTGGCACGCGGACTACTTCCAGGCCGGTTGGGGAAGTCGCGAGGGTGCGCGGATTCCGCCGGAGTCTCGGCTGCAGTACGCCAGATATGTGAACAGAAGGTATAAGGCACGCGAATCCTGCCTCCAAGGCGAGGATCTACGCGCGGTGGCGGCCAAGGATGGGGCCGGGGGCGTCGACAAGCTGGTACGGCATCATCGTGCTCAGCTCGCCGAGTGGTACGACGCCCTAGACGTCCTGCTCTACTCGGTCCAGACCGGTCCGGACCTCCCCGGGTGGGCCACGTCGGTGGCCAAGGAGGAGCTGCTGGACTGGCACCGGACCCGCGAGTACCTGACGAGCGCCGTGCTCGAATACCACCACGGCAGCGAAACCGAGCCGCGCCCCGAAACCGTGTTCGGCAATCTGTGCTTTCACTTCTCGGCAGGCTCGGTGGAACTGGTACCCGGCCTCTAAGTGGGCGGTTCGTGAGGTGATGTCTGTTTCCGGCTGAGGTTGGAGCAAGGTCGCTGGTGGGGGGTTGCGTCGGCTACGGCTTTCTCGCGAAGTTGCCGGTGTCGGCCTCGGTGAGGATCCCGAGTTTGACCAGGCGTTTCAGTTTGGCGCGGGTGCCTTCGACGTTCTTCGGCAGCAGTTCATGGCCGAGGGCTTCGCAGACGTCCTTGGCCCGTAGCGGTCCGGTCGTCTGGTGGAAGGCGGCCAGGATACGGGGGTAGTCCGGGTGCTCGGGCAGCTCCGGCGGGCCGGCCGGGAGCCGGTCGGTGAGGCCGGTGACGGTCGTGCGGGTGATCGCGAGGTGCTCCAGGTGTGTCTCGGCTTCCCGCAGCCGGGTCTGCAGGTCGTGGATCTGTGCGCGGAGGTCGTCGGCCAGGGCCCGGGCGGCTTCTTCCTGGAGGTCCAGGGCATCGAGCAGGGGTCGGAGGTTCACGCTGCCGCCGCCTGTGCCTCGCGCCAGGTGGGGGCGTTCGCGCCGGTGAGGCGTCGGGTCATGACGTGGGTCATCGCCCAGTAGACGCGCGAGGCGGAGGAGGAAGGGCGGTGCTCGTAGTCACGGACCAGGCGCCGGTGCAGTATCAGGATCCCGTAGGTCTGCTCGACCCTCCACCGCTTCGGCTGCGGCACGAACCCCTTGACCTGTGGGTCGCGTGTGACGATCTCGACGTCAATCCCCAGGCTGGCGCCGTGCATGACGACCTGGTTCTTGAAGCCCTGGTCGACCAGGGCTTTGCGGACGCTTCCGCCGGCGTGCTCGGCGACCTGGTCCAGCAAGGCGATGCCCGCGGCGTTGTCGTGGGTGTTCGCAGCGAGGACGACGACCGCGATGACCAGGCCGAGGACGTCCACGGCAAGACCCCGCTTGCGGCCGGGCACCCGCTTGGCCGGATCGTGACCGGTCGTGGCGGCAGGGACCCCGGCGGCCACGTGGACACTCTGGGTGTCCAGCACCACCAGGGTCGGGTCCTCTAATCGGCGGGCGCGCTCCCGGACCTGGCAGCGCAGGAGTTCATGGATGACATGATCAGTGCCGTCGTCCCGCCATGCGGCGAAGTAGTAGTAGGTCGCGCTCTTGGGCGGCAGGTCGTGCGGGAGATAAGCCCACTGGCAGCCGGTCCGCCCCTGGTAGAGGATCGCGTTCACGATCTCCCGCATGTCGTAGGCGCCCTGATGGCCGCTGACCGAGCGATGCCGGTCCTTCCACGCGGTGATCACCGGCTCGATCAACGACCACTGCCCGTCCGACAAGTCACTCGGGTACAGCTTGCGTTCACTCACCCGGTCACATCACCAGATCAGCACCCGTGGACCGGCAGATTCCGCCCTGCCGCCACACCATCAGGCGACACCAGAACCACTCAAAGACTCACGAACCGCCCACTAAGAGGGCGACATGGGCCTGTCGATGAATTAGTGGGGCGTGTCGTGCTCGGCGGCCTGGGATGTCGCGTGCATGACGTAGCTGGCGAGGTCGCTGGGG
>NZ_JACTVI010000046.1:15824-63627 GCF_014495685.1 Streptomyces sp. TRM68367 | reverse complement strand
AACGAACCGATCAACTCATCGAAGCGACCCATACCGCATCAACGAGCCCAACTACCGCAAGAAACCCACTAATTCATCGACAGGCCCGATCAAGACCCAGTAACGGACGATTTGCGGCATCTGCGCCGATCACGCCTGCCGCCTGCGCCGTCGGGGGACGGGGGCTCTACCGGATCGAATGATTTGTTGGTACGTCCTGACAAAGCTGTTGACTTCGCCCTCGGGCCGACCCATAGTACCTGCCACTAGAGCGCGCTAATGACGCGCTCTAGTACAACCAGGCGGTCCCCGACCCCCGACTGCCGCACATGCGCGCCCCCGCCTCGACCAAGGGCACACCCACACCACCCACGTGCCCGCCTTCCCTGGCACGAGCCCGGGGGCCGCGAACGACCGTCCGTTCACACCCGGGGCGTCGCCGCCTCCCCCCAGCCGACACACCCCGACCAGCACACAGAGGTGCAAGGAACATGTACAGACACCACCGAGCCGCCGCCCTGACCGCCACGGTTCTCGCCGGCGCCCTGTTCGCCGCCGGCTGTTCCAGCAGTTCCGGAGGCAAGAAGTCCGAGGAGGGTAGTGACACCGCCGCGGCGGGGAAGGCCAACACGCCCCGCATGACCGTGGCCATGATCACCCACGCGGCCCCCGGCGACACGTTCTGGGACCTGATCCGCAAGGGTGCCACGGCCGCCGCCGCCAAGGACAACGTCAAGCTCGTCTACTCCAGCGACCCCAACGCGGGCAACCAGGCCAACCTGGTGCAGAACGCCATCGACCAGAAGGTCGACGGCATCGCGCTCACCGCGGCCAAGCCCGGCGCGATGAAGGCGGTGGTCGCCAAGGCCAAGGCGGCCGGCATCCCGGTCGTCGGCTTCAACTCCGGTCTGGACGACTGGAAGAAGCTGGGCATGCTGGAGTACTTCGGCCAGGACGAGAACATCGCCGGCCGGGCCTTCGGCGAGCGCCTCAACCAGGAGGGCGCCAAGCACGCCCTGTGCGTCGTCCAGGAGCAAGGGCAGGTTGCACTGGAAGCACGGTGCGCGGGTCTGGAACAGGGCTTCAAGGGCAAGACCGACAACGTGTACGTCAACGGCACCGACATGCCGTCGGTGAAGGCGAGGATCACCGCCAAGCTCCAGCAGGACTCCTCCATCGACCGGGTGGTCACGCTGGGCGCCCCGTTCGCGATGACCGCCACGCAGTCGGTGTCGGACGCCAGCAGCAAGGCCAAGGTCGCCACCTTCGACCTCAACAAGGAACTGGTCGGGGCCATCAAGGACGGCAAGGTCGAGTTCGCCGTCGACCAGCAGCCCTACCTGCAGGGCTACCTCGCCGTGGACGCGCTGTGGCTCTACAAGACGAACGGCAACTTCAGCGGCGGCGGCACCGCTCCGGTACTGACCGGACCGGCCTTCGTCACCAAGGACAACGTCGACGCCATCTCGAAGTTCGCCGCGAAGGGAACCCGCTGACGCTCGGGCCACCGCCGCCCGCAGCATCCAGACCGCCTGAGAGGGCCACTGCCCGCCGCATCGCTGGCACCGTGCGGCGGGCATCGGCCTGCCGGGAAGCCAACGCCCGCGCACCGCTGCACCCGACGACGGCGCCCAGCCATGCCGCGATCCGCAGGCACGCATGCCGCCGGTTCTGCCGTAGTGCCGGCGTTGCGGCTGGCCGGAGGTTGGGTGCGCAGCCCGGCACTGACGGGGTGCCGCCCGCGCCCACCCGTGCCGCCCTGGGGAGTGCCTCCCAGGGCCTTAAGGCGCCTTAAGGCACCGGGGGAGGCACGCATGCCCGCGGCTTGCGAACACCTTGCGCGCCGTCGTCGGCTGCGGCGGCGCGGGCTTGCGGCTGCGGTTGCCCCTCGTCCCAGTGTCCGCGCGGCGTCGCTGACAGCCGTAGCCGCGGACAGTCGTGCCGCTGGGGCGGCACGGGTGGGCGAAGCGGCACCCCGTAGCGCCGGGCTGGCGCCTCCACCCCGGCCCACACCAACCCGACAGTCACCCCGTAACCGGCACCGCTCAGACGGAGTCCTTCGGCGGCGGCCCGCTCGTCCCCCGTACCACCAGCTTCGGGTCGATCACGGCTTCCCGCGGCTCCAGCTCCCGGTTCTCCAGCCGTTCCACGGCGAACCGCACCGCATGCTCCGCCATCAGCCCCGAGTCCTGGCGGACCGTGGTCAGACCGATCGGCATCAGATGGGAGAGGTGGCTGTCGTCGTAGCCGACGACGGACAGGTCGCGCGGCACCTCGACCCCGGCCCGTGTCATGGCGATCAGCACACCCATCGCACACCGGTCGTTCCCGGCCAGCACCGCCGTCGGCAACGGCAGCCCCCGGTCACGTTCCGCGAGCAGCATGCGCCCGGTCTCGATGCCCGACCCCTCGGTGTGCTCGCCGGGTATCACCCGCACCTCGAACTCCAGCCCGTGCCGGCGCATCGCGGCCCGGTAGGCGCGCCGCCGGTCCGCCGAGCCGGGGCCGCGGCCGCCGTCGATGTGCACGATCCGGCGATGGCCGAGTTCCACGAGGTGGTCCATGGCCTGCCGGATGCCCTTGCCCTCGGCGGAGTGCACGAAGTCGACGCGGGCGTGCGGCACCCGGCGGCTGACGGAGACGGCGACCGTGCGGCGGCCCAGCTCGTCCAGGTAGCCCGGTTCGTCGGGCCCGAGCACGATCACCGCCTCGCAGCGGTGGCTGAGCAGCGCCTCGACCGCCTTGGCCTCGCTGCGGCCCTCGGTGGCGGCGGAGAGCAGCACGTCGTAGCCCAGCCGCTCGGCCTCGGGATAGATGCCCTGGATGAGGTCCGTGTGGAAGGTCTGCTGCACGATGAACATCACGCCGATGGTGCGGCTGCGGCCGCGGGCCAGCAACCGGGCGGCGTTGTCGGGACGGTAGCCGATCTCGTCGGCGACGCGGAGCACCCGTTCGCGGGTCTCCTGGCTCGCTCCTGGCTGGTTGCGGAAGACGATCGAGACGAGCGCGCGGGATACGCCCGCGCGCTGTGCGACATCTGACATGGTGGGCCGCTGCTTGCCCGATGCATCCACCTGTGAACCACCCTTCGACTCCGCCCCAACCTTACGGGCGTCGCGAAATCTGCCGGCAACAAGCTATTGACATGACATTTGGGCAGGACCATCGTACTCGTCTAGAGCGCTCTAGTAGAGCGCGACAGCCGCCGTCCGTTCCCGACCGAAGGACACGCACCATGGCAACGGCGCCTCCCCCGCTGCGCACCACCGCGGGCAACCTGTGCCTCGGCTCCGCCCCCGATTCCTGGGGCGTCTGGTTCCCCGAGGACGAGCACCAGGTTCCCTACACCCGCTTCCTCGACGAGCTGGCCCGGGCCGGCTACGAGTGGCTGGAGCTCGGGCCGTACGGCTATCTGCCCATCGATCCGCAGCGGCTCCGGGAAGAGCTGGACGCGCGGGGCCTGAAGGTCTCCGGCGGCACGGCGTTCGGCGCGCTGCACCGGCCTGAGGCCTGGGACGAGATGCTGGCCCACGTCCGGCAGGTCGCCGCGCTGACCGCCGCCGCGGGCGCCCACCACCTGGTCTTCATCCCGCCGATGTACCGGGACGAGAGGACCGGTGAGTTCACCGAGTCGCCGGAGCTGACCGCGGAGCAGTGGGCGGGCTTCGGCCGCGCCGCCGACCGGCTCGGCAAACTGCTGCTGGAGGAGTACGACGTACACCTCGTCGTCCACCCGCACGCCGACAGCCACATCCAGACCCAGCCGCAGATCGAGCGGCTGCTGAACGAGTCCGACAGCCGCTACACGAACCTGTGCCTGGACACCGGGCACGTCGCCTACGGCGGCGGGGACAACCTCGACCTGATCAGCCGCTACGGCGAGCGGGTCGGCTATGTGCACATCAAGCAGATGGACCCGGAGATCCTCGCCCAGGTCGCCGCCGAAAACCTCTCCTTCGGCGAGGCCGTCAAGCGCGGCGTGTGCGTCACCCCGCCCGCCGGCGTGCCCAAGCCGGCCGACGTGGTGACCGAACTGGCCCAGCTGGACGCCGAGTTGTTCGTGATCGTCGAGCAGGACCTGTACCCGTGCGCGCCCGACGTGCCGCTGCCCATCGCTGTACGCACCCGTGAGCACCTGGCCGGCTGCGGTCTCGCGGGAACCCGACGCCCGAAACTCCACCCGTAGGAGGCGGCCCATGGAAGTCACGCAGCCCAACGCTCAGGGCCCGGCCACCGCCGTCGCGGACGACCCCTCACCCGCGGTCTCCCGGCGACTGCGGGTCATCACCATCATCGCCACCTTCGGTGGCCTTCTCTTCGGCTACGACACCGGCGTCATCAACGGCGCACTGCCGTACATGACCGACGACCTGGGCCTGACCCCGGTCACCGAGGGCATGGTCACCAGCTCGCTGCTGCTCGGCGCGGCGCTCGGCGCCGTCGTCGGCGGGCGCTTCTCGGACGCGCGCGGGCGGCGTCGTACGATCCTCGCCCTCGCCGTGCTGTTCTTCGTCGGCGCGCTCGGCTGCACGCTCGCCCCGACCACCGCGGTGATGGTGGTGGCGCGGTTCGTGCTCGGCCTCGCGGTCGGCGGCGCGTCGGTGACCGTGCCGGTCTACCTCGCGGAGGTCTCGCCGGCCGAGCGGCGCGGTGCGCTGGTCACCCGCAACGAACTGATGATCGTCAGCGGTCAGCTGCTGGCCTTCACGTCCAACGCGATCATTGCTCGGGTGGGCGGCGAGTCCGGTGGCGTGTGGCGCTGGATGCTGGTGATCGCCACCATTCCGGCCGTCGTGCTGTGGTTCGGCATGCTGGTGATGCCGGAGAGCCCGCGCTGGCTGGCGTCCAAGAGCCGCTGCACCGACGCCCTCGACGTGCTCAAGCAGGTGCGCTCGCAAGCGCGGGCCGAGGCCGAGCTGAGCGAGGTGACCGCGCTCGCCGTCAAGGAGGAGCAGGAGAAGCTCGGCGGCTGGCAGGACATCAAGAGCGTGCCGTGGATCCGCAAGCTGATGTTCGTCGGGTTCGGCATCGCGATCGTGCAGCAGATCACCGGCGTCAACACGATCATGTACTACGGCAGCCAGATCCTCACCGACGCCGGCTTCGCCTCGGACAGCGCGCTGACCGCGAA
The DNA here is from genome assembly GCF_014495685.1 of Streptomyces sp. TRM68367. Taxonomy (GTDB): domain Bacteria; phylum Actinomycetota; class Actinomycetes; order Streptomycetales; family Streptomycetaceae; genus Streptomyces. The sequence continues at coordinate 58,517 of NZ_JACTVI010000046.1, read as the reverse complement.
CATCGCCAACGGTGTGATCTCGGTACTGGCCACCTTCGTCGGCATCTGGCTGCTGGGCCGTGTCCCGCGCCGGCCGATGCTGATGACCGGCCAGGCCGGCACCACCGTCGCGCTGCTGCTGATCGGCATCTTCTCGCTGGTGCTGCCCTCCGGCGACCCCCGCGCCTTCGCCGTGCTCGCCATGACCGTCACCTTCCTCGCCTTCCAGCAGGGCGCGATCTCCCCCGTGACCTGGCTGATGCTCTCGGAGATCTTCCCGATGCGGACGCGCGGCTTCGGCATGGGTGTCGCGGCGGTGGTGCTGTGGCTGACCAACTTCGTGATCGGGCTGGTCTTCCCGTCGCTCGTGTCGGGCATCGGGATCTCCAACACGTTCTTCCTGTTCGTGGTGGCGGGGATCTTCTCCCTCGGCTTCGTCAAGTTCTACGTCCCCGAGACCAAGGGGCGCACGCTGGAAACGCTGGAAGCCGAGCTCCGGGCCCGCTTCTCCTGACCTCTCTGTAAGGAATCGACCATGCCTGTACGTGTAGGCGTCATCGGCGCCGGAATGATCGGCCAGGACCACATCCGCCGGCTCACCGAGGTCGTCACCGGGGCCACCGTCACCGCCGTGACCGACATCGACGCTGAGCGGGCCGCGGAGGTCGCCGTCCGCGTCGGCGCGAGCGCGCTGCCCACCGGCGCCGACCTGATCGCCTCCCCCGACGTGGACGCCGTACTCGTCACCTCGTGGGGTCCCACGCACGCCGAGCACGTGCTGGCCGCGATCGCGGCCGGCAAGCCCGTGTTCTGCGAGAAACCCCTCGCCACCACCGCCGAGGACTGTCTGCGCATCGTCGAGGCCGAGCGCGCGCACGGCCGCCGCCTGGTCCAGGTCGGCTTCATGCGCCGCTTCGACCCCGGCTACCGCCAGATGAAGGAGCTGCTCGCCTCCGGCTCCCTCGGCACCCCGCTGATGGCCCACTGCGCGCACCGCAATCCGACCGTCCCGGACTCGTACCACTCCGCGATGGCCGCGCAGGACACCGCCGTACACGAGATCGACGTGCTGCGCTGGCTGCTGGACGACGAGATCGTCTCCACGCAGGTGGTCACGCCGCGCGCCACCACCAAGCGGTTCCCGCACCTCAAGGACCCGCAGATCATGATCTTCGAGACGGCGAACGGGGTCCGCATCGATCTGGAGGTCTTCGTCAACTGCCAGTACGGCTACGACATCCAGTGCGAGGTCGTCGGCGAGGACGGCCTGGTACGGCTGCCCGACCCGGCCGCCGTCGGGGTGCGCACCGCCGGCCGGCACGGCACCGCCGTCCTCCAGGACTGGAAGGGCCGGTTCGCCGAGGCCTTCGACACCGAGTTCCGCGAGTGGATCAACGCCGTCGCCACCGGCACCGAGCCCACCGGCCCGTCCTCCTGGGACGGCTACGCCGCCACCGTCATCACCGACGCCGCCGTCCGCTCCCTGGAGTCCGACGGCACCGTCGTCCCCGTCGACATGAAGCCCCGCCCAGCCTTCTACGGAGGCACCGCATGAAAATCGCCCTCGACCCGTACATGCTCCGCGCGCTGCCGATGGACGAGATGGTGCGCACGGTCGCCGAACTCGGCTACGAGTACATCGAGTTGTCCCCACGGGACGACTTCATGCCGTTCTTCCTGCACCCGCGCGCGGACGCCGAGCGCATCGCCACGCTGAAGAAGTCCCTGCGCACCCACGGTGTGCAGCTCTCCTCGGTGCTGCCGCTGTACAAGTGGTCGTCGCCGGACGAGACCGAGCGGCAGGCCGCCGTCCGCTACTGGAAGCGGATGATCGAGATCACCACGGACCTCGAGTGTCCGCTGATGAACTCGGAGTTCAACGGCCGCCCCGAGCGGGCCGCCGAGAGCGAGGCGGCGTTCTGGCGGTCGTTGGAGGAACTGCTCCCCGTGTTCGAGCGCGAAGGCATCGCCCTGAACCTGGAGGCGCACCCGGACGACTTCTGCGAGGAGAACACCCCGGCCGTCGATCTCGTCCGCGCGATCAACAAGCCGTGGGTGAACTACCTCTACTGCGCCCCGCACTCCTTCCACCTGTCCGGTGCCAAGGAGGTCGGCGCGGACATCGCGGCGATGATGCGCTACGCCGGCGACAAGCTCCGGCACGTGCACATCGCGGACTCCTTCAACCACAAGGGGTCCTCGGGCCTGCGCTACATCATGAACCCGCCCGGCACCCCGGCCCGCATCCACCAGCACCTGGACATCGGCCAGGGCGAGGTGGACTGGGACGCCTTCTTCGGCACCCTGCGGGAGCTGAACTTCGACGGCGTCGCCACGTCCTGTGTCTTCGCCTGGGAGGAGCGGGCCCGCGAGTCCTCGGCGTTCATGCTGGACAGGATCACGAAGGAGCTCGCCGGATAGCCCCCGAGGGCTGCTCACCGAGGTCCCAGAACAGGCCCGCCATCATGGCGAGCCCCTCCCGGGCCACCGGCGCCAGCAGGTGTTCGTCGGGGGCGTGCTGGGCGCACGACGGGTGGGAGTGCGGGATCCACACGGTGGGCAGGCCGAGGATGTCCGCGAAGGCGTCATCGCCGACTCGTGCACCAATGCGGCGACCCCGATGAGCGCGTACTTCGTCACGACGCTCGGTGTCGTCCAGCGCTACCGGCGCTCGGCCGGCATCGGCACACTGCTGTCGCTGACGCTGCCGCTGTGTCTGGTCATGCTGGTGGCGTGGACGCTGCTGTTCTACGCGTGGTGGGCGCTGGGCATCCCGCTCGGCCCGGGGGTACCCGTCCGGTGACCGCCGCCCCGACGTACGAAGGTCACGCGGAAGGAGTGCCGCCCGTGCCGCTGCGCGCCGTCGAGTCCCGGGCCCGTGCCGCCCTGCCGGAGATCACCGGCGATCTGCGCACGCTGGTCGAGCTGGAAACCCCGAGCGACGACAAGGAGTTGCTCGACCACGTCCCCGCGCGCACCGCCCTGCTCGCCGGGCTCCTCATGGCGTGCGCGGGGTCGCCTGCGGCGGGCTGAGCGGGCTGGGCATCAGGTTCTCGTTCTCGGTCAGCACCAAGGGGTGGCGCTGCGCGGCATGCGGGGCGAACCGCCGTCGCCCCGATGCGGCACCTCGACCACGAGCGGCCCCGTGCCACCTTCTTTCTCCCCGTCAGCGCAGCATGCCTGTTTGAGTCGCCGGAGTGCCACAGCACAGCGCGCGCCACTCCACCGCCTGCGCGGGCCACCGAGTGCCACCCCTGCAACGCACACACCTCCACAACCTGCACCCCACCGACCTCAGGGCCCCGACGGACGGCAGCCCGCTTGAGCCGCCGGAGTGCTGTGTACCGCTCTGCCGATGACCTTCCGGCCCCGGTGCGGGTTGAGAGGGGCGGGCTCGTCTGACGTGGCCCGCCCCGTATCGACCCCGCGACCGAGCAGGATGTCCGTGACGCCACCGGCCGACGCCGCCCCGCACCTCCGCGCGCACCCGCCCGCGCCACCGGTCGCCGGACTCCGGCACCGGTACCGCGTCCCGCTGCTCGCCACCCTCGCGGCGCTCCCGCCGTACGCGGTGTGGTGGGCGTTCCTCGCCACCGGCGGCGGCGACCTGGCCGCCCAGCGGGCCTGGGCGGACTTCGCGGCGCAGTACGGCGGGTCGGCGTACCCGCTGTTCTGGTACGGAGGGACGCACACCGCGAGCTACAGCGTGCTGTCGCCCTATGTGATGGCCGCGTTCGGCGTGCGTGCGGTGAGCGTCGGCTCCGGCCTCGCGGCCACCTGGCTGACCGCGTTGCTCCTCGTCCGCGCCGGGGTGCGCAGGCCGCTCGGCCCGGCGCTGCTCGCCGCGCTGACGCTGTGGTGCGACGTCGCCGCGGGCCGGACGACCTTCGCGCTGGGCGTGGCCCTCGGGCTCGCCGCCTGTCTGCACGTGACCGGCGAGCGGCGCCCCGGCCTCGCGGCGGCGTACGCGGCCCTGGCCCCGCTGGCCTCTCCGCTGGCCGGGCTGTTCCTGGCCGTGGTCGGGGCCGCCTTCCTCGCCGTACGCGACCGGGGCAGCGCGCTCGCCCTCCTGGTGCCGCCGGCCGTCGCCGTAGCGGCGACCACGGCGCTGTTCCCGTTCACCGGCGAGCAGCCGATGCCCCTCCCGCGGCTCCTGCCGCCCGTGCTGCTCGGGTCGGCCGTCGCCGCGCTCGTCCCGCGCGGCTGGCGCGTGGCCCGGTGCAGCGGGGCCGTCTACGCCGCCGGCGCCGTCCTGGTCCACCTCGTGCCCTCACCGGTCGGCACGAACGTCGAGCGGCTCGCGGGCCTGTTCGCCGCGCCGGTGCTGCTCGCGGCGCTGGCGGCCACACCGCGGCGGCCGCTCGGGCGGCGTACCGCTCTCGGTGCCGCGCTCGTGTTCTCCGTCGCGTGGATCCTGCCGGGGACGCTCGCCGACCAGCGGGTGACCGCGCCGGTACCGGCCTGGGCGTCCGACACGCACGGCGTCGTACGGGCCCTGAAGGGGCTCGGTGCCGACCGCACCCGCGTCGAGGTGGTCCCGGCCGCCAGCCACCGCGAGGCCGCCCTGTTCGCCCCGCACGTCCACCTGGCCCGCGGCTGGAACCGCCAACTCGACGTGGAGCGCGGGCGCCTGTTCTACGACGGCACCTTCTCGGCCGCCGCCTACCGGGCCTGGCTGGACCGCTGGGCCGTCGGCTTCGTCGTCCTGCCCTCGGCCGCGCCGGAGCGCCATGCCGAGGCCGAGGCGGCGCTGCTCCGCGAGCACCGGCCGCGCTGGCTGGAGCCGGTGTGGCACGACCGTCACTGGCACGTGTACCGGGTCCGTGACGCGGTCCCCCTGGTGTCGCCGCCCGCCGTGGTGCTCCGCACCACGGGTGCCGCGCTGGAGGTGCGTCTCCCCCGCCCCGGCACGGTGACCGTGCGCATCGCCCACTCGCCCTGGCTGCGCTCGGACGGCGGCTGCCTCACCCGCGACGGCGCGTTCACCCGCCTGACGGCCGCCGCGCCGGGCGAGTACCGGATCAGCTCGGAGTACCGCCTGCCACGGACCGGGGGTACGTGCTGACGTCGCCCATCCCGTGCAGCCGGGCGAACTCGTCGGCGAGCATGCCCATCAGCACGACATCGCGGTGCCGGCCGGCGAGAAACGCGTGATCGCGCAGGCGGCCCTCCGGAACGAACCCGAGCCGCCGGTGCAGGGTGAGCGAGGCCTCGTTGTAGGCGTAGATCCGCACCTCGCACTTGTGGCAGCGCCGCGCAGATGGGCCTCCGCCTTCAGCCTGCTGGCACAGCATCCGGAGGCGGAGCGCCGGCTGCACGCCGAGGTCGACGACATGCTCGCCGGCCGGCAGCGGCTGAGCCACGACGATCTGCCGCGTCTCGTCTACACCCGGGCAGTGATCAACGAGACGCTGCGGCACTCGGCCAGGCGCTGCACGCGCAGGCCGACGTGACCAGCGGCAAGGTGGCGCTCGACCTGCACGCGGAGGCCATCGACCACCTGGAGCAGTCCCCGGCCGCCTACGAACTGGCCCGCGCGCTGGTCCACCATGGCTCCGCGCTGGCCCGCAACGGCCGGCTGCAGGAGGCGCCGAGCGGCTCTACCAGGGCCTGGAGGGCGCCGTCCACCGCCCTGGCCGACGGATGGACGAAGACCGCCTTGCGGTCGGCCACGTCGTCGAGGAGCCGGCCGATCCGGATCAGCGGGGCGTCCGCGGCGGGCTGGACGGAGAGGTCCCAGATGCCGGCCGTCAACTGCCCGTGGTCCACGGTGAAGGAGAACCCGCGGCCGTCGCCGTCGGCCCGTGCCCCGGCGGACAGCGCGGTGCCCTTGCCGCCGCGCAGCCGCAGGCGCACGACGGCCCCGTCGGCGAGCGAGGCGCCGTGCAGCCGGGCCCGGACGGTGGTCGACCCGTCGGTGACGTGGAGGCCGTGGACTTCGGCGTGGGCGGTGCGCAGCCAGGCCCGGACCGCGAGGTAGCCGTCTTTCGTCGCGTACGGCACGCGCACGGCGACCGGCGACGTGCGTTCCCGCAGGTGTCCGTCGACGAGGGCCCGCACATCCCGCGGTCCGGGGCGCAGCCGCTGCCGCTGCGCACCGGGCCCGGAGAGCAGGTACAGGTCCCATCGGCCCTCGGCGAGGACGGGCAGCGGCTCCAGGACGGCGTGGCAGCGGCCGTCGCCGCCCGGTTCGGGATCGAGGGTGTGCAGGACCTTCTCGGGCTCCCCCGGGTCTCCGTGGCGTGGTCCCTGCGGGTTTCCGTGGCGCGTTCCATGGTCAGCTCCGTCCCTTCCGTACGGCGCGCAGGGCACTGCCGGCCGCGGCGTGGGCGGCGTCGCGGGCCGCGCAGCCCTGGCTGACCAGGACGCGCTGCACCGACCCGCGTTCCGGTGCGACCGGTCTCCCGTTCTTCCGCGCCGTGATCGCCTCCTCGAACAGCTCCTCGGCCAGGGGCACGACCGGGCCGGGTGCGAACCGGCGCGCGTTCTGCATCGCCGTACGGCCCATGCGCCGGCGCAGTTCGCCGTCGCGGACCAGGTCCAGCAGGGCGGCGGCCAGCGCGTCGCGGTCACCGACCGGCACGAGGCGGCCGTCGGCGCCGTCCGCGATGATCTCGCGGGGGCCGTGCGGGCAGTCGGTGCTCACGACGGGCAGTCCGCAGCGCATCGCCTCGACGATCGTCATGCCGAACGGCTCGAAGTTGGACGCGGCCGCCCCGATCGAGCCCTTGACCCACTCCGCCTCCATGGGGGCCGCCGCGCCCATCAGGAAGACGTTGCCGTCCAGGCCGAGGCGCTCGATGAGCTGCCGCAGCCGGTCGTGTTCCTCGCCCTTGCCATAGATGCGCAGCCGCCAGTCCGGGTGTTCGGCGGCGACCCGGGCGAAGGCCTCGACGAGCAGGTCGTAGCGCTTCACCGGGACCAGGCGGCCGGCCGCGATCACGATCTTCGCGGTGCCGTCCGAGGGCGGCAGCACGGGGTCGGGCACGCTGTTGGGCAGCGCCGCCACGCGGACTCCGGGCAGCCGCATCTTGCGCCGGTAGGCGGTGGCGTCCGCCTCCGTGACGGTGGTGAGCACGTCGAGCCCGCGGTAGGCGCGGCGCAGCGCGTTCCGCAGGCGGGGATGGTGGTTGTCGAGGGTGAGGTGCTCCTGCCCGACTCGGACGACTCCGGGCGGGGCCTGGAGCGCGAGATGCACGTTGAGCCCCGGGCGGGTGCCGATCACCACGTCGGCGTCGGTCACCGCCAGGGACTCGGCTATCCGCTCGTCGGTCAGCTCGCTGTACTGGTGGTGGCGGTACTCGGCGGAGGGGAAGACCCTCGCCGGTCTCAGATGCAGCGGATGCTCCTTCTCGTGCCGCAGATCCACCAGCGGTCTGAGCGTCACTCGCGGGTCCAGGGCGAAGTTGGGGCGTTCCCGGTGCCGCAGCACGGAGACGATCTCCACGTCGTGCCGGTCGGCCAGCGCCCCGGCCAGGTTGAAGGTGGTGGTGATGGTGCCTCCGATGCCGTAGGCGTTGTGAATCAGGAAAGAAATCCTCATGGCGGACCAGACCGAGCCAACTCCCCCAGGGTTGCCCGCCGTTACCGCATCGTTCCCCCGAAGGTCACGCTGTGTTGTGTACTGTGCGGGAGATCCCGTTATGTGTCGTCGGTGCGATGATCGCCCTGCTCATGGCCATCGCCATGGCACTTGCGGGGCGACCCCAGCCCTGGTCGCACCCTCCTGCCTCCCCCTGCGCTTCGACTGCATCCGCGCCGACGGCACCAGCTACTCCGGCAAACCCGACTACACCTGAATGAACTGGACTTCCCTGATCCTCGCCCTCGTCACCGCCCTGCTCACCACCGGGGCCGGATATGTCATCGAGTTCCGGGCGCGGATGGCCATGCGGTGCTCCGGCAACTGGCGCTGACCAGGACCTTCGCGTGTCGTCCATGCAGAGAGAGTGTGGCTTTTCGGTCATCATCATGACGCGTACCTGTCCAAGACGCGTTCCCGGTGACACGCTGCCCTTCCTGACCGCTCACAGGAACAGTCCCTGCATGCCTGGCCGGACGGTCCGCCCGGCCCTCACCGCAGAAGGAGACCGCGTGATAGGCAGCCTCCGCATACGCCGCCCCTCCGACGGCACCCGCCGCAGCGTCCTCGGCACGCTGGCCGGCGTCGCCGCGCTTCTGGCCACCGGTGTCACCGCCGCGCCGGCGAACGCCGCCGACGCGGCGCCGGGAGTGAGGACACTCTCGGCGCAGGAACACGCCCGTGACTTCTGGACCTCGGAGCGGATGCGTCAGGCAACTCCCCTCGACGTGCTGTCGGTCGACCGCTCCGACGTGCGGGACTCGGCCCCGCGCAGGGGCGACAAGACCCTCATCCAGCCGTCCGCGCCGAACTCCGCCGCCGGGCTGCTGGAGCTTCCCCACAGCGGTGGCCCCTGGACCGGCGGCGGAGCCGTCGTACAGACCGCCGGGCGGGTGTTCTTCACCTACCAGGGCCGCACCGCCTCCTGCTCCGGCAACGCGGTCACGAGCGCCAACAAGAGCACCGTGATGACCGCCGGCCACTGCGTGAAGCTGGAGGGCTCCTGGCACACCAACTGGGTGTTCGTGCCGGGCTACCACGACGGTCAGGCCCCGTACGGCAAGTGGGCCGCCTCCAAGACCCTGTCCACACCGCAGTGGACGGCCAGTGAGGACATCAACTACGACGTCGGCGCGGCCGTCGTCGCGCCGCTGGACGGCAAGGAGCTGACCGACGTCGTCGGCGGCCAGGGCCTGGCCTTCAACACGGGCTACAACAAGACCATGTACGCCTTCGGCTTCCCGGCCGCGGCGCCGTACGACGGCGAGAAGTTCATCTACTGCAGCGGCACCACGTACCGGGACTTCCTGCTGTCCGACGACCACGGACTGACCTGCGACATGACCGGCGGCTCCAGCGGAGGCCCGTGGTTCACGCAGTTCGACGAGGCCACCGGCAAGGGGCTGCAGTCCTCGGTGAACAGCTTCAAGTACAACTTCCTGCCCACCGCGATGTACGGGCCGTACTTTGGCGCGGACGCGCAGAAGCTGTACCAGACCGCCGAGTCCTCCTGACGGTCGGCGCAGCGGAGCGGTGAGCCGGACGGTGACGAACTCCTTGCCGTCCGGCTCACCCGGCGTGCGCGCCGAGGAGAACGGGACGTTGCCGCGGCAGGAACGGGTTCAGGCATCCCTTCCCGGCCGGACCAGGCCGCCCGAGACCGGCGCGGCGCCGAGGTCGCTGTCACCGTCCGCGGGCGCAGTACCCAGTCGCCGAGTGGCGGCCTCGAAGAACCGCTACTAGGCAAGCAGCCACGGCGCGGCGGCGTCGAACGACGCGGCGGGCAGCGCCAGCAGCAGACGGCACCGACGGCGCCGCCGGCCGCACTGGTCGCGTTCGCCGGCCTCAGCCTCCTCGTCACCCTCGCCGCCGCCGGGCTGGCCGTCGTACCGCTGCGCGCCGCCGCCTGCTGCTGGCCCGGGGCGGCAAGGACAGCGCCGGGTCGGCGGGCGCCGCAGCGCTCGCCGGGCACCTGCGCCGGGCGGCGGGGTCAGCGGCCGCCACGGATGAGGTCGGTCAGGTAGCGCCACAGGGATGAGCGCTGCCGGGCGGACGCGTCCGGCGTCACCGGTTCCCCGGCCGACTCCGGTGCGGGGTGGGCCGGCGACGGCGGCGGCCCGGGCGCCGGGCCGAGTTCGTACCGTACGGGCAGCGAGCGCAGGCCGCGCATGAACGGCGAGGAGCGCCACGGCAGTTGGTCGGCCGGGAGCGCCAGGTCCAGCTGGGAGAACCGCTCGAACAGGCGGCCCACCCCGACCGCGGCGACCGTCGATGCCAGCTCGCGCGCCGGGCACTGGCGGCGGCCCGCGCCCCAGGACAGGTGGGCCCGGGTGCTGATCGTGGTGCCGGAGGCCACGTGGTCGGCGAAGAGCGGGTCGGCGTGCGCGGCGGCGGAGGACACCCACACCGGGTCGCCCTCGCGGATCGTGTAGTTGCCGAGCAGGGTGTCCTTGGCCGCGAACCGCGGCACGAAGTTGACCAGCGGCGGCTTGCGCATGACCACCCGGTTCATGGTCTCCCGGACCATCCCGGCGGACAGGCTGGCCCGCACGCCGCTCTCGCCGGAGATGACCTCGACCACGGTGTTCGAGATGAGGATCCCGACGTGGTCGGAGGTCATACCGAGCAGCATGAACAGTTCTCGGGCCAGTTCGTCGAGCGACAGGTTCCGGTGCGCGGCCAGCAGGTAGGAGGGGAAGTCGTCCCCCGGCGTCTCGAGCTTCACCGATGCCAGTTCCGCGAGCGTCGCCAGCAGCCGGTCCAGGGCGGCCTCGGCGTCCGGTCCCGCGTCGAGCACCCGCCACATGTCCATCAGCGCGTCGTCGCCCTGGGAGCCGGGGAAGCCGAGCAGATGGCTGGCCACCATCAGCGGTAGCGGCCGGGAGAACTGGGCGGACAGATCCGCGACGCCCGTGACGCCGCCCTGGCCCATCAGGGTGATCAGATCGTCCGCGTAGGCGGTGACGGCGTTCTTGAGCCGCCTCGCCTGGGGGTGGCGCGGGTCCTGGAACGGCTTGAGGGCCGCGTCCCAGGCCGTGCGCAGCGGGCGGTATCCGGGGCCGCCCTGGATCAGGATGTGGTTGACCTCAAGGGACGGCCCGAGCGGCCAGTCGGCCGGCACGCGTCCCTCCGAGCGGGCCCGCCAGTTCTCCAGTCCCTTGGGCCACCCGTCGTCGTCCTGGAGCACCTGGAGCGCCTCGCGGTAGCCGAGGACCAGCCAGGCGGGCACGCCCAGCAGATCGACCGGTGCCACCGGGCCGTGCCGCTGCCGCAGCCGCTCGTACACCAGGGAGGGCCGCGTCTCGTAGTCCCTGGTGAGGAGCGGTTCGAGGGTCATCGTCTCCAACCGGGTGCCGTCCAGGTGTACGGATCCGCCCTCACTCCAGTGGGATTCCATCGTCTCGCCCCTCCGGCACTCTCCGCGTCCACCCACTACCGACCGGTAGCTGGAAACCGTCGGGACCCTACCCCAGGGCGCGGCAACGGGGAACGACGGGGGGCGAATTGGGCGGCAGGGGCGAGGGCTGCACCGAGGGCAGTACGAAGACGCATGGAAATCTCCCCGTGTTGTGTGCTGTGGTCGTGCTTGCACACGGCACACGAAGACGCCGCTCTTCCCGTATGACAGGAAGAGGGTGACGCTCGTCACACATCAAGTCCTCAGGGCGCCTCGCCCTCCGAACAGACGGGCACGTGCACGGTGTTGCGGGTACGCACTCCCGGCAGCCAGCCCTCCACGCCCGCGCCGGTTCTGACGAGGTACCAGCGCGTCGACGTGATGCCGCTCTCGTCCCTGACCATCGTGCCGCGGGTGACGACGCACGCCGCCGCGAGGCGGTCCCCGTGCCAGACGCGGCCGGCCGAGTTGCCCGGGTCCGCGTAGTCGCCGTACGGATCCTTCGCCAGCCGCAGCGCGCACTCCAGCGTGCGCAGCGGGCGGCACGGCCGCTCGGCGTTGAACACCGTCACCGTGGAGGCGAACCGCGCGGGCCCGGACGGCGGTGTCCGGCCGACCGGCCGGACCAGCCACCAGGAGCCCAGCACGACGGCGCTCACCAGGACGGCGGCCGCGACCGCCCACCCGAGCCGGAGCCGCGCACCGAGGGCCGCGCGGCGGGGCGGGGGATCGGGCGCCCGGACGCGGTCCCACAGCCCGGGCGGCGTCGCGATCTCCTCGTCCGCCGCCCGTAGCCGCTCGCGCAGCAACGCGGCCACACGGTCGTCGGGCTCCGCGTCAGGCCTCATGTCCCGGCTCCTTTCCCGAACCGTCCGCGCGTTCGCCCTGCGTCCCGGACAGCAGCGAGCGCAGCTTCTCCAGCGCACGCGCGCGGTGCCGGGCGGCCGTTCCACGGTGCACCTTCAGGATCCGTGCCGCCTGGTCGATGGTGTAGCCGTCCAGGTCGACGAGTACCACCACTCCGGCCTGCCGGGAAGAGAGCCGCCGCAGCAGCCGGACCGCCTCCATCTCGGCGTCGCTGCGCTCCACTCCGCCGTCCCAGGCCGCGGCGACCACCGGTCCGACCGCCCCCTGCCGGCCCCGGTCGGCGCCTCCGGCGGCCCCCGGGAGGTCCACGTCGTCGACCAGCACCTGGCGGCGCTCGCGGCGGTGCGTGTCGCGTACCACGTTCAGCACCGCCGTGAAGGCGTAGGCGTACGGCTCCGGGTGGTCGAGGAACCGCTGGGGCCGTGCGGCCAGTTTGAGATACGCCTCGTGCACGGCGTCCTCGGCCCAGGACCTCGATCCGGCCAGCATGACCGCGCGCCGGTAGAGCCTGGGCAGGAGTGCGCAGAAACTCTCGTCGAAGCGGGTCTGCGGGGACGGCGAGGTGGAGGGACCGGTCGGCGGGTGTCCCATGCTGCCCGAATGTCTCCCGTACTCGTGTCCGGCGGGCCGTGGTCGGCTGCCCGCCGCGCAGTGCAAGGCGATCATCTACCCACGGGAGCCCGGTGCACGCGGGTCCTTACCGGCTCGGCGCGCAACCGTCACCTCGCGTGCGCCGTTACTCCCAGATCACCACGTTGCGCCGCACCGGGACGGTCGAGGGGCCGGTGGCGAAGAGTTCGGGCGAGTGGGCGCGGATGCGTTCGATGTCGCTGAAGACCGCGCGCAGGTGATCGCGCATGCGGGTGCGGGCGAGGGTGATGTCCCCGCCGACGACCGCCGCGAAGATCTCGTGGTGCTGGGTGGCGAAGACGGCCGGGGACACGTTCTCGTGCAGACCGAGGCGCCGGGCCCGGTCCAGGTGGCCCTTGGCCGCGGCGACCGTGGTCCACACGTTGCCGTGGCCGCTCAGCCGCATCAGTCCCTGGTGGAAGGCCTCGTCGAGCTCGAAGAACTCCTCGAGCCCGAGGTCCGGGCGCCGCTGGCGCTCCAGGTTGTCGCGCAGTTCACCGACCAGCGCCGGGTCGGGCTGCGCGGGCAGGTCGTCCAGCGAGGCCAGCTCAACGGCCTCCCGCAGGAACTGCGCGTCGGCGACCTGCGCCGGGTCCACCCGGGACACGAAGGATCCGATCTTCGGGAAGATCTGCACCAGGCCCTCCTGGGCCAGCAGGATCAGGCTCTCCCGCACCGGTGTGCGGCTCACGCCCAGGGACGCCGCGAGTTCGTTCTCCGACAGGGCGGCGCCGGGGGGGAGTTCGAGCGTCAGGACCATCTGACGCAGTTTCAGGTAGATGCCGCGCCGACTCGTCCGCCGCCCGTTCGCTTGAGCCATGTGCCCATCGTACGGACTGCGGGAACGTGTGCGGCAGAGGTATTGCCGTACTTCACGACCGATGCTTGTATACAAGTACCGGTCGTGAAGGAGTGCCGGTCGACTGGAAGGGAGCCCCTGTGAGCAGGATCGAGCGCGCCGAGGTGTTCGTCGCCTCCCCCGGGCGCACGTTCGTCACGCTGCGCATCACCACCACGGACGGGGTGACCGGGCTCGGCGACGCCACGCTCAACGGGCGTGAGCTGGCCGTGGCGAGCTATCTGCGCGACCACGTGGTGCCGCTGCTGATCGGCAGGGATCCGGCGCGCATCGAGGACATGTGGCAGTACCTGTACAAGGGCGCGTACTGGCGCCGCGGCCCGGTCACCATGACGGCGATCTCCGCCGTCGACACCGCGCTGTGGGACATCAAGGGCAAGGCGGCCGGGCTGCCGGTCTACCAGCTCCTGGGCGGCCGGTCCCGCGACGGCGTCCTCGTCTACTCGCACGCCAGCGGCCCGGACGTCCCTTCGCTCCTGGACGACGTCGAGCGCTGTCTGGAGCTGGGCTACAAGGCCGTACGGGCGCAGGCGGCGGTGCCCGACGTGGGCGGCACGTACGGGGTCCGCAAGGGCAGGCTGTACGAGCCCGCCGCGACCGATCTGCCCGAGGAGCAGCCCTGGGACACGGAGGCGTACCTCGGCTTCGCGCCCACCTATCTGGAGGCGGTGCGCGAGCGCTTCGGGTTCGGCTTCCACCTCCTGCACGACGTGCACCACCGGCTCACCCCCATCGAGGCGGCGCGGTTCGGCAAGAGCGTCGAGGGCTGCCGGCTGTTCTGGATGGAGGACCCGACCCCGGCCGAGAACCAGGAGGCGTTCCGCCTCATCCGCGAGCACACCACCACGCCCCTCGCGGTCGGCGAGGTGATGAACTCGATCTGGGACGTCCAGCACCTGATCACCCAGCAGCTCATCGACTACGTGCGCACCACCGTCGTCCACGCGGGCGGCATCACGCATCTGCGGCGCATCTTCGACCTCGCCGCGCTCCACCAGGTGCGCACCGGCTCCCACGGCGCGACCGACCTCTCCCCCGTCAGCATGGCCGCCGCCGTCCACCTCGACCTGGCCGTGCCGAACTTCGGCATCCAGGAGTACATGGGGCACCCCGAGGAGGCCGCCGAGGTGTTCCGCGGCGGGGCCACGTTCGCCGACGGCATGCTCCATCCGTCCGAGGAGCCGGGACTCGGCGTGGAGTACGACGAGAAGGCCGCCGAGCGCTTCCCGTACCAGCGGCGCTACCTGCCCGTCGCGCGCCGCCTCGACGGCTCGGTGCACGACTGGTGAGCGCCGTGGACCTGCGGACACTGGACCGTGCGGCGCTCCCCCGGCTGGCGGCCGGGCTGCGTCCCCGTATCGACCCCGCCGAGCTGCGCCCTCGCATCGTGCACTTCGGGCTCGGCGCCTTCCACCGGGCCCACCAGGCCGTCTACACCGAGAACGCCGCCGTCCTCTCCGGCGAGCCCTGGGGCATCACGGCCGTCGCGCCCCGGTCGGCCGATGTCGTGCGCGCGCTGCGGGACCAGGACTGCCTCTACTCGCTCACCGAACGCCGCCCGGACGGCAGCGCGGTCCGGGTCGTCGGCGCGGTCGTCGACGCCCTGGCGATGGGCCCGGACGCCGGCGCCGTCGACGCCCTGCTCGCCGGCCCCAGCGTGACGGTGGTGACCCTGACCGTCACGGAGAAGGGCTACCACCGCTCGCCGGTCACCGGCGGACTGGATACCGCGGCACCGCCGGTCGCCGCCGACCTGGCGGCAGCCGCCGGCGGCCAACTCACCACGGCGATCGGCAGGTTGGCCGCGGGGCTGGCCGCGCGGATGCGGGCCGGTGCGCCGCCGGTCAGCGTGGTGTCCTGCGACAACATGGCGGGCAACGGCGCCGCGCTGGACCGGATCGTCCGCGACTTCATCCGGGCGTCCTCCTGGCCCGACCGGGACACGATCCTCGACCGGATGGCCCACGCCGTCGCCTTCCCCGCGACGGTCGTGGACCGGATCGTTCCCGCCACGAGCGAGGCCGACCGGGCGGCGGCCGACGCCGCGCTCGGGCTGCACGACGCCCTGCCGGTGACCGGCGAGCCCTACCGCCAGTGGGTCCTTCAGGACGCGTTCGCCGCGCCCCGGCCGCCGTGGGAGCGGGACGGCGCCCTGTTCGTCCCGGACGTGGCGCCGTACCAGCTCACCAAGCTGCGGCTGCTGAACGGCTCCCACTCGGCGCTGGCCCACCTGGGTCTCGCCGCGGGCCGCGCCACCGTCGCCGACGCCCTGGCGTCCGACTGGGGCGAGCGCCTGATCCGGGGGCTGTGCGCCGAGGTCGCCCCGACCCTCCCCGCCGACGGTCCCGATCCGGTGGCGTACGCCGACGATCTCGTCGTACGTTTCCGCAACCCCGCGATGCACCACCGGCTGCGGCAGATCGGCTCGGACGCCTCACTGAAGATCACGGAGCGCTGGCTGCCCGCCCTGCGCGAGCTGCGCGCCCGCGGCCGTAGCACCCCGGTCCTCGAACTCGCCCTCGCCGCCTGGGCGTACGGCACACGGCCCGGCAGCCCCCTGAGCGACCCGGCGGCGGACGCGCTCACCGACTGCTGGAGATCTCCGGCACGGCCCGTGGAGACGGTGCGCGCGCTGCTGCGTGCCGTCGGCGCGGCGGACCTGGCCGGCGACGACGCGCTCACCGCCGCGGTCGCGGACCGGCTGCCGGCGCTGCGGGCCGGCCGCGTCGAGATCTGAGTCCGTTCCCGACGTCGGCGGGCCGAGGCCCGGGCCCCAGCCATCTGTTGCTTCACCCCCCACGCCACCGCTCGCAGTCCCCGAACGAACAACGGAGTTCACAATGAAGGACAGCGCCGTCAGCGCGGAGCCGACGCGGCCCGCGCAGCGCAGCACCGGCGATCTGGCCAGAGCCGCCGTGTCGGGCTGGCTCGGCACGGCCATGGAGTTCATGGACTTCCAGCTCTACTCGTTGGCCGCCGCGATCGTCTTCAACAAGATCTTCTTCCCGGATGTCAGCCCCGCCATCGGGCTCATCGCCGCGATGGCCACGTACGGCGTGGGCTATGTCGCCCGGCTCGCGGGCGCCGTCTACTTCGGGCGGATGGGCGACCGGATCGGCCGCAAGAAGGTCCTCTACCTCACCATCCTGCTGATGGGCGCCTCCACCACACTGATCGGCGTCCTGCCCACCTACGCCACGATCGGCATCCTCGCGCCGGTCCTGCTCGTCGTGTTGCGGCTGGTGCAGGGGTTCGGCGCGGGCGCCGAGATCGCCGGGGCCACCGTGCTGCTCGCCGAGTACGCGCCCGTCCGGCGGCGCGGTCTGATCGCCTCGCTGGTCTCGCTCGGCACCAACTCCGGGACACTCGCCGCCTCCGGACTGTGGGCCGTCCTGCTCGCCGTGCTCAGCGAGGACCAACTGCTCTCCTGGGGCTGGCGGCTGCCCTTCCTGCTCAGCTTCGCCCTGATGCTGTTCGCCGTCTGGCTGCGCCGCGGGCTCAAGGAGAGCCCCGTCTTCGAGGAGCGCGCCGACGTGGTGGACGGGGTGGCGCTCGCCCGCGACGAGGTCGAGTCCGTCATCGCCGACGCCGACGAGCAGCGCAGCGATGTGCTCGCAGCCGGCATACGGCAGCGCAAGGGCAAGGCCTTCTTCCTCGCCCTGGGGCTGCGCTTCGGTCAGGCGGGCAACTCCGGGCTCGTCCAGACGTTCCTCGTCGGCTACATCGCCACCAACCTCGCCGTCGGCCGGTCCGTGCCCACGGACGCGATCGTGTACGGCTCGCTGCTGGGCTTCGCCACGGTGCCGTTCGTCGGTCTGCTCGGCGACCGCTTCGGGCGCCGCCCGCTCTATCTCGGGCTCACCGTGCTGACCATGGCCGTCGCCTTCCCGGTGATGCTCCTCATCACCTCCGGCTCGACGCCCGCCGTGATGATCGGCATGATCCTCGGCCTGAACGTCGGCGTCCTCGGCCTGTTCTCGCTGGAGAGCGTGGCGATGGCCGAACTCTTCGGCGCCCGCACCCGGTTCACCCAGCTGGCGCTCGCCAAGGAGATCGGCGGCATCCTCGCCACCGCGATCGGCCCCGTCCTGGCCGCCACCCTCACCGCCGTCACCGGCAGCTGGTGGCCCATCGCGGCGATGCTCGTCGTCTACTCCCTCATCACCTTCGTCAGCGCGTATCTCGCGCCCGAGACCCGCGGACGCGACCTGGTCCGCCTGGAGGACGCCGTATGACAGCGGCAGCCGGAGAACGCGATGCGGTCGCCCACGGGGGGCTCATGCGGGCCGTCGTGGTGCACGGTCCCGGCGACGTACGCGTCGAGGAACGGCCCCGGCCGGTACCCGGCCCCGGCGAGGTGCTGATCGCCATGGAGTGGGGCGGGATCTGCGGATCCGACATCGCGTACTGGCGGAACGGGGCGTCCGGTACGGCCGCGCTGACGCATCCGCTGGTGCTCGGGCACGAGGTCGCGGGGCGGGTCGTCGCGTTGGGGCCTGGGGCGGGCGGGAGTGGGGGTAGGGGGGGTGGAGGCACCGGGCGCGGCGGTACCGGGGGTGTCGATACCGGGCGCGGCGAAACCGGGCGTGGCAGGGCGGGGAAGGAAGGCACCGGACACGGCGATGCGGGGCGTGGCGATGCCGGGCGTGGAGACACTGGGCTGGGCGATACCGGGCTCGGCGGCGCCGGGCGTGGCAGCGCGGGGCGTGACGGTGCCGGACGTGACGGTGCCGGGCGTGACGGTGCCGCGCGTGACGGTGCCGGGCTTCGTGAAGGGCAGCCGGTGACCGTGCATCCCGCCCAGCTCGTCGGCGACGGCGTGCTGCCGGAGCGGATCGCGGGGCGCACCAACCTCTATCCGCACGTCCGCTACTTCGGCTCGGCGGCCCTCACCCCGCACACCGACGGCGGGTTCAGCGAGTACCGGGCGGTGCGCGCGGACCAGGTCCGGCCGCTGCCCGACGGCGTCGGCACGGAACTGGGCGCCCTGGCCGAGCCGTTGGCGGTCGCCCTGCACGCCGTCGCGCGGGCCGGCGACCTGCGTGGCCGGACCGTACTGGTCAACGGTGCCGGCCCGATCGGCTCCCTGGTCGTGGCCGCCGCCCGGTATCGCGGGGCGGACACCGTCGTCGCCGCCGACCTGGCGGCCCCGTCTCTCGCCGTGGCCCATGCCATGGGCGCCGACGACACCCGCGACCTCACGGCCGGCGACGAGCTGCCGCGGGACGTGGATGTCGTCTTCGAGGCGTCCGGCGCCCCGGCCGCGCTGGGCCCGGTACTGCGGGCCACGGCCCGGGGCGGCACCCTCGTCCAGGTAGGCAACCTGCCCGGTACGGCCGCGCCCGCGGCCCTCGGTGACCTGGTGACCCGCGAGATCACCTGGATCGGCTCGTACCGCTTCGTCGAGGAGATCGACGATGCCCTGCGCGCCCTGCGGGACGGCCTGGACGTAACACCCCTGATCACCCACCGCTTCCCGCTCGCACGAGCCGAGGAGGCCCTGGCCGTCGCCGCCGCCCCGGACAGCGGCAGCAGCAAGGTCCTGCTGCGCCTGAGCGGAGCGTGAGGCCGCGTACGGGTCCCGGGGCGACGTACGCCTCCCGTAAACCACCACGGTCACCGCATTCCCGCAACGCACCACATCTTCCCCGCAGTTCACCGCGTCACCGCAAACCACCGGTCGTCACCGCATGGCCCGTACCCACCCCCCGCCAGGAGGATCCCGTGCCCCTGCCGCCCCCGCCCCGTGCCGTCGACGGTCGGCGCCGCGCGGCCGAAGTCGTGTGCGTCGGCGAGACGATGGCCGTCCTCGGTCCGCCGGACACCGGTCCGCTCGCCGAGCAGGCCACACTCAGAATGACGATCGGCGGCGCGGAGTCCAACGTCGCCTGCGGGCTGGCCGGACTGGGGCACCGCGCCGCCTGGCTGAGCCGCGTGGGCGACGATCCGTTCGGACACCGTGTCGTGGCCGAACTCACCGCGCGCGGCATCGACGTGAGCCAGGTCGAGACCGACCCGGACCGGCCGACCGGTATCTACTTCAAGGATCCCGGCCCGGACCGCACCCGCACGCACTACTACCGCGCCGGCTCCGCCGCCACCCGCATGGGCCCGGACCTGGCCCGGCTGCCCGCACTGCGGGGCGCCCGCCTCGTGCACCTGTCGGGCATCACCGCGGCGCTCTCCAAGAGCTGCGCCCGCCTGCTGGAGGCGATCCTCCTCGACCGCGTGACCGGCGCGACGCCGGCCGTCTCCTTCGACGTCAACCACCGTCCCGCGCTCTGGAGCGGAGGCACCGCGGAGGCCGCCCGGCGCCTGCTGTCCCTCGCCCGCGCCGCGGACCTGGTGTTCGTCGGACGCGACGAGGCCGAGACCCTGTGGGGCACCGCCCGCCCGGACGACGTGGCCGCACTGCTCGCGCCCGCGCCGGTGGTGGTCGTCAAGGACGCCGAGCACGGGGCCACGTCGTACACCGAGGGCACCCCGGCATTCGTCCCCGCGCTGCCCACCAAGGTCGTCGAACCGGTCGGCGCGGGCGACGCGTTCGCGGCCGGCTACCTCTCCGGCGTCCTGGACAACCACGACGAACGGTCCCGCCTGCGCCTCGGCCACCTCGCGGCCGCCGCCGCACTGCGCACCAGGGACGACGTACCCACCATGCCCTCCCGCACGGAGACCGACCGGCACCTGGCACTGGACGACGCCGCGTGGGCGGCGGTGGCACCGCGGTGAACCGAAGCCGCGTGCTTCGGCTGCCGTACGATGGTCTGGAACTGCTCGAACCCGGTTTCACGCTGGCGCCCCGACGCCGGCGCCTGGGAACTCCCCGCGGAGGTACACCCGGCGGAACTCGGCGGCCGGTCCCGCAACCTGCGCCTGGACGTCAGCAGCGCGGACGACTGGCAGCGAGTGGTGGCGGAGACGGAACGGGATCTGGGTCCCGTCTCCGTGTTGGTGAACAACGCGGGGATCATCGAGTGGGGCACGATGGAGCGACGGGAGCAGCGACGAGAGCTCTGCCGCACCGCGGCGGACGCGGTCCGGCAGAGCTCTCGATGCGGGACCTCGGGACCGATCCGGATCTAGCCGTCCGCCCCCTCGTCGGTCACGTCCGTGACCCTCCAGCGCTGGTTGGAGCCGGAGTTCGGCTGCCAGGTCGTGACGGCAGCGCCCTCGTTCGTGGCCTGGCCGCCGACCTCCAGAAGACGCCCGGTGGCCGCGTTGACCAGCGTCCACGTGCCGTCACCGGTGGTCGACATGATCCACTCGGTGGCCGCGTCCCGCTCGCCCGTGTCGGGCTCCACTACGGGCACGTTGTCGCGGACGGCCAGCCGCTTGCCCTCGGCCGGGTTGCTGAAGACGTAGCGCTGACGGGCGCCGGTCTCGCCGTACCGCGCACTCAGCTGCCACAGCTGGGCGGTGGAGCCGTTGCCCGAGCCGATCACGAGGTTCGTACCGTTGCTCGCGACGGTGACTGCCTTGCCGCTCTGGACACCGGTCAGCGTGTAGCTGTGCCCCTTGCTCAGCAGCGGCGCGTCCTTCGCGACGCCGGAGACACCCTTGACGGCGAAGGAGGTCACCGACTGGGCGGGCACGGTGAAGGTGGCCTTGCGGTCGCTGACCTCGATCGGGGCCTGCCGCTCGAGCTTTCCGTCGGCGTCGGTGACGACCGGAGTGACGGTCGCGTCGCGGCTGACGGTGCGGAACTTGGACAGGTCGACGGTGACCGTGCGGGGCGCCGTGGTGCTGTTGACGTGGACGAGCGAGGCGCCCTTGCCGTTCGCGGTCACGGCCGCGGCGCTGGAGGTGTCGTCCACCTTGATCAGCTTGTCGCCGGGCTTGATGAAGTGCGTGAAGTTGCGAGCCGTGTCGAACTTGGTGTTCGTGTAGATCGGGCAGGACTCCAGCGTGTCCTTCGAGGTACAGCTGAACGGGATCTGGATCTCGCCCCAGTTGCCGCCCTTGGCGGACTCGCCGCCCGGCTTCATGTTGTCGTAGTCCTCGACCGGCTGCCAGAACACCCAGGCCTTGGGCTCCAGCTCCCTCAGGTCGTCGACGATGCGCTGGGCCAGGCCGAGGCCGGGCCGCATGTCCGTGAAGCTCTGCCCGTCGCCCCAGTCGCCCTCGACCTCGCTCATCCACAGCGGCTTGTCCGCGGCCTTGGCCAGGTCGCGCACGGTGGTGCGCTGTCCGGTGCCGTAGGTGTGGACGTTCATCTGGTCGACCAGATCGCGGGACTGCTGCGAGTAGGTGTTCCAGTTCTGCGCGAAGATCGACGGGTTGGTCTCGTCCATCGCGGAGATGTCCGCTCCGACCCTGGCCTTCTTCAGCGCGGGCGCCAGTGCGGCGAGGACCTTCTGCTGGAGCGCGGGACCGATGTGCGCGCCCTCCTGACGGCCGCCGACCGGCTCGCCGTCCGCGCCGAGGCGGGTGCTCCAGTAGTCGGTGTTGGGCTCGTTGAACGGGTCGACGGTGTCGACCTTGATGCCCTCCGCCTTCTCCAGCCGCTTGGTCGCGCCCGCCATGTAGGCCGCGAAGTCGTCGACCGAGTCGGCCTTCAACTGGTCCGCGCTGGCGTCGAACCCGCCGGAGACGTAGCCGCTGACCGTCATGAACCACGGCGGGGAGTTGCTGAAGGTCTCCCAGTGGGTGATGTCCTTCTTGATGCGGTCCACCCACCACCGCTGGGTGACGTCGGCGTCGTTGTTCCAGTCTGCCGGGTCGTCGGCGCTCCACCAGTCGGTGTCCTCACGGGTGGTGCCCGCGGGCGCCTTCCACCAGCCCTCGACGGCACCGCCGGCGCGCAGGTAGTCCTTGACGTCGGGGGCGTTGCCGCCGCCGATGTTGTACCGGGCGATGTTCAGCGCCAGGCCGTCGTCGCCGAAGAGGAGCCTGGCGAGCTTCTCGCGTATCTCCGGCGGGTAGTCGCCGGTGGCGTTGGCGAACCAGACCAGGCTGGTGCCCCAGCCCTCGAACTTCTCCTGCTTGTACGACGGGTCCGGCGTCACGGTGACGGAGGCAGCGGCCTCGGCCTGTGCGGGGACACTGAGCAGGGCGGCCCCGGTGGCCAGGGCTGTCAGGGCGGCGGCCCCGAGGGACCGTCTGGTGCGGGTACGGCGTGCCATCGTGTGCTCCCAACTGGAGTGTGGTGGCTGTGCTGCCCCTTCCCGCCACGGAGCGGGAAGGGACGGGCCTCGGACGGGTGTGTGCCGTCCGAGGAGTCGTGGGTGCGGGTGCGTTACGGGTCCCGGGGCTCAGCTGGTGGGCTGCCGCAGTACGGCGACGTCCCGGGGCCCGAGGGTGAGCACACCGTCGGCGAGGGCGTCGCCGAGCAGGACCTCTCCCGTGAGCCCGGGCACCGGCACGGCGCCGTCGGTCCGGTTGACCAGGAACAGGAACCGGCTGTCGGTGCCGCGGCGCACGGTCAGCTCGACCAGACCGCGTACCGCCGCCGGAAGTTCGCTCTCCACGCCGGCCGGTTCGAGCAGCCGCGGCAGCAGGGCGGTGAGCCCTTCGACGCCGAGCCGGGTGGAGACATAGGAGGCCGAACCGCCGCCCGTCGGACGGCGGGTGACGGCAGGGCGGCCGGCCTGCGCGCCGGTGAGGTAGCGGGCCAGGACCTGTGTCTGGGAGTCGGTGACGGTGATCCGGTCGGTCCACAGGCTGCCGGTGGTCGCGTCGTCCAGCTCGACCGTGTCCCCGGCGAGCAGCGGCCCGAACTCCTCGATGCGCAGGCCCAGCAGGTCGCGCAGGGCGCCCGGGTAACCGCCCAGCCAGACGTGGTCGTTCTCGTCGACGACCGCCGAGAAGTAGGTGGTGATCAGGTGGCCGCCCTGCTCGGCGTAGCGCGTGAGCTCCTTGGCCAGGTCGGCGGGCACCATGTGCAGGATCGGGGCGATCAGCACCTGGTGGCGGGACAGGTCGGCGCGGGTGACGAGGTCGGCGCGGACGCCGAGGCGGAGCAGCGCCGAGTACCAGTCGAGCGCCTCCCGGCGGTAGTCGAGCAGCGAGGTGGGGCGCGAGTCCTGCTCGCTCGCCCACCACGACTCCCAGTCGTAGACGATCCCGACCCGGGCCGGCTCCCGTTCGCAACCGGCGACCGGGGCGAGGGCCCGGAGCGTGGCGCCGAGACCGGCCACCGTGCGGAACAGATCGCTGTCCGCGCCGGCGTGCGGGACCATCGCCGAGTGGTACTTCTCGGCGCCGGCCGCCGACTGCCGCCACTGGAAGAAGCACACCGCGTCCGCCCCGTGCGCCACGTGCAGCAGCGAGTCGCGGGCCAGGTCGCCCGGCCCCTTGGCCACGTTGACGGGCTGCCAGTTGACGGCGCTGGTGGAGTGCTCCATCAGGCACCAGGGCCGGCCGCCCGCGATACCGCTGGTGAGGTTGGCGGAGAAGGACAGCTCGTCGCGGTCCTGGGGGCCGGGGTGGACGTAGTGGTCGTTGGAGACAAAGTCGATCTCCTCCGCCCAGTCCGGGTAGTTCATGCCCTTGGTGCCGCTCATCACCATGAAGTTGGTGGTGACCGGCACGTCGGGTGTGAGCTCGCGCAGGATGTCCCGCTCAGCCCGGAGGTGGTCCTTTGAGTGGGCGCGGTGCTCAGCCAGGGCGGCCGGGACGCGGTGGCGGTGGCCAGGTCGACGCCAATGCCGGCTTGGTGCAGCAGGTCCATGACCTCGTCGAGCCAGCCGAAGTCCCACTGGTCCGCGGCTGGCTGGATGCGGGCCCAGGAGAAGATCGCCACGGACACGACGTTGGCGCCGGCCTCCCGCATCAGCCGGACGTCCTCCTCTCACACGTCCCAGGGCCACTGCTCGGGGTTGGTGACTGCTCGCTGGGGAGTGCGCACGAGGTCGGTTTAGCTCGATCGTGTGATGGTCCGCTTGCGGGCTTGCGGTGCCCTGAGCCGATCGGGTTAACGTGATCGTGCGATCTGGGACGCCGGATACGGCGCCAGCGTGCGGGGCCCCTGCTCCACCAGCGTGATGGTTCAGGGCCTCCCCGTCGCCTCTGGCCGTACCCACATGGCCAGGCCGTGTAGGGATCTGGCCTCCCGGGCCCGGACCACGCACAGGATGCGTGTCGCCGCCCCGGGGTTGAGTACGCCGGGGACCAGTGCGCCCAAGACCGTTCGGGGCGTGCGGCTGAATGGGCTCACTCCTGCTCAGCCCAAAGGAACGGTTGTAGTCGGCACCGTAGCCGAGACGGGGGACGGGGTCGCCGTCCGCCCCGCGCGACGAGCGGGACAGGAGGGTGGAGATCATGGCGGTCCTTCCGGATGGGGTGCACGGGGGCGGCGCGGTGGTCCACCGCGCCGCCCGGCGCTCAATGCTTCCCGGCTACTTCTCGACGGTGAAGCCCTGCTCGTTGCCGTACTTGATCGAGGCGTCCTGCCAGGCCTTCAGTCCCTGCGTCAGCGTGGTGCCGGAGACGTAGGCCTTGCCGGCGGTGTCGTTGAAGATCGAGTTGGCGTACACCTGGTACGGCAGGTACGACCAGTTGGGGCCGACCTTCGCGGCCGACTCGGCGAAGATCTTGTTCGCCTCCTGTCCGCCGAAGTAGTCGAACTTCGTGGCCTGGAACGCCTGGGAGTTCAGGTCCGCGGTGGTCGCCGGGAAGGCGCCGGCCTTGATGCGGGTCTGCACGCCCTTGCCGGCGTTGGCGTACTCGATGAAGGCGTAGGCCAGAGCCTCGTTCTTGCCCGCCTCGGGCATGGCCAGCGAGCTTCCGCCGTTCTCCGCGGTCGTCTTGTCGCCCTTGGTCCACTGCGGCATCGGGGCCACGCGCCAGTCACCGGACGCGTTCTTCACGCCGGAGACGAAGTTGGCGGGCATCCAGGCGCCGGTGGTCAGCGTGGCGATGGTGCCGTCGCCGAGGCCCTTGTACCAGGCGTCGGTCCAGCCGGGGACGGGCGCCACCAGCTTCTCGCTGATCAGCTTCTGCCAGGTGCTGGTGTACTTCCGGGCGGCCGGGCCGGAGAAGTCGATCTTCACCTTGGTGCCGTCGACCTTGTACGGGCGCGAACCGGCCTGCCACAGCAGGCTGGTGGTCATGCCGGCGTCGCCCATGTCGCTGGTGATGTAGGCCTTGGGGTCGGCCTTGTGCAGCTTGCGCGCCGCTTGGACGTACTCGTCCCAGGTGGTCGGCACCGCGATCTTGTACTTGTCGAAGACCTTCTTGTTGTAGAACATCGCCATCGGGCCGGAGTCCATCGGCAGGCCGTAGATGCCGTCACCGGACTTCACGGAGTTCCACGGGCCGGGCGAGTACTTCTTGGCGAGCTTGTCGGCGCCGAAGGGCTTGAGGTCAGTCAGTTCCTTCGTGAGCGCGTACTGGCCGAGCGCGTAGTACTCGATCTGCGCGACGTCGGGGACGCCCTTCTTCGCCGAGATGGCATTCGACAGGGCGGTGTACGCGTCGGCGCCGGTGCCCGGGTTGACCAGGTTGACCTTGACCTTGGGGTGCGCCTTCTCGAAGTCGGTGACGACCTGCTTGAGCGTGGGCTCCCAGGCCCAGACGGTGACGGAGCCGCCCTTCTTCAGGGCCGCGTCGATGTCCGCCTGGGACATCGCCTTCTGGCCGGAGTCCCCGTTGTCGGATCCGCCGCAGGCGGTCGCGCCCAGGGCGAGCGTGGAGACGAGGGCGATGCCGCGCAACAGGCGGCGGGTCTTCATGGACATGGAGGTGCTTCCACTTCTTCGTGGCCGGAACAGGTTGAGGGTGACAGTCGTGGGGGGCATATGGGGCCGGGGCCCGGCTACTCCTTGACGCTTCCGGCGGCGAGGCCGGACTGCCAGTACTTCTGCAGCATCAGGAACGCGGCGATCAGCGGGAGGATGGTGAGGACCGAGCCGGTGATCACGAGGTTGAAGACGGGCTGGCCGCCGGCCGTGGCGGCCTGGGCGTTCCAGGCGTTGAGGCCGAGCGTCAGGGGATACCAGTCCGGATCCTTGAGCATGATCAACGGCAGGAAGTAGTTGTTCCAGGTCGCGACCGTCGTGAACAGCAGAACGGTCACGATGCCTGGCGCCAGCAGCGGCAGACTGACCTGGAAGAAGGTGCGCACCTCGCCGGCGCCGTCCATCCGGGCGGCCTCCAGAAGTTCGGTGGGGATGGCCTCGGTGGCGAAGACCCACATCAGATACAGGCCGAACGGCGAGATGAGCGACGGGATGATCACCGCCCACGGGGTGTTCGTCAGGCCCATCTTGCTGAACATGAGGAAGGTCGGCACCGCCAGCGCGGTGCCGGGCACGGCGACTGCACCGATCACGACGGCGAACACGGTGTTCCTGCCGGGGAACTTGAACTTCGCCAGCGCGTAACCACCCATGACAGCCAGGAAGGTGGCGCCGCCCGCCCCGAGCACGACGTACATCAGGGTGTTGAGCAGCCAGCGGGTGAAGACGCCGTCGTCGTAGGTGAACGTCTCCTTGATGTTGTCCCACAGGGCGAAGTGGCCGCCGTCGAACCAGAACCCGAACGAACTGGCCAGACCCTCCTGGGTCTTGGTGGCACTGATGAGCAGCCAGGCCAGCGGGAGCAGGGTGTAGAGCAGGACCAGACCGGTGAGCAGGGTGAGCAGCACGCTGCGCCGGGGCCGCCCGGCCGTGTGCTTGCGGGGCGTGCGCAGCCGGGGCACTGACCCCGACGATCCGGAGGACGAGCGCGGCCGGGTGGCGGTGGAGGCAGGACTGGTCATCGGTCACGCTCCCTTGCGCATGCCGCGAAGCTGGACGACGTAGGCGATGACCATGGTGATCAGCCCCATGATGATGGCGACCGCCGCGGAGTAGTTGTGCTGCTGTCCGTTGAAGGAGAGCGCGTACGTGTAGAAGTTCGGGGTGTAGTCGGTGGTGATGGTGTTCCTCGCGAGGTTGCGCAGGATGCTCGGCTCGTTGAACAGCTGGAAGCTGCCGATGATCGAGAAGATCGTCGCGATGACCAGGGCACCGCGGATCGCGGGGAGCTTGATGGCCGTGATGACGCGGACCTGCCCGGCACCGTCGATCTCCGCCGCCTCGTACAGGGAGGTCGGGATCACGCGCAGCGCCGAGTAGAAGATCAGCATGTTGTAGCCGACGAACTCCCAGGTCACGATGTTGCCGATCGATGCCAGGACCCAGTCGGCGGAGAGCGGGTTGGGGAGCGAGATGCCCAGCGCGCCGTTGATGTCACCGACCAGGCCGAACTGGCTGCCGTACATGAAGCCCCACATCAGGGTGGCGACCACGGCGGGCACCGCGTACGGCAGGAAGATCGAGATGCGGAAGAAGTTCCTGCCGTAGAGCCGCCCGCTGTCCAGCGCGAGGGCCACCAGCAGGGCGATGCCGAGCATGATCGGCACCTGGACGCACAGGAAGAGCGAGACCCGGGCGAGCGACTCCCAGAACTGGTCGTCCTGCAGGGCCTGCTTGTAGTTGTCCAGGCCGACGAAGGTGTTTCCGCCGATCAGCTGGTTGCGGTAGAGGCTGAGATAGATCGAGTACGCGATCGGAGCGAGGAAGACCAGGGCGAACACGGCCACGAAGGGACCGATGAAACCCCACCCCGTCCAGGAGCGGCGGTCCCGTCGCGCCGGAGGTGGGGCCGGCCGTGCCTTGGCGGCCACCGGCGGTTGAAGCGTCGTCATGTCGTTCCTCGCTCGTCCACGTCCTGGAACCGGTGGTGGCGGCGGGGCGTCCGTCGCGGTGCCACACCACCGCGGGATGTTTACGCAAACATCGATCACCCCAAGGGGGCCGATGTGCTGTTATGTTTACGTAAACATCTGATGGCGGCATGTCTACACTGCCCTCTTGAGGAGGGTCAAGGGGGCCCCTGGGAATCGTGAAGGGAGAGTCAGTGGAGAGGAGGCGGACAGCGAGTGGACACGGCTGAGAGACCGCCGGTCGGCGTGCCCGGGCAAGCCGCGAAAACCGCGGGCGGGCCGGGGGCCGCGATCGACGACGGGCAGAAGCGCGCCCGTGGCCGCACCAAGGGCGGCGGCCGGGCCAGCGCCTCCATGGCGGACGTGGCCCGGCTGGCGGGCGTGTCGTCGCAGACCGTTTCCCGGGTCTCCAACGGTTACGCAGGAGTGAACGAGGAGACCCGCCGCCAGGTGCTCGCGGCGATGAAGGAGCTCGGCTACCGGCCCAACAGCGCGGCCCGCGCGCTCAAGCGGGGCGAGTTCCGCACCATCGGCGTCATCACCTTCTCGCTGTCCACCACCGGCAACGTGCGCACGCTGGAGGCCATCGCCAACTCCGCGGCGCACGAGGGATACGCGGTGACGCTGCTGCCGATCGCGGTGCCGACCCAGGACGAGGTGCGGGGCGCCTTCACCCGGCTGGAGGAGCTCGCGGTCGACGCGGTGATCGTCATCATGGAGGTCCACCTGGTGGACGCGGTGACGGTCACGCTGCCGCCGCGCGTCCAGGTCGTGGTGGTCGACTCCGACGCCGGCGACCGCTACACGGTCGTGGACACCGACCAGGCCGGCGGCACCCGAAACGCCGTACGCCATCTTCTCGACCTGGGCCACCGGACCGTATGGCATCTGGGCGGGCCCGAGGGCTCGTTCGCCGCCCAGCGCCGCGCCGACGCCTGGCGCGCGGCGCTCGCCGAGGCGGGCCGTCCCGCACCGCCTCTCGTACGCGGCGACTGGTCGGCGGAGTCCGGCTACCGGGTGGGACTGCAACTCGCCGCCCAGCAGGAGTGCACCGCCGTCTTCGCGGCCAACGACCAGATGGCCCTGGGCCTGCTGCGTGCCCTGCACGAACGCGGGCGGCGCGTGCCCGAGGACGTCAGCGTGATCGGCTTCGACGACATCGCCGAGGCCGGCTCCTTCCTTCCCCCGCTCTCCACCGTCCACCAGGACTTCGCCGAGGTGGGACGACTGTGCGTGGAGGCGGTGCTGCGCAAGATGCGCCGGGCCGACACACCGGAACGGGGGACGACCCTCGTGCCGACCCGGCTGGTGGTACGCGCGAGCACGGCACCGCCGCCGGGGTGGGACGGGTCGGAGAGGCGGGGCTGAGACGGGGCCGGGGGTCGTGAGGGCCGGGAGGCTGACGGTGGACACCCACCGGAGTGGGTTGGCTCGGGCCATCGGTCGGGGAAAGGGCCCGTCGGCCCCGTCCCGATGTGGCGAAGCCGCGTCACCGAAGAAGGTCCCGGTCCGTGCAGCCGCGGAGCTGCCGCGGCCATGACTCTGCATGGCCGACGGTCAGCGGCCACGAGCAAGACCGCTTGCGGAGCGAGGGGTGCGCCGCTCCGGGCAACGGCCGGCAGCGGACTGCCTCGGCGAAGTCCCGGCCCAGCAGGTGCTGCTGACCCGTACGGTGCCGACCGGGCCGGTGACAAGCCCGGCCGCCCGTCGTGCGGCTGCCAGGCCCGGCCTTTGCTCGTTTCGTCATCCCGCCCAACCCGGAGGAACGAACCACCCCCTCTTCCGGCGGTCGCACCGACTCCCTTCCGGCGAGTGCCAGTTCAGCCTGCCCAGCCGACCAGGATTCCGTCCGCGTCAGCTGTGTCCGACATGCCTTCCGCAGATCGCCGCGCCCTACGGCGAGTGACCCACGGCATGGCGACCGACGGCACCGGCACCGAGCGCCGCGGACAAGCCACGACCGCTGAGCCCACATGCTGAGCACGCGCGCTGAGCCACACGCTCGTTCGTGCATGATCAGTGCGAGCCCCTCGACCGCCCGCTGCGCGGCGGGGAGGTGACACGCTGATCATGTAAGGAGATGGCGTTGTCCATCTGGGAAGCAGTGGCCGTTCTCGTGGCCGGTATCGGAGCCGGCGCGATCAACACCATCGTCGGTTCCGGCACCCTGATCACCTTCCCGGTGCTGCTCGCCACCGGACTGCCGCCGATCACCGCCAACGTCTCCAATGCCCTGGGCCTCGTCCCCGGCTCCATCAGCGGAGCCATCGGCTACCGCGCCGAACTCCGCGGACAGGACCGCCGCGCACTCGTGCTCGGCCTCACCGCTCTCACCGGCGGACTCGGCGGCGCCATCCTGCTGCTCGCCCTGCCCTCCGAGGCCTTCGGCACGATCGTCCCCGTGCTGATCGGCCTCGCGCTCGTCCTCGTTCTGCTCCAGCCCCGGCTCGCCAGAGCCGTACGGCGCCGCCGCGAGAACAACGGCACCACCGGCCGCCCGCACGGGGGACCCGTCCTCCTGGTCGGACTGCTCCTCGCGAGCGGGTACGGCGGCTATTTCGGCGCCGCCCAAGGGGTCCTGTACCTCTCTCTGATGGGCCTGTTCCTCGACGAGGACCTGCAACGCGTCAACGCCGTGAAGAACATCCTCAGAGCCGTCGTCAACGGCATCGCCGCCTGCTTCTTCGTCTTCGTCGCCGAGTTCGACTGGACCGCGGTCCTGCTGATCGCCGTCGGCTCCGCCCTCGGCGGGCAGATCGGCGCCAAGGTCGGCCGCCGCCTTCCGCCCACCGCGCTCCGCGCGGTCATCGTCGCGGTCGGTGTCATCGCGATCGCGCAGCTGCTGCTGCGCTGACCTGTTCGGCGACGCCCGTGACACTGCTGGCGTACTTCGACGAGGTCGCCCCCATCGGCCTCCGCTCGCACATGCTGCTCGGCGCCTCGGGCATCGTCTGGTGGCGACCACTCGGGCATGCGGGTACAGCGTGCGTGCGCCGAAGTACCACGTCGACGGCCGCCGGCAGAGTTGACCGGCCACCTGGGCCACTTGAAGGCATCCGGGCTAGAGTGATCCTTCCCTCCACTTCATGTGCCGGGCGGAATCACCGGCCGGAGTCGTGAGGTCAGGTCGCAGATCCCGTGAAGGTGAGGGGTTCCGTTGGCGGGAGCGAGGGGGCCGCGGCCCACCGTGGTCGTACTCACCGCGTTACAGGTGGAGTACGAAGCGGTGCGTCGGCACTTGGAGGATGTCCGCGAGGTCGAGCTGCCACAGGGCACCCTCGTCGACGTCGGCCGGATACCCGGCCTCGACTGGGAAGTGGCGCTGGCCGAGACGGGCCCCACCAATACCCGTGCTGCGCTGGTCACGCAGCCCACGATCGAGTACTTCGAAGCCGAGGCAGTGTTCTTCGTCGGCGTCGCCGGTGCGCTCAAGGACGATCTCCGCCTCGGTGACGTCGTCGTCGCCAGGAAGGTCTACGGCTATCACGGGGGCCGTGAGAGCGTGGACGGGTTCAACGCTCGGCCTGATGCCTGGGAACCGGCGTACGACGTCGACCAGTTGGTGCGCTCCGCCCGCCGCAACAACCCATGGGCCTTCCTCTCCCCGGATACACGGCCCGCCGCGCCGCCCAGGGTCCACTTCGAGCCGATCGCCTCGGGCGATGTGCTGATCGGCTCCCGTGACTCCGAGACGGCCCGCCGGATCCGCAGCCACTACAACGATGCCGTGGCCGTCGACATGGAGAGCCAAGGCGTTGCCCACGCGGCCAGGATGCACCGCGCGGTGCGGACGCTCTCTGTCCGCGGCATCAGCGACTTCGCTGACTCCGGCAAGGCCACGTCCGACGCCGCGGGCTCCCAGGAGACGGCGTCACGGCACGCCGCCGCCTTCGCGCTGCGGGTGCTGCGGGACCTGCGCCCCGCCAGGCGCCCAGCCCAAGAGCGGCCTCAGGGGCCCGCGGTCGTCGTGGTGTCCGGACCCGACCGCGGCTCCGGCCCCGCAGCCTGGGACAGCCGGCCAACCGTCGAGGTGGAGGGACGGGAGTACCTGCTGTACGAAGGTCCCGGAGACCTTCTCCACGAGTTGCGGGACGGCGACGTGGTACGGCGTCAGGCGGTGGCACGTGTGGTGTCCGACCGGGATTCCCGCGGCTCGTACGCCTGGCTGCGTCAGGTCGAGTGGGTACGGCCGCTGCCCGGTCCGGGCCGCTTCGACCCCCTGGCCGCGCTCGAACAGGAGGCCGCGCTGTGCCGTGCCTTACGGGGCCCTGACGTCGTACAGCTGACCCGTCGTGGGAACACCGCCACCCTGGCTCTGGCCTGGCCCGCCGACCCGAAGCTCGGCCGTCCCCTGGAGACCCTGCACGAACTGCTGCCCGAGCGACCTGAGCCGACAGACTCGCTGCGGCTGTGGTCGACAGTGAAGGGGCTCGCCGAGGTGGCCGAAGTCATCGAGCGGCTGGGCAGCGAGAATCTCTCGCACCGGGCGCTCCGGCCGACCGCGGTCGTCATGAACCGGCCGCACATGGTGCTGCGCGACTTCGGCCTCGCCACCTTGCCACCCCGCCCGGGCGAGAACCCCGGGCCCTATCAGGCACCCGAGCAGCGGTACGGCTCCGGCTTCCGCCCCGGACCTGCCACCGACGTCTACCAGTTGGGCGCGCTGCTGTACCGAGCGCTGGCCGGCCGAACCCCCGCCCCCGGCCCACCTGGGCTGTCTCCCCAGGTCGCCCCGGCCTCCGTACCGGACAGCCTCGCCCACGTGGTCGCCGGTGCACTGCGGCAGGACCCGGGCGCGCGCCCGGGCGTCCGTACGCTCCGCCTCGCCCTGCTCGCCGCCGCCCGCGAGCTGTCGTCCGTCCCGCCGACCCAGCGCTGAGGAGCGCCGATGTCCGTCACCACCGTCGCCCTGCGCGCTCCGCTGGTACTCGTCCCGGGGCTCACCCTGGACGAACAGCTCCGCACGAAGGCCGAGTCCAGCGCCGGGCTGCCGCGCGATGTCTCGCAGATCATCCACGATCTGAATCAGCTCGAAGGCGGCGCCGCCGTGAGCGTCAGCTCGGGTAACGGCAGGTACAAACCGTCTTTGCTGGTTCACACGCGTACGTACCGGCTGCGCCTCGAAGCAACGAACCGAGGTACTGGCTACTTCGTCAAACACATCGATCCGCTGCGCCTCGCCGACCACGCGCGCCTTGCCCGGTCCTGTCTCCTGGTGCGCCCGCCCGTCTGGCAGATGGTGTTCGAGCTGAGGGCGGTGCCCGAGGGCTCGGACGCCCAGTGGCAGGACCTTGAAGAGGCCTGGCAGAGTCTCGGCCAAGCACACACGCAGCAGCGAGAGACCCCCTCCGTCAGCGAAGCCCAGTCGGAGTTCCTCGACACGGTGGACCGGCTGGTCGACGCGACCGAGGAGATCACCACCCGGGAAGAGCGCGAGGCCGACCCCTTTCTGTATCAGGGCGTGACCGCCACCGGGGGCAGACGCAGCAGCGCTCCGCAGTCGGCTTACGAATTCCAGCTCATCGGGCCGGAGTTACCGCCGGGCGGCACATTTGTCCGCATTCAGGGTGACACGGAGACCCGCGGCAAAGTAGGCCGGACCACGGAAAGTTCCGTCACCGTCCGCTTCGACCAGCCCGTGTCGTGGGAACGTATACCGGCTCGCGGAGCACTGGAACTCATCCCGAGCAACGTGGTCTTCAACAAGCAGCGGCAGGCCGTTGCGAGCCTCCGCACGGGGGACACCAAGAATCCCGGTCTGCTCCCGGCAGTGGTTGAGCACCGCGTGCGCACCATCCCGGCCACGACCGCGCGGCCGCACGAGGAGCTCGACCCCGAACAGCTCGAAGCTTTCCGTAAGGCGCTGACAACCGAGGACCTCCTGGTGGTGCTCGGCCCGCCCGGTACCGGCAAGACCCGGACCATCACCGAGATCGCCCACACCACCGCGATCACGGCCGCCACCGGCGGCGGCCGGGTCCTCGTCACCTCCCACACCAATCGCGCGGTGGACAACGTGCTGGCCCGGCTGCCACCGGATCTCGTGGTGATCCGGGTCGGAGACGAGAGCACGGTCCACGCCGATGTGAAACCACTGCTCCTGGAGGAACAGTCGGAGAACCTGTCCGACGGAATCCGGCACGCGATGGTCCAGCGCACCCAGGACTACCGAGAGGCGGAGGCCGCCGCGCCCTGGACGGCAGAGCTCGCCACCCGACTCCACCAGGTGGACGACCTGATCCAGCACGAGAGGGCCGCGGCCCTGCGTCTGCAGGACGCGGTTCAAGCGGCCGCAGCGCCGGCCCGGGAGCGGCTGGCATCACTCCAACACGAGGAGAGCGAACGGGAGTCGGCTCGGCAGGTGCTCACCGAGCGGGCTTCGCGGCTCCAGATGAAGGTGCAGTCCGAACAGCAGCGGTCCAACGCCCGGTTGACCGGTCGGCTGCACCGCTCAAGGGCCCGCCGCGGAGAAGAGGAGCTGACCACGGTGTGGCACGAGATTCAGCGGCTTGAGGCGCTGGGCCCTGAGCTGAGTCGGCAGGCGGAAGCGGCGAGCGCCCAGGCGGACCGCGCGGTCCGCGAGTCCCCTGCCGTCAGTTCGGCCCTGGCCGCCCGCCAGGCGGCAGAGCATCGGCTCGGCAAAGGGCTTCAGTCCGCCCACGAGGCCGCCGACATGGCCGTCCGGGCGCTTGGCACGGTCATGCCTGGCGTGTCCGCGCCCACTCGACTGCCGGATGCGGCCGATTCGGCAGCGGCACTGCACGCTCTGCACCGACAGCTGGAGGCGTGGCTGCCGCTCCTCTCCCGGCGCCAGGAACTCGCCCGGCAGTGGCAAGCCGCCATCGGCCAGGAGCCGGGCCAGTTGGTGCCCGAACTCGTCCGCTACGCCCAGGTGGTCGGCGCCACCTGCATCGGGGCCGCGTCCCGCTCCGAACTGTCCGGAGTCGACTTCGACTTGGGGATCGTCGACGAGGCCGGCCAGATCGGCGTCGCGGATGCGCTGGTGCCACTGACCCGGGTCCGCCGCGGCGTTCTGGTCGGCGACGACCGGCAACTGCCGCCCTTCCACGACCCCGAGGTGGCCGACTGGGTCCAGGGCGTCGGCGACCCCGAACTGGTCCGGCTGATGTCGCAGAGCGCCTTGGAACAGCTGCGTGCTGGACTGCCCTCCTCGCATGTCGTCCAGCTGACCCGGCAGCGCCGGATGCCCGCCGAGATCGCCGACTTCATCTCGGCCGCCTTCTACCGGGGAGAATTGCTCACCGAGAAGGAACACCGGCACACCGACCCTTTGTTCGCGAGCCCGATGGCCTTCGTCGACACCGCCGCCCTGCCCGACCGTGTACGTCACGAGTCGAGTGGACGTGGTACCGAGCGCCGCGGCCGCAGAGGCGCCTTCAACACCTGTGAGGCGCGCCTCCTGGCCCGTCTCGCCGCCTTCTACCACCGGCGGGGTTCCGAGTGGGTGGTGATCGTCCCCTACCTCGCGCAGCGCCTGGAGGTCGTCCGCCACCTCACCCCCCTGATCGGCGACTCCCAGCTCGCGGATGCCTCGGTCGGCAGCGTCGACTCCTACCAGGGCGGGGAGCGCGAGGTCGTCCTTTACGGCTTCACGCGCAGCAACCGCGAGGGCCGGATCGGCTTCCTGAAAGAGCTGCGCCGCGCCAACGTCGCCTTCACTCGCGCCAAGAGCCAACTGGTGCTGATGGGTGACCTGAGTACCCTGCTCCGCGCGGACGACCCCGGCTTCCGCGCTCTCGTCGAGGACATGCACCAGCATCTGCTCGACCGCGGCGACCTGTGGGACTACCAGGACGTCGTGGCGGCGCTCGCCGAAGCCGCCCCGGGCCTTGACGAAGCCGCTGGCCTGGCCCCGGGAGGAGGCCGACCGTGACGACCGCGCGCCGCCTGATGCCCTTCCCCGAGGAGCGGGTCCTGGAGGATGCCGCCTTCGGCCAGGGCATGGTGCCCACCTGGCTCCACGCCCTGCTCCTGCCCGTCTGGCAGGTGGAGATCCGCGCCGACATCACCGAGGGCGAGGACTTCTTCCTCATCGACCGTTTCCTGGAGCGCGGGCTGCGCCACGGCGCCCTGCACACCGTCGACGAACTCGCCGCGTTCTTCGCCCTGGACCGTGCCCTGGTCGCGCAGGCCGTGCGCTTCCTGACCGCGATCGGCCACTTGCGGGAGTCCCAGGACCGTCTGTCCCTGACGTCTCTGGGGCAGCGCTCCGTGGACGACGACATCCGCTATGTGGTCACCCGTCAGGACCGCCGCAAGCTGTACTTCGAGGCCCTGAGCTGCACCCCGCTGCCCCGGGCCCACTACGACGAAGAGGTCGTGACCCTGCTGTCCGGTGACGAACTGGCCACCGCGACGCGGAGCGACCGCTACCCGCGCTTCACCCCGATCCACATGACATCCGGCTTCGACCGCTCAGCACTGGACCGCCTCAAAGACCGCAAGGACCGGGCCCGGTTCAATCTGCCCGTCGCCCTGGACGCGCTGGAGAGCCTGGACGAGAAGCTCGCCTTCCTGCCGGTCTATCTGGTGCGTGGCCGGGACGGACTCCTGGTCTACGGCCAGGCTGGGGCGGGGGCCGCGCATGACCCGGAGCTCAGCGAGCTCTGCGCCCGTGCTCCAGAGCTGGTCAACGCCCTCGACAACGAGGAGAAGGGCGAGGATGCGGACGAGCGCGTCCTGCGGGCCGCCCGGAACTGGCTCCGCGAGCAGGACCTCGACTCCATAGCCCCGGAACAGGACGACGACGGCACCTGGTCCGTCTCGCTGCCCGCCACCGCCTTCGGCGAGAACGGGCTCCCGTGTTCCCGCATCGGCACCTACCGCATGGCAGGCAGCCGCTTCTTCCGCCTGTGGTGCCCGGAGGTAACGCCACGGAAGCACGCCCTGCTGGAACGCCTGGACCAACGCCTCGGCTCTCGGAGGCAGGTCACGCGACAGGAGGCGGAGGAACTCATCGCTCGCCTGGCCCGCCAACTGCGCCTGGAGGTCCCCGACCTGTCCCGCCTCCGGGGCGGCGCCGGGAGAACCGGCCTCAGCGGACTGGAGGCCCAGCTGGCCCGACTGGAGAATGAACAAAAGTGATCGAAACCGGCCAACTCCTGCTCGCCGAGTACGAGCAGATCAAGCAGGAGCAGCGAGCCCGTATCGGCTTCCGCGACAACCTCATCTACGCCACCCTCGGCGTCATGGCAGCGGTGGTCGGCTCGACGCTGACTCGGGGCGGCCATCTCGAAATGCTGCTTCTGCTGCCACCGCTGTCGGTCACCCTCGGCTGGACCTATCTGATCAACGACGAGAAGATCTCGGCCATCGGCCGGTACATACGGGACGAACTGGCCCCTCGTCTCAAGGAACTCACACCGGAGCGGAGCGAGGTCTTCGGCTGGGAATCCGCACACCGCCGCGATGTGCACCGGCACTCCCGCAAGCGATTCCAACTTGCCGTGGATCTGCTGACGTTCTGCATGGCCCCGCTCGCGTCCCTCGCCGTCTACTGGCTGCTCGGCCCGACACAGTGGCCGCTGCTCCTGGTCTCTCTGGCTGAAACAGCCATGCTTGTCGGCCTCACCGTCCAGGTTGTGCGCTACGCGGACCTCGAAGTCTGACCGATTCCGACCTCCGGGCAGGCAGCTCATCCACGTTATGAAGCGCATCGGGGGAATGGATCAGAGAACGTGATCACAACATCAAGGAGGAAAGCAGGATGAGCGCCTCACTACTGTCACCGACCGGATGGTTCGTGCTGGGTCTGCCCTGGCCGGCCGAAACCGGCGGCGACTGGGGAGAGTGTGCGGCTGCCATCGCACCGTCGATGATCCCCCGCTCCCTCGTCAGCCAGAGCGCCGGCACCGCACTCGATCTCGCGTCCGCCCTGGCCACCGACGCGATCGAGGGGCCGGGAAAGGCCGTCTTTTTCTCCGACGTCACGCTCTGGCTCGACAAGCAGGGTCAGACTTGGGCGAGCCTCGGCATCGACCATGAGGCGGTCATCGACGAACTCCTGAACGCACCTGTCCCTCAGTTGTTCCTCACCCTCACGCAGAAGGCCCACGCCATCCTGTGCGATGCCAGCCGGGACGGTCTGCGCCTGCACTACCCGAACGGCGGCGTCGAGCACGTCAGCCCGCAACTGCGGCGCGACGTGCACAACGGCATCGCCCAGAGCCTGGAGAGGGACTGGCCGCCCTACATACAGGGCCTCATCGACAGCGGCGCCCTTCAAGCCCGCTGAACCTGCCAGCTTCGGGCTGCCCTTCCTGTCTTGGCTAACCCAGGAAAGTCAATCGAACCCTTCGGTCGGGGTTGTCGACGTTCGTGTCGACCAGACACACCGACTGCCACGTTCCCAGCTCCAGTCGCCCGTCCACCACCGGCAGCGTGGCGTGGGGCGGGACGATGGCCGGGAGGACGTGGTCGCGGCCGTGGCCCGGGCTGCCGTGGCGGTGCTGCCAGCGGTCGTCGGCGGGCAGGAGGGTGTGCAGGGTGGCCAGGAGATCGTCGTCGCTGCCGGAGCCGGTCTCGATGATCGCGACGCCCGCCGTAGCGTGGGGCACGAAGACGTTCAGCAGACCGTCGCGCCCGGCCGCGGCCTCCCGCAGGAAGGCCTCGCAGTCGCGCGTGATGTCGACGACGCGCTCCGAGGAGCCGGTGGCGACGTTCAGGATCCGGGTGGTGAAGGCATCGGACATGCCCCCATCCTGACTCATACGCAGGGTTTCGCAGGCGACCGCTGACGCCAGCTGCACACCGCGCAGTACCCCGGGCCCGAGGAGTTCGCGGGGCAGCAGGTCGTGGTGGTGGGCGGGGGCGCCTCGGGCACCCAGCACCTGCTGGAGATCGCGCCGTACGCGGCCGCCACCACGTGGGTGACCCGGCGGCCACCGGTCTTCCGCGAGGGCCCGTTCGACGAGGGCGCGGGCCGGTCGGCCGTCGCGATGGTCGAGGAGCGGGTGCGGCAGGGGTTGCCGCCGAAGAGCGTCGTCTCGGTCACGGGTCTGCCGCTGGACGACGCGATCCGGCAGGGGATCGAGGACGGAGTCCTGGACCGGCGGCCCATGTTCGAGCGCATCACGCCCGACGGCGTGGAGTGGAGCGACGGGCGGCGTGTGGCCGCCGACGTCATCCTGTGGGCCACCGGGTTCCGGGCGGCCGTCGACCATCTCGCGCCGCTGAAGCTGCGCGAACCCGGCGGCGGGATCCGCGTCGCGGGGACACGGGCGTTCGCCGATCCGCGGATCCACCTCGTCGGCTACGGGCCGTCGGCCAGCACCATCGGCGCCAACCGGGCCGGACGCGCGGCCGTACGGGACATCAGGCGGCTGCTGGCGAGGGAGCCGGTGGCCGCCGCGTGATGTCCCGCCGGGTCACGTTTTGGTCCGCGCGCTCTTGTGGTGGGCGTTGAACTCGGCGACGTTGCGCTGGTGTTCGCCGTAGTCGGAGGTGAAGCGGGTGTCGCCCGGCTTGACCGTGACGAAGTAGAGCCAGTCGCCCGGGGTCGGGTTGATCGCGGCCCGTAGGGCCTCCTCGCCCGGGTTGGCGATGGGCGTGGGCGGCAGGCCCATGCGCTGGTACGAGTTGTAGGGGCTGTCGATCCGCGTGTCGCCCGCCGTGGTCCGCAGTGTGGAGCGGCCCAGCGCGTAGTTGATGGTGGAGTCCATCTGGAGCGGCATGCCGCGCTCCAGCCGGTTGAAGATCACCCGGGCCACCTTGCCCATGTCGGCCTTGGTGGCGGCCTCGGCCTGGACGATGCTCGCGATGGTGACGGCCTGGTAGACGTTCATCGCATTGCGCTGCGCTCCGGCGGCGATCGGGGCGCCGTTGAACTTCTTGTTCGCCGTGTCGACCATGAACGACAACAGCTTCTCGGGCGTGGCCTTCTCGTCGAGCGGATACGTCGACGGGAAGAGGTAGCCCTCGGGGTTGCCCTCGGCGTCGTTCGGCAGTTTCAGGTTGGCCTTGGTGAAGGACTTCTTCGTGGTACCCGCGGGCAGCTCGAGCGCCTTGTCGACGGCGCCGTAGACCTGGCTGGCGCGCCAGCCCTCCGGGATGACCAGGGTGGTGGGCTTCTCGGGCTCGCCGGCGCCCAGGCTCAGCAGCGGCACCGCCACGGCGGTGCCGGCCACGACGGCTCCGGTCGCGATCAGGGCGATACGGCCCCGGCGCGTCAGTCGGATCGTGCCCCGTGAGCCCCGCGGGCTCCGTGGCGGTGTGTTCATCTGCATGCGGGCACGGTAACCCGCATATCGTCACAAACCTGGCATATCTTCAGTTTGTCGGCTCAAGTCGGGCGTCCCTCCGCACGAGTGCCGCATAGCGCCCACCCCGGTCCAGCAGCTCCTCGTGGGTGCCGCGTTCGAGGGCGCGGCCGGAGTCGAGGACCACGATCTGGTCGGCGCCCCGGACGGTGGACAGCCGGTGGGCGATGGTGAGCGTGGTACGGCCCGCCGACAGCGCGTCGATGGCGTCCTGGACCGCGGCCTCGGTGCGGGTGTCCAGAGCGCTGGTCGCCTCGTCGAGGATGAGGACGGGCGGGTCGCGCAGGATGGTCCGGGCGAGGGCCAGACGCTGCTTCTCGCCGCCGGAGAAGCGGTGGCCGCGCTCACCGACGACCGTGTCGTAGCCGTCGGGCAGGGCGGCGATGTGGTCGTGGATCTGAGCCGCCTTCGCCGCCTGGTGCAGCTCCTCGTCGGTGGCGCCGGGCTTGGCGAAGCGGAGGTTGTCGGCCACCGAGGCGTGGAAGAGGTACGTCTCCTGGGAGACGACGCCGACCGCGCGGGCCAGGGTGTCGAAGTCGAGGTCGCGCACGTCGACGCCGTCGAGGGTGACGCGGCCACCGGTCACGTCGTACAGCCGCGGCACCAGCGCGCCGAGCGTGGACTTGCCGGCACCGGTCGCACCGACGACCGCGAGGCTGGTCCCGGCCGGGACGGTGAGGTCGATGCCGTCGAGGATGGCGTCGCCCTGGTCGTCGTAGCGGAACTCGACGCGCTCGAAGCGGACCTCGCCCTTGATCTCGTCGAGGCGGACCGGCCGCTCGCGCTCGGTGATGTCGATGGGCAGGTCGAGGTACTCGAAGATGCGCTGGAACAGCGCGAGCGATGCCTGGATCTGGACGCCGGTGCCGAGCAGGCTCACGGCCGGGCGGAACAGGCCCTGCTGGAGCGAGACGAAGGCGACGATGGTGCCGATGGAGACCTGGGGGCCGCCGAGCTGGAGGGCCAGGCCCGCGGTCCAGTAGATGACGGCGGGCATGGCGGCCATGACGATCGTGATGACGGCCATGCGCCAGCGTCCGGCCATGTTCGACCGCACCTCGAGGTCGACAAGTTGCTCCGACTCCGCGGCGAAGGACTTGGTCAGCGAGTCGGAGCGGCCCATCGTGCGGCCGAGCAGGATGCCGCTGACCGAGAGCGACTCGGTGACCGTGGCGGCCATCGCGGCCATCTGGTTCTGGCGCTGGGTGGTGATCCGCTTGCGTTCGTTGCCGACGCGGCGGCTGATCCACACGAACAGCGGGAGCAGTAGCAGCGAGACAACGGTCAGGCGCCAGTCGAGGGCGACCATCGCGACGATGGTGGCGACCACGCTGGTCGCGTTGGAGACCAGGGAGGTCGCGGTGGAGGTGACGGTGGCCTGCATGCCGCCGATGTCGTTGGCGATGCGGGACTGCACCTCGCCGGTGCGGGTGCGGGTGAAGAAGGCGAGCGACATGCGCTGCAGGCGGCCGTAGACGGCAGTACGCAGGTCGTGCATGACGCGCTGGCCGACCGTCGTGGAGATCAGCGTCTGGAGCACGCCGAAGACGCTGGTGAGGACGGCGCTGAGGATCATGCCGAGGGCGAGCAGGGTGAGCAGGCCGGTGCGGCCCTCGGGAATCGCGACGTCGAGGGTCGCCTTCAGCAGGAAGGGCGTGGCGACCGAGACGAGCGAGGAGGCGCCGACCAGCAGGCCGACGATCGCCAGCCGGCCCCGGTAGGGGCGGAAGAGACGCAGGATGCGGCGCACCTGCCGGGGCTGCTCCTCGGCGTCGGCGGATGGGTGCCAGTCGGGTACGTGGTCGGGGTGCATGGGCTCCTTCGGGAGACGAAAGGCCGGATACTCACGGGAACTGCACAGGCCTGACGGAGCTTAGCTCATTGTTACCTATGCTCACAATGAGCGTGGTCCTGATATCGTTCCCGCATGACCACCCCCGATCCCGACGGCGTGCTCGCCGAGCAGTTGCTTCGGCTCACGCGCCGGGTGCACCGCATCCAGAAGCGC
Organism: Streptomyces sp. TRM68367; assembly: GCF_014495685.1. Classification (GTDB taxonomy): domain Bacteria; phylum Actinomycetota; class Actinomycetes; order Streptomycetales; family Streptomycetaceae; genus Streptomyces. The sequence goes on along the minus strand of NZ_JACTVI010000046.1, from coordinate 16,267 downwards.
CACCTCCAGCAGCGCGATCTCGGTGTCACGCCGGCGCAGTCCCGGCTGCTGCGCACGTTGGCGCACTACGGCTCGCCGCCGCGCATGGCCGACCTGGCCGAGCGTCTGGAGGTGGTGCCGCGCGCCGTGACGACGCTGGTCGACGGGCTGGAGGCGAGCGGCAAGGTGCGCCGGGCGCCCGATCCGGCCAACCGCCGGGTGATCCGGATCGAGCTCACGGACGACGGCCGCAAGGCCCTGCGGGAGCTGCACAGTGCGCGCCGGGAGGCGGCCGAGGAGATCCTCGCACCGCTCACGGAGGAGCAGCGGAAGGTGTTCGGGGGGCTGCTGGACACGCTGGTGGACGGGGTGGCGGAGCGGGGGCGGCGCTGCTGAACCGGGCGTCGGCGGTTTTCCGGGGCGAGGCGGGAAGTCCGGCCCGGGCTGTCGGGTCCGGCGCAAGG
>NZ_JACTVI010000046.1:0-15664 GCF_014495685.1 Streptomyces sp. TRM68367 | reverse complement strand
GGCGCGGCGCCCACGGCCGTGACGGGACCCGGGAGGGTGGCGTCAGCCGGTTTCGGAGGCGGGCGCCTTGGAGGACTGGGCGGGGACTCCGGCCGACGAGACTTCCACCGGCGATTCGGTGGCCGTTTCCGGGGTGGCCGCCTCCGGGGACTTGGCGGCGGGCCCGGGCTCGCCGGCCTCCGGCTCGTCCGGCGCCGGTACGTCCCCGCCGTTCAGGGTCTTCTTCGCGCGGTCGATGTCCAGCGCGCCCTCCCAGCGGGAGACGGCGAAGACGGCGACGCAGTTGCCGAGCAGGTTGGTGACGACGCGCATCGAGTCCATGATGCGGTCCACGCCGAGCAGCAGGGCGACCGCGCCGGCCGGGAGCACGCCGAGCGAGGAGGCGGTCGCGGACAGGGCGAGGAAGGCCGAGCCGGGGATGCCCGCCATTCCCTTGCTGGTCAGCATCAGTACCAGGACCACGGTGATCTGCTGGCCGATGCTGAGGTCCACGCCCACGGCCTGAGCGATGAACACCACGCTGATGGACAGGTAGAGCGAGGCACCGTCGAGGTTAAAGGAGTAACCCGTCGGCAGCACCAGACCCACGGCGTCGTCGCGGGCGCCGGACCGGCGCAGTTTCTGCATCACGCGCGGCATCACGGACTCGGTGGACGCGGTGCCGAGCGCGAGCAGCATCTCCTCGCGGATGTAGCGGAGGAACTTCCACAGGCTGAGTCCGGTGACGACCTTGAGGGCGACCGCGAGGAGCGCCACGAAGAGCGCGGCGGCCGCGTAGCACAGGATGATGAGTTTGGCGTACGTCTCCATCACGCCGAGGCCGTACTGGCCCACCAGGTGGGCCATCGCGCCGAACACGGCGAGCGGCGCGAGGCGCATGATGAAGCCGACGATCGCGAAGATGACGTCCTGGGCCTGTTCGATCGCGGGCAGGACCTTCGGCACCTTGGTGTGTCCAAGGTGCAGCAGGGCCGCGCCCACCAGGCAGGCCAGGATCAGCACCTGGAGCAGCTCGTTCTCGGCGAAGGCGCCGATAAAACTCTGGGGCAGCGCGTTGAGGACGAAATCGGTCGTCGAGGGCAGATGGCCGCCGCCCGTCTGCGCGTCGACCGCCGCGGCGTCGAGCGAGCCGGGGTCGACGTTCATGCCGTGGCCGGGTGCGACGAGGTTGGCGGCGAGCAGACCGACGATCAGGGCGACCGTGGACGCGACCTCGAACCAGATCAGGGCCTTGAGCCCGATCCGCCCGAAGGCCTTCAGATCGCCGGCCTTGGCGATGCCGACCACGACCACACAAAAGACGAGCGGTGAGATCACCGTCTTGATCAGGCGCATGAAACCGTCGCCGAGCGGCTGGAAGGCCGTGGCCGCGTCCGGCCACAGCTTTCCGACGACGATACCCAGCACGAGGGCGCAGGCGACCTGCGCGAAGAGAGAGGTACGCAGTATGCGTGCGACGCGTCGTGGCAGGGGCGGTACGGACGGCGGCACGGGAACTCCTTGGGGACGGTCCAACGCGGAAGCCGACATGGACTTCTGCAATACGGAAGTCGACTTCCGCGCGAATACTCTGGAGGAGTTGTTGATCCCGCACAATGCCTGCGCGTTGCATCTGTGTAAATCAACCGAGTGATGCGTCGCGCACCACGCGGCTCAGCAGCCGCCGCGGTCCTCCGTGAGTACGCCCTGCACGGTGGTCAGCGTGCGCTCGTAGCAGCCGTGCGAGCCGTGCAGCCGGTAGCGCTCGCTCGTCGTCCCGACCGCGTGCCGCTGGTCCCGCGGGATCTCGACCGACCACTCGATGCCGTCGGGCGAGGGCTGCGGGGTCGACGTACGGAACACCTCGACGCCGCCGACTTGCACGTAGCCGAGGCGGTCGAACTGCCGTCCCTTGACGTTGCCGTCGAGCCGCAGCACCACCTTGCTCCACCGGTCGCCGCAGCCACGCGGGGGTGTGTAGCGACCCTTGTACGGCGTGAAGTCCCTGAACTGTGCCTTGGCGAGGGCCACTTGGCACGACCTGGTATCCGGCCTGGCGACCGGTGGGGCGGCCGTGACGGGGTCGTGCCAGTCGGTGCCGAACTCGGCGGGGACATCGGCCGCTCGGGCGGGACTCGGTCCCAGGAGGGTGCTCGCCAGCAGGGTCACTCCGGCAAGCATGGACATGACGATCTGTCTCTTCCTGGCCGGTGTTCTACGGGGAGTTGCCCTCCTCCGCAATGAGTACCGGGCGAGTGCCAGGCCTTCAGGTCGGCCCTGTCCCCCATCACCACCACGGGATGCCGATCCGGGTCGAGCGTGCGCAGCAGGTACCGCATCGCCGCCTTGGACACACTGACGCAGGCCGACGTACCGCCTCGCACCGCGCCCCCGACGGGTGCGGCGGGGGCGGGGGTTGGGCGGATGTCAGCCGGTTCTGCGCGGTCCGGCGGAAAACCGTTTGCCTTTGAGCACGCTACGACGCGAACCTGTCACGGTTTGTTGCCCACGACGGGCCTGCCCCCTCCCCCTCCCTGACAACTCCTCCGACCTGACACGAGCCACTGGGACGTCATGCAGATTCAAGACCTTCCGTATCCCGACCCGGGTGTGCCGGACGCGCGCTCGGGTCCCCGATTCCTGCGGTGGCTCTTCCGGAACCAGCTGGGCGGGCAGCTCAAGTCGCTGGCCTGGGGACTGCTGCACTTCGTCTCCGTGTCCTCGCTGCCGTTCTGCGTGGGCATCGCCGTGCAGGCCGTCGTCGACCGCTCGGGAGCCCGGCTCGCGCTGGCGGGCGGCCTGCTGACGCTGGCCTGCATCGGCAACGCCGTCGGCGACACCTTCCTGCACCGCACCGCCGTCACCAACTGGATCACGGCCGCCGCCCGCGTCCAGCAGCTGCTCGCCCGCAAGGCCGCCCACCTGGGCTCCGCGCTGACCCGCCGGGTAGCGGCCGGTGAGGTGGTGGCCGTGTCCACCGGTGACGTGGAGAAGATCGGCTGGTTCGTGGAGGCCGTGTCGCGGTTCACCGCGGCCGTGGTCACCCTCGTCCTGGTCTGCGTCGGCCTGCTCGTCTACCAGCCGGCGCTCGGCGTGGTCGTAGCCGTCGGCCTGCCCGTGCTGGCGGTGGCGGTGCTGCCGCTGCTGCCCCGCGCCACGCGGCGCGCCGACATCCAGCGCGAGAAGGCGGGCCGTGCCACCGAACTGGCCTCGGACACCGTCGCCGGACTGCGCGTGCTGCGCGGCATCGGCGGCGAGGAGCTGTTCCTCGACCGCTACCGCCGCGCCTCCCAGGAGGTCCGGCACGCCGCCGTGCGCAGTGCCCGGATGTGGTCCCTGATCTCCGCGATCCAGGTACTGCTGCCGGGCCTGCTGCTCATCGCGGTGGTCTGGCACGGCGTGCACCTGGCCCGACAGGGCCGGATCTCCGTCGGCGAACTGGTCACCGTCTACAGCTCGGTGATGATCCTCACCTACCCTCTGCGGCACTTCGAGGAGATCGCCATGGCGTACTCCTTCTCGCGCCCCTCGGCCAAGCGGGCCGCGCGTGTGCTGTCGCTGGAGCGGGCCACCGACGCGGACGGCTCGCGCGCGGCCGGGCTGCCGGCCGGAGACCTGTACGACCCGGCGAGCGGTCTGCTCGCGCCCGCACGCACGCTCACCGCCGTGGTGTGCGGCGACCCGGACGCAGCGGGCCTGCTGGCGGAGCGGCTGGGCGGGCACCCCGCCGAGGAGAGCCCGTCGGTGCTGCTCGGCGGCGTGCCGCTGGACGAACTGCCGCTGGACAGCGCCCGCACGGCCGTCCTCGTCCAGGACAAGGACCCGGTGCTGCTCTCCGGCACGCTGCGCGACCTGCTCGACGTGCCCGCGTCGGGCGATGTCGACGCGAGGGACGCGCTGGCCGCCGCGCAGGGCGGGGACGTGCTCGCGGCGCTCGTCGAGGGCTCGCTGGACGCCGGGGACCCGATGGACGCGCGGATCTCCGAACGCGGCCGGTCCCTGTCCGGCGGCCAGCGCCAGCGGCTTGCCCTGGCCCGGTCGCTGATCACGGACCCGGAGGTGCTCGTCCTGGACGAGCCGACCTCGGCCGTCGACTCGCACACCGAGGCGCGGATCGCAGAGGGCGTGCGGGACCTGCGGGCGGGGCGCACGACGGTGATGTTCACCTCCTCCCCGCTGCTGCTGGACCGCGCGGACCGGGTCGCCTTCCTGCACGACGGCGAGGTCGCGGCGGTCGGCGCCCACCGCGAACTGCTGCGCACCGAGCCCCGGTACCGGGCCGTGGTGACCCGCGAGACCGACGACGAGGCCACGGCGGCCGAACGGGCCGCCCTCAACGGCCTCCGGAAAGACAACGGCGTACTGGAAGAACTCGAAGAGATCGAGGAGACCGCATGATCGGCGTGGCGCCACCGGCGTACGACCCGGCGGCCCCGACGACGGCGCACACCCTGCCCGTCGGCGCCCCAGCGACCGTACGCGCGTACGTGGCCGAACTGTTCCGCAGGCACCGCCGTGCGTTCCTGGTCCTCATCGCCGTCAACACGGTCGCCGTGGTCGCCTCGATGGCGGGGCCCTGGCTGCTCGGCGATCTCGTCGAGCGGGTGTCGGACGGCGCGCGGGAACTCCGTCTGGAGCGCACCGCCGCCCTGTTCGTGCTCGCGCTGCTCGTCCAGGCCGCGTTCGTCCGCCAGGTGCGGCTGCGCGGCGCGATGCTCGGCGAGCGGATGCTGGCCGACCTTCGCGAGGACTTCCTCGTGCGGTCGGTCGGGCTGCCGCCCGGCGTGCTGGAGCGGGCCGGGACGGGCGACCTGCTGTCCCGGATCACCACGGACATCGACCGGCTCGCCAACGCGATGCGCGAGGCCGTGCCGCAGCTGGCGATCGGCGTGGTGTGGGCGGCGCTGCTGCTGGGCGGGCTGGTCGCCATGGTGCCGCCGCTGGGCGCCGCCGTGCTGCTCGCGGTGCCGCTGCTGGTGATCGGCTGCCGCTGGTACTTCAAGCGGGCGCCGTCCGCCTACCGCTCGGAGGCCGCCGGGTACGCCGCCGTGGCCGCCGCGCTCGCCGAGACCGTGGACGCCGGGCGCACCGTCGAGGCCCATCGGCTGGGCAGGCGGCGGATCGAGCTGTCCGAGCGCCGTATCCAGGAATGGACCGCTTGGGAGAGGTACACGCTCTGGCTGCGGTCGATACTGTTCCCGGTCATCAACGTCACCCACGTGACCGTGCTCGCCTCGGTCCTGATGGTCGGCGGAGTGTTCGTGCTCCAGGGCTGGATCGGGGTGGGCCAGCTGACCACGGGCGCGTTGATCGCGCAGATGCTGGTCGATCCGGTGAACCTGATCCTCAGGTGGTACGACGAGCTGCAGGTGGCCCAGGTGTCGCTGGCCCGGCTGGTCGGGGTGCGGGACATCGAGCCGGACGCCGGTGACGCCTCGCTGGACCCCGACGGGCGCGACGTGCTCGCCGACCGGGTGCACTTCGGATACCGGGAGGGCGTGGACGTCCTGCGCAAGGTGTCCCTGGAGGTCGCCCCCGGCACCCGGCTGGCGCTGGTCGGCCCCTCGGGCGCGGGCAAGTCCACGCTGGGCAGGCTGCTCGCCGGGATCTACGCGCCCCGGGCCGGGCGGATCACCCTCGGCAGCGCGGAGCTGTCCCGGATGACCGCCGAACGGGTCCGCTCCCACGTGGCCCTCGTCAACCAGGAGCACCACGTCTTCGTCGGCTCCCTGCGCGACAACCTCCGGCTGGCCCTCCCCCACTCTCGGCTTCGCTCGAGCGGGGGGACCCCCATCGACGCGGCCGACGCCGAGCTGTGGGCAGCGCTGGGCGCCGTCGACGCGGACGGCTGGGCCCGGGCGCTCGACGACGGCCTGGACACCGAGGTCGGTTCGGGCGGGCTGACGCTCACCCCGGCCCAGGCCCAGCAGATCGCCCTGGCCCGCCTCGTGCTGGCCGACCCGCACACGCTGGTGCTGGACGAGGCGACGTCCCTGCTCGACCCGCGCGCGGCACGTCACCTGGAGCGGTCCCTGGCCAGGGTCCTCGACGGCCGCACCGTGGTCGCCATCGCCCACCGCCTGCACACCGCCCACGACGCCGACGTCATCGCCGTCGTCGAGAACGGCCGGATCAGCGAACTGGGCAGCCATGAGGAGCTGGTCGCAGCCGACGGGGCGTACGCGGCGCTGTGGCGGTCGTGGCACGGGTGACGACAGCGTCCGCCGTGCCATGACCGAGGGCGTCCGCGGCTGAGGCAACGGGGGTATCTGTGGCGCGGTGGACGGCGGCGTCCCGCTGCGGGCACCGTGGACGATTTCCCCAGTGCAGGCGCCGGGGGTGCAGTGGCGCGGTGGGCGGCGTCTCCGGCACCGGAGGGCCGAGCGGCCTGCGTGTAGTGACCACGGCGGGCCGCATGATCGGTCCGGAGCCGGCCGTCCGGGCCCGGGGCGGACCGGGCACACCGCTCGCCGGGCCGGGCCCGTGGCGTTGCGCGGTCCCGAACCGGGGTGGAAGGCTGGGGAGTGGCACCGGCTCGGGGAACACCCGGGAACCATGCGGTTCGGTCCCGAGCGACGCCTGTGCCCCGTGCAGCGGCGGCCGGCGGGCCGCGGTGAGAACGGGCCCGTCCACACCTCCCACCCCCTGGAGGTACCCGTGAACAGCGCCGACGGATGGGCAGACGACGTCTACCAGCCCGACGCCTCCGAGCAGCGGGAGGACACCGGCGTGCTCGACTCCGAGGACACGCTGGAGTACGACGGTGTCGATGATCCCCTCGACCGTGGCTGGTCGCCTCCGGAGAGACCGTGGGCCGTGCAGCACGTCGGCGTGACGGCCGCGGAGCGCCTGCGGGGCGAGACGCTGGACCAGCGGCTCGACGAGGAGCTGCCGGATCTCGTCGCGCCCGACGGGGACGGCCTCGGCGACGTCGAGGGCACCGACGGCGAACTGCTGGACAACGAGGTCGGCGCCGTGCGCTCCGGCCGACTCGTGGCACCCGACGAGGGGGCGCACGAGGACGAGGAGCCCGCACTCCTCGCCCGGGACGTGGGCATCGACGGCGCGGCCGCCTCCGCCGAGGAGGCCGCGATGCACATCGTCGACGAGGACACCCTGTCGGGCTGACCCGCCCTCACCGCGCCGCGGCCCGACCCGTGCCGTTACGAGGAGCAGCCATGCAGCAGGACACGCACCCCGACTACCACCCTGTCGTCTTCCGTGACCGCGCCGCCGGGTACGCCTTCCTGACCCGGTCCACCGCGGCCGGCGACCAGACCATCGAGTGGGACGACGGCGAGACCTACCCGGTGGTGGATGTGGAGATCTCCTCGGAGAGCCACCCCTTCTACACGGGCAAGGCCAGGACGGTGGACTCGGAGGGGCGCGTGGCCCGGTTCGAGCGGCGGTACGGCGGCGGCGCGGGGCAGGACTCCGGCGGTGGGGCGGCCTGAGACCGTCCGGCGGCGGGCCAGGCGAGCCCCGGTCCGGCAGCAGGCCGGCCTGGGCCCGGTCCGGCAACGGGGTCGGCCCGGGCGCCGGCCCGGCACCGGCCCCGATGTGGCCGGTACGGCGTGCGGGCACGAGGCGTAGAGGGCGTCAGTCCCGTACGGACCTCATCAGTACGTACAGACCTCATCAGTCCCGCGCGGCCCTCAGATGACGCCCAGCGCCGCGGCGCAGCCCACTCCCCCGAGCAGCATGAACGCCGGCATCAGCACCTTCAGCTCGATCCAGCTGCCCGCCCGGAACCGCATCGGCTTCGGCGGCCCGACGGGGTACCAGCGCTTGTTGCCCACCGGGATCGGCCACAGGATCGGGCAGCCGGAGACGGTCAGCGCGTCCCCGATGTCGTGCACCAGCGCGCCCAGCACCACCGGCAGCCCCAGCCACAGGTACTCCTGGCCCGGCGCCGTGAACAGCCAGTCCGCGCCGCCCTCCGGCTTGTCCAGGACACCCGCGAGGATCCACGCGGTGGCCGCGGCCAGCAGCCACACCAGCACGTCGCTGCTGGAGCCGCGGGTCGCCCGCCACAGCAGGCCCTCGATGGCCAGCACCATGTGCACGAAGAGGACCGCCAGCACCCCCCAGCGGTCGCCGGTGAGCGCCACGGCCGAGGTGCCGGCGCCGATCAGCACGGCCCACAGCCAGGTGTGCGTGAGCGTGCGGTGCCCACCGGAGCGGCGCGGGTCGCCCTGCTTCTTGGTGCCCTTGTAGACGGCGTACGACAGCTTGTCGACGACCTCGCACAGCCCGCGCGACAGCGGCCCGAAGGCCCGCGAGATGGTGGCCGCCTTGTGGTCGAGGTCCGGGGCGAGAGCGGCACCGGCGCAGATCAGGGCGCCGGACAGCAGGACCGGCCAGGGCATCGGGTGCCCGGCCGCGGCGGCTGCCGCGCCGGCGCCGAGCCAGGCGGCGGCGCCCGACAGTGAGTGTGCTGGTCCCATCATCGCCGTTGCCCGCCCCATTCCTCGTGTGCCGCTGTCCAGTTGACCGGCCGCGTTGACGCTCCGTCGGCGACACAGCGTAGCGTTCGCGATCTTCGGCTCCGCATCCGATTCCCGTCTCGGGCGGGCGGACAGGCAAGATGGGGGCGTGACCCTCATCGATCAGCTGCCGACGACCGCCGACCCCGACGCCCTGTACGAAGCCTTCGAGTCGTGGTCCCAGGAGCGCGGTCTCACCCTCTACCCCCACCAGGAGGAGGCGCTGATCGAGGTGGTCTCCGGCGCGAACGTGATCGTGTCGACGCCCACCGGCTCCGGCAAGAGCATGATCGCGGCGGGTGCCCACTTCGCCGCGCTGGCCCGGGACGACGTCACCTTCTACACGGCCCCGATCAAGGCGCTGGTGTCGGAGAAGTTCTTCGAGCTGTGCAAACTCTTCGGCACCGAGAACGTCGGCATGCTGACCGGCGACGCGTCCGTGAACGCCGACGCGCCCGTCATCTGCTGCACCGCCGAGGTGCTCGCCTCGATCGCGCTGCGCGACGGCAGGAACGCGGACGTCGGCCAGGTCGTCATGGACGAGTTCCACTTCTACGCGGAGGGCGACCGCGGCTGGGCCTGGCAGATCCCGCTGCTGGAGCTGCCGCAGGCGCAGTTCGTCCTGATGTCGGCGACGCTCGGCGACGTCTCCTTCTTCGAGAAGGACCTCACCCGCCGCACCGGCCGCCCCACCGCCGTGGTCCGCTCGGCGACCCGGCCCGTGCCGCTGTCCTACGAGTACCGGCTCACCCCGCTCACCGAGACCCTCACCGACCTGCTGCAGAGCCAGCAGGCGCCGGTCTACATCGTGCACTTCACGCAGGCGCAGGCCGTGGAGCGGGCGCAGGCGCTGATGAGCATCAACATGTGCTCGCGCGAGGAGAAGGACCAGATCGCCGAACTGATCGGCAACTTCCGCTTCACCACCAAGTTCGGCCGCAACCTCTCCCGCTACGTCCGGCACGGCATCGGCGTCCACCACGCCGGCATGCTGCCCAAGTACCGGCGCCTGGTGGAGAAGCTCGCACAGGCCGGCCTGCTGAAGGTGATCTGCGGCACGGACACGCTCGGCGTCGGCGTCAACGTCCCCATCCGCACGGTGCTGTTCACGGCCCTGACCAAGTACGACGGCAGCCGGGTCCGCACGCTGCGCGCCCGTGAGTTCCACCAGATCGCGGGCCGCGCCGGGCGCGCGGGCTTCGACACGGCGGGCCTCGTCGTCGCGCAGGCCCCCGAGCACGTCATCGAGAACGAGAAGGCGCTCGCGAAGGCCGGCGAAGACCCGAAGAAGCGGCGCAAGGTTGTCCGCAAGAAGGCGCCCGAGGGGTTCGTCGGCTGGACGGACAAGACCTTCGAGAAGCTGATCGAGTCCGAGCCGGAGCCACTGACGTCCCGTTTCAGGGTGACGCACACCATGCTGCTGTCGGTGATCGCCCGGCCCGGCAACGCCTTCGAGGCGATGCGGCACCTGCTGGAGGACAACCACGAGCCGCGCAGGCAGCAGCTGCGGCACATCCGGCGGGCGATCGCGATCTACCGCTCGCTGCTGGACGGCGGCATCGTGGAGAAGCTGGACGCGCCGGACGCCCAGGGCCGGATCGTCCGCCTCACGGTCGACCTCCAGCAGGACTTCGCGCTCAACCAGCCGCTGTCCACGTTCGCACTGGCCGCGTTCGAGCTGCTGGACCCCGAGTCGCCGTCGTACGCCCTGGACATGGTGTCCGTGGTGGAGTCCACGCTGGACGACCCGCGGCAGATCCTCGCCGCCCAGCAGAACAAGGCCCGCGGCGAGGCCGTGGCCGCCATGAAGGCGGACGGCGTGGAGTACGAGGAGCGCATGGAGCGCCTCCAGGACATCACGTACCCCAAGCCCCTGGAGGAACTGCTCTTCCACGCGTACGACACCTACCGCAGGAGCCATCCCTGGGTGGGCGACCATCCGCTGTCGCCGAAGTCGGTCATCCGGGACATGTACGAACGGGCGATGTCCTTCACGGAGTTGGTGTCGCACTACGAGCTGGCGCGCACCGAGGGCATCGTGCTGCGCTACCTCGCCGGCGCTTACAAGACGCTGGAGCACACGATCCCCGACGACCTCAAGTCGGAGGACCTGCAGGACCTGATCGAGTGGCTGGGCGAGATGGTGCGCCAGGTCGACTCCAGTCTGCTGGACGAGTGGGAACAGCTCGCCAACCCGGAGGAGATGACCGCCGAGGAGGCGCAGGAGCAGGCCGACCAGGTCAAGCCGGTCACCACCAACACGCGCGCCTTCCGCGTCCTGGTCCGCAACGCCCTGTTCCGCCGGGTGGAGCTGGCCGCCCTCGACCAGGTCGACGAGCTGGGCGAGCTGGACGCCGAATCCGGCTGGGACGCCGAGGCCTGGGGCGAGGCGATGGACAAGTACTGGGAGGAGTACGACGACCTCGGCACCGGCCCCGACGCGCGCGGCCCCAAGCTGCTGATCATCGAGGAGGAGCCGCAGCACGGCCTGTGGCGCGTCCGGCAGATCTTCGACGACCCGAACGACGATCACGACTGGGGCATCAGCGCGGAGGTCGACCTCGCGGCCTCCGACGAGGAGAGCCGCGCGGTCGTCCGCGTCACCGACGTCGGCCAGCTGTGAGCACAGGAGGGTCCCGCCCATGACGAACGCCGCCGAGAAGCTCGTCGATCTGCTCGATCTGGAGCAGATCGAGGTCAACATCTTCCGTGGGCGCAGCCCGCAGGAGTCCCTCCAGCGGGTCTTCGGCGGTCAGGTGGCGGGCCAGGCGCTGGTCGCCGCGGGGCGCACCACGGAGGGCGACCGTCCGGTGCACTCGCTGCACGCCTACTTCCTGCGCCCGGGCCGGCCCGGCGTGCCGATCGTGTACCAGGTCGAACGGGTCCGCGACGGGCGGTCGTTCACCACCCGGCGGGTCACCGCCGTGCAGCAGGGCCGCACGATCTTCAATCTCACCGCCTCCTTCCACAAGCCCGAACAGGGCAGCTTCGAGCACCAGCTGCCGCCGGCCCGCAAGATCCCGGACCCGGAGTCCCTGCCGACGGTCACGGAGGAGATCCGGGAGCATCTGGGCACGCTCCCGGAGCAGTTGGAGCGGATGGCGCGCCGCCAGCCGTTCGACATCCGCTATGTGGACCGGCTGCGCTGGACGCCCGACGAGGTCGAGGGCGCCGAGCCGCGCAGCGCCGTGTGGATGCGCGCGGTCGGGCCGCTCGGCGACGACCCGCTCGTGCACACCTGCGCGCTGACGTACGCCAGCGACATGACCCTGCTGGACGCCGTCCGCATCCCGGTCGAACCCCTGTGGGGGCCGCGGGGCTTCGACATGGCGTCGCTGGACCACGCCATGTGGTTCCACCGGCCGTTCCGAGCGGACGACTGGCTCCTGTACGACCAGGAGTCCCCGATCGCGGTCGGGGGCCGCGGCCTGGCCCGCGGCCGGATCTACGACCGCGGGGGCGGGCTGGTCGTGTCGGTCGTGCAGGAGGGGCTCTTCCGCAAACTGGGCTGACTGGTCTTCCACCCGTTTCGAGGCCGGCGGGTCGCTCCGGTCCGAATGTCGTACTCCCGCATCCACCTGTCGAGGTGGAGGGCGGTCTCGAATGAGGGCCACTTCCACACCCAGGGCGGGTCTCCTCAGGTGGCATGAGGCGGCTGCCCCGGCGCCGGTCCCGCGAACGGCGGCGTCCCGGCTCAGCCCTGCCCCGGATGCTCGATGCCTTCGTGCCCCACGTGGGACACGCCCTGCACGTTGAGCTGTTCCTGCACGTCGACGAGCAGCTCGCGCAGCAGCTCGGCCAGTGCTTCGCGCCGCTCGGAGCCGAGGGATTCCACGAGCTGCGCCTCGCGGGCGAGCACTCGGTCGACCGTGCGTTCCACCAGCTCGTGCCCGGCCTCGGTCAGTTCGACCAGGACCGCGCGGCTGCGCCCGGGGGCGGGGCGGCGCATGACCAGTTCCTCGCGTTCGGCGCGCGCGACTCGCTGGGAGATCGCACCCGCGGTGACCAGGGAGCGCGCCGCGAGGTCCCGCGTGCTCATCGTGTATGGCGGCCCGCTGCGGCGCAGCGCGCTGAGCAGATCCAGGGTGGCCGGGTCGACCCCCGCCTCGGCCAGGACCCGCCGGCGATCGTCGCCGAAGTGCTTGGCGAGCTGCCAGATCCTCGTGACCACCCCGATGGAGTCCACCGGCGTCTGCGGTCGCTCCCGGCTCCAGGCGGCGGCGATGACGTCCGCCGGATCGTCCCCGGCGGGCCGTACCCGCGCGGGCCTCCCGGTCTCCGGCACGTCCGCTCCCGACGGTGTGCGGGCCGAGGCGTCGTCGCCCGCCGAGCCCTCATCGCCGACCATCTGGTGATCGTTTCGTTCCGATGTCCTCATGGGCCTTCCCCTCGGCCGGAGCCCTACTACATTTAGATCTAAATTTAGCGCTAAACAACTAGCCGTGCCAGCCTCGCACCGGCCGGCGGCGACCCGACGGCGGCCGGGGCCACGACCCCACGGTGCCGGAGCCCGGCGGCACAGCTGTCCCGGCACATCTTCCGACAACGCACCCTTCGACAACGAGCGGCTCTTCCTGGTCCCTCACCTACCACCTGCAGTCGGGCCTCGGGCTGACCCCGATGGCCGCGAGCCTGGTCTTCGTGCCGCTCGGCCTCGGATTCATCGCCGCCTCGGCCGCCTGCCGCAGGCTCGCCGCCCGGTTCGGCATCGGGGTGTCGGTGGCGGGCAGCCTCGTCATGGCGGCCGGTCTCGCCGCCGTGCCCGCCGTCACCGTGCTGGACCGCCCGCGCCAGGCCGTCCGGCTCGCGGTGGTCATGGGTGTCTCCGGGTTCGGACAAGGCCTGGTCGTCGCGCCGCTGGTGGACACCGTCCGCTGGAGACCCTTCCTGGATCGCCGGTGTGCGGATCGCCGCATCAGGAGCCTCTGCGGCGGAGCCAGCCGAGCAGACCATGCGGCCGTTCCGGCTCCTCGCGCCGATGGGACTCGTGCCGCGTGCGCGTGCGCTCCGGCTCGTCGGGCCCGTGTGTCTCGTGCACGTGGCCCCGTGTGTCTCGTGCACGTCGGGCCCGTGTGTCTCGTGCCGCCGTTCGGACGGGACCCGCCGGTGTGCGGTGGGGGCGTGGTGCGGGGCGGTGTGTGCGTGCCTCTTCCAGGGCTTGTGCCAGGTCGGCGCGCAGCCAGCCGATCTCGTCCGGGTGGTCGGCCGTCATGATCTTCTCGGCGGTGCGCGCGGCCGGTGAACCCGGGGCGCCGCGGGTGGGCGGCCCGGTCCGGAAACGGTTCAGGTGGGAGCGCTCGTAGGGATCCGGAACGAGTTCGGCGATCTGGACGGGGGCGAGGAAGGCGGCGAGCGCTCCGGCGCGTTGCCAGGGCCCCTCGGCCTGGCGCAACAGGAATCCCAGGTGCCGCCCCCGCCAGTTCCGGGGCCGCAGATCCAGGCCCCCGGCCAGCTGGTCCCGCAGCCGCTTCGGCGAACGCCCGGTCAGCAGCGGGGCGTTCTCCTCGCGGGCCGCGAACTGCCGTAGTTCGTAGGCGAGATACAACCAGACCACGGTCCGGTAGCGGTTCAGGTAAAAGCGCACCGGCACCACCAGCCCCAGCCGTGCCAGTCGGGTGAACCGCTCGGTCGACACCTCCATGAGGGCGGCGCCCCGCGTGGTGCCCACGGCGCTGACGCTCTCGCGCAGGGCCTCGGGGAAGCCGTCCCGCGCGCGCAGCCGGTCGATCTCGGCGCGGGCGACGCGGCGCCCGCCGCCCTCGTCGGGCAGGGTGCGGATGCGTCCGAGGTGGACGGCGAGGTCGAACTCGCCGCGCTTGAGGCCCAGTTCCCGTGCGGCGCGGCTCGGCGAGCAGGTGAGGTGGTCGAGCCGGGTGATGGTGTCGCCTGACATGGCCGGTCTCCCCCGTGGAGTCATCGGCTCACGCCCGGTGCGCGCGCCGTGAAAAGACCGTAACCGCTTCGGCACTCTCCGTGTCAGGCCTGTGGATAACTCTCCGCTAGGCGGCGAACGCGCAGGTCAGCTGTCCGCGGCCGGCGACCGTTCGGGCTGGCGGGCGTCCACGCCGAGGTGCTCGCCGACCCGGTTGACGAGCAGCGTCATCTCGTAGGCGATCTGCCCGATGTCGGCGTCGGCGCCGCTGAGGACGCACAGACAGCTGCCGGTCCCGGCCGCGGTGACGAAGAGCACCGCGTCGTCGAACTCGATCATCGTCTGGCGCACCCCGCCCGCGCCGAAGTGGCGTCCCGAGCCCTTGGCCAGGCTGTGCAGTCCGGAGGACACGGCGGCCAGATGCTCCGCGTCCTCGCGTCGCAGTCCTGTGCTCGCGCCCGTCACCAGACCGTCGTTGGACAGGACCAAGGCGTGCCGTACGTGTTCGACGCGTTCGGTCAGGTCGTCCAGCAGCCAGTCAAGTCCCTGGTTCTGCGCCATGTTCCGGCTCCCCGTGTGCTCCCCGTGTGGTGTCTCCTCCTGGCGGGAGGATCTCTGCCAGCCTTCCCCACGTGCGCGCCGCGGGCAAGGAGGATGGAGGGCATGGCACAGAAGATGACCGACACGGAATGGCGGGAGTTCGTCTCGGACGGCACCCGCACCGGAAAACTGTCCACCATCCGCGCCGACGGGAGTCCCCACGTGACGCCGATCTGGTTCCTGCTCGACGGGGACGAGGTGGTGTTCAACACCGGCAAGGACAGCGTGAAGGGACGCAATCTCGCCCGCGACGGCCGGGTCGCCCTGTGCGTGGACTACGACCGGCCGCCCTACTCCTTCGTGATACTGCGGGGCAGGGCCCGGTTGTCGGAGGACCTCGACGCGCTCCGGCACTGGGCCGCCCGCATCGGGGCCCGGTACATGGGCGAGGACC
The DNA here is from genome assembly GCF_014495685.1 of Streptomyces sp. TRM68367. Taxonomy (GTDB): domain Bacteria; phylum Actinomycetota; class Actinomycetes; order Streptomycetales; family Streptomycetaceae; genus Streptomyces. Next base: position 333 of record NZ_JACTVI010000046.1, on the reverse strand, counting down.
GCGCCGAGGAGTTCGGTGCGCGCAACGGCGTTCCGGGCGAACTCCTCGTCCGCGTCACGATCGACAAGGTGCTGACGGAGAGGGGCGTCGCCGAGTGAGCTGACGGTGCCGCCGTCAGCTCACGGAGTCGAGCAGCCGGGCGGTGTGCATCCGCCCGGCGTACTCGACGAGCCGGATCAGCACCTCCTTGCCCGAGTCGCGGTCGCGGGCGTCGCACAGCACGACGGGCGCGCCCTGGTCGAGGTCTAGGGCCAATGCCGTGTAGTTAGGGCTTGCCGGGAAACAAGCCGTGGCTTCGGGCCTTGGTCCTCGTTGTTGTGGTATGGGGAGACC
>NZ_JACTVI010000045.1 GCF_014495685.1 Streptomyces sp. TRM68367 | reverse complement strand
GAGGCCGGACTGCACCTGTGTGGTGCGATGCTCTGGCTCCGCAGCATCGCACCACACTCGTGATCCGAACTCCAGACAGGACCTAGTGCCCCGGCAGGCAACGTTTGCCTGTCGGGGCACTAGAAACGCGGAGTTCAGGGCTCTACGACCGGCTCCTGGGCCGCCGCCGTGTCCCCGGCCACCAGGCGCGCGTCCACCGGCACGTTCCGCTTGACCAGGGCCAGGGCGACCGGGCCGAGTTCGTGGTGCCGTACGGACGTCGTGACGAAGCCGATCCGGCGGCCGTCGGGGCCGTCGTCGGCGAGACGGATCTCCGTGCCGTGCGGCGGCAGGTGCACCTCGCTGCCGTCGAGGTGCAGGAAGACCAGGCGGCGCGGGGGCTTGCCCAGGTTCTGCACACGGGCGACGGTCTCCTGGCCCCGGTAGCAGCCCTTCTGCAGGTGCACCGCGCTGCCGATCCAGCCCAGCTCGTGCGGGATGGTGCGGTGGTCGGTCTCGAAGCCGAGGCGGGGGCGGTGGTTCTCCACGCGCAGCGCCTCGTAGGCGAGGATCCCGACCGGCGGGCCGGCCTTTCCGGCGTACGACTCCAGCTCGGCGCGCGGGAGGAAGAGATCGCGGCCGTACGGCGTCTCGCGTACGGCGACGCCCTCGGGCGCCTCGGTGATCGAGCCGGCGGGCAGGTGCACGAGCGCGAAGTCCGCCGTCCGGTCGGCCACCTCGACCTGGTAGAAGAACTTCATCGACTCCAGGTACGCGATCAGCGCGTCCTGCGTGCCGGGCTCGACATGGGCCCACACGGTCGCGCCGTCGTCGACGAGATAGAGCGCGTGCTCGATGTGGCCGTGCGCGGACAGAATCAGCGCCTCGGTGGCCTGACGCGCCGGGAGGTCGCTGACGTGCTGGGTGAGCAGCAGGTGCAGCCAGGCCAGCCGGTCCTTGCCGGAGACGGTGACCACGCCGCGATGGGAGAGGTCCACGAAACCGGTGCCGTCGGCGAGGGCACGCTGCTCACGGAACAGGTCGCCGTAGTGCGCGGCGACGCCTTCGTCCACGCCCTCGGCGGGGACGGCGCCGGGCAGGGTCAGCAGGGGGCTCTTCATATCCCTAAGCCTACGACTCGGTAGTTGAAGCCTTCAGTGAACAGTCCTGGCACTGACCGAAGATCGCGAAGTGCTTCATGTCCGTGTCGAAGCCGAAGGTCTCGCGCAGCTTGGCGGTGAACTCGGCGGCCACGCTCAGGTCGGCCTCGATCACGTTCGTGCAGTCGCGGCAGACGAGGTGGATGTGGTGGTGCCGGTCGGCCAGGTGGTAGGTGGGGGCGCCGTGCCCGAGGTGGGCGTGCGAGACCAGTCCGAGCTCCTCGAGAAGCTCCAGCGTGCGGTAGACGGTGGAAATGTTGACCCCCGACGCCGTCTTCCTCACCTCGCCGAGGATGTCGTCGGGGGTCGCGTGTTCCAGGGTGTCCACGGCTTCGAGCACGAGTTGCCGCTGCGGCGTCAGCCGGTAGCCGCGCTGCCTGAGGTCGCTCTTCCAGTCGGTGCTCACCACAGCAACGAGTCTAGAGCTACTTGAAGAAGGCGATCCCGTCGTCCGGCATGTCGTCCGGGAGGGCCTTGGCCCAGCGTTCGACGTCCTCCGGGGTGACGACCTTCTTCAGGTGGGCCGACATGTAGGGGCGCAGCTCTACCTCGGGGGTCTGCTTCTCGCCGACCCACATCAGGTCGCTCTTGACGTAGCCGTACAGGCGCTTGCCGCCGGTGTACGGGCGGGCGGCGGCCGTGCGCGCGACCGCGTCGGTGACCAGGTCGATCTGGGGCTTCTTGTCGGCCATCTCGCCGTACCAGATCTCGATGACGCCGTCGTCGCGGGTCATCGTCACCTCGACCTTGCGACCGGCGTCGATCCGCCAGAAGCCGTGCTCGGACTCCAGGGGCGTGACCTTGTTGCCGTCCTTGTCGAGGACCCAGGTGTGGGAGTGGTACTCCAGGAAGTCCCGGCCGTCGTGCGTGAAGGTGACCTCCTGCCCGAAGTTGCACTTCTCGGCGCCGGGGAAGTCGTGCACGCCGGCGCCCGCCCAGTTACCCAGGAGGAAGGCGAGCGGGACGAGGTCCTTGTGGAGGTCGGACGGGATCTCAATCATGAGCGGCAATCTGTACGTCTGTGCGGGGGATCAGCGCTGGCCCTGGTACAGCTTCTTCACGGTCAGCCCGGCGAAGGCGAGGACGCCGACGCAGACCAGGACCAGCAGGATTTCGAAGAAGAGTTCCACGGGGTGCTCCTCGATTGAGCGGGGTGCGGTGCGTGCACAGGGCCGGGTCCCAAGCTTACGCGGGCCTTTGGCGCACTACGATTCCGGCTATGGCGAAGAAGCTCGTGATCAAGGTGACAGCGGGGGCCGACGCCCCCGAGCGCTGCTCGCAGGCGTTCACGGTGGCGGCGGTGGCCGTGGCGAGCGGCGTCGAGGTCTCCCTGTGGCTGACCGGGGAGTCCTCCTGGTTCGCCCTGCCGGGCCGCGCCGCCGAGTTCGAGCTGCCGCACGCCGCCCCGCTGCCCGACCTGCTCGACTCGGTGCTGGCCGGTGGCAGCGTCACCCTGTGCACGCAGTGCGCGGCCCGCCGGGACATCACGGAGAAGGACGTCATCGAGGGCGTACGGATCGCGGGTGCGCAGGTGTTCGTGCAGGAGACGCTGGGAGACGAGACGCAGGCGCTGGTGTACTGACCGGGCCGATTCCGCCCCCGCCGCCCCTACCGGACAGGCTGAAATCAAGTCCACCCTCGGCCCTACCGCGGCCGCTTCTTGCCGTCCAGCTCGTCCCACCACTCGTCGGACTGCGGGTCCCCGGACGGGTCGTCCCACCAGCGGTCCTCGGGGCCCCGGCGGTTGGCGACCATGGCAGCGACGGGCGGGATGAGCATGGCGACCACGCACATGCCCACGGCCACCGGGATCGACCACAGGCGCACGACGCCCCACGCCAGGACGAAGAGCGTGAGGCACGTCCCCATCATGGCGAAGTACATGCGACGCCGCCGTGCGTACATACCCCCAGGGTAGGTCTGAGCACGCCAAAAGGGCCGCATCCCAGGTGTCCAACACGAGGGATGCGGCCCTTCGAGGACCTGTTCGAGGCCCTGCCGTCAGACGGCGATCGCGACCTCCGCCAGGCCGCCCTGCTGGGCGACGACCGTGCGGTCGGCGGTGGCGCCGGGCACGAGGGCGCGGACGGTCCACGTGCCCTCGGCCGCGTAGAAGCGGAACTGTCCGGTCGCCGAGGTCGGCACCTCGGCCGTGAACTCGCCGGTCGAGTCGAGCAGGCGCACGTAGCCCTGCACCGGCTCGCCGTCGCGGGTCACCTGGCCCTGGATGGTGGTCTCACCGGGCTTGATCGTCGAGGCGTCCGGCCCGCCGGCCTTCGCTCCACACATGTCGTACTCCTGAAGAGGTCGGATGAGGTCGGGTCGGGGGACTACTTGTTGGCGCCGAGCTCGATCGGCACGCCGACGAGGGAGCCGTACTCGGTCCAGGAGCCGTCGTAGTTCTTGACGTTCTCCACGCCGAGCAGCTCGTGCAGCACGAACCAGGTCAGCGCGGAGCGCTCACCGATGCGGCAGTAGGCGATGGTGTCCTTGGCCAGGTCGACGCTCTCCTCGGCGTAGAGCTCCTTGAGCTCGTCGTCCGACTTGAAGGTGCCGTCGTCGTTGGCGTTCTTGGACCACGGGATGTTGCGGGCGGACGGGACGTGGCCCGGGCGCTGGGACTGCTCCTGCGGCAGGTGGGCCGGGGCGAGCAGCTTGCCGGAGAACTCGTCGGGCGAGCGCACGTCGACCAGGTTCTGCGAACCGATGGCGGCCACGACGTCGTCGCGGAAGGCACGGATCGAGGTGTCCTGCGGCTTGGCCTTGTACTCGGTCTTCGCGCGCTCCGGCACCTCGGTGCCGTCGACCAGCTCGCGGGCGTCCAGCTCCCACTTCTTGCGGCCGCCGTCGAGGAGCTTGACGTTCTCGTGGCCGTACAGCTTGAAGTACCAGTAGGCGTACGAGGCGAACCAGTTGTTGTTGCCGCCGTAGAGGACCACCGTGTGGTCGTTGGCGATGCCCTTCTCCGACAGGAGCTTCTCGAAGCCCTCCTGGTCGACGAAGTCACGGCGAACCGGGTCCTGGAGGTCCTTGGTCCAGTCGATCCGGATGGCGTTCCTGATGTGGTTCTTCTCGTAGGCGGACGTGTCCTCGTCCACCTCGACGATGGCGATGCTCGGGTCGTCCAGGTGCTCCTGGAGCCAGTCGGCGTCGACCAGTACGTCGCTGCGGCTCATGCTCTTTCTCCTCCGGGGCAGTTGCGGCGGGGCGTGCGAGTGAGGGGTGCGCGCGCATGCCGAGGGCGCGCACGGATGCCCTTGGGCAGGGCAGCGGTGGACAACGGGGGATGCGGAAGTCGGCGCTTCCGCTCAGAAGGTGCGACAGAGCATGGCGGCGACACGGCACAGGTCTACTGCCCGCCGCTTCGTGAGATCCGCCTGTCCCCGCGTCTGGAGGACGCTCGAATAGCACTGCATAGGTGCCGATCGTAGGGACGGTCGGGTGGGCATGTCACCGGTGTGTCGCATGCTGAGATGGGATTGTCCGGAATATGGGAAGAACACGTCCCCGGCGCGACTCGCGTACGGCTCCCGGTGGCATGCAGCCCACACCACATCTACGCTACGGACGCCGCCATCTCGCCCATCGGACACCCCCGGTCCGTGGCACCGCTGCTGGTCCTACCCTGCCAGCCGGATGCCGGAACCCTTCACTGTGATGTCGACGCCGTTCTGCGCGGCCTCGACCCTGTCGAGCTGGATGCCGCCGGGCAGTCCGTCGATCTTCTGCTCAAAGTCGGTGATCGCCCGGACCCGGGACTCGGCCAGTTCGACGCCGCCGAAGCTGGGCAGGGTGTCGGCCTTCACCCGCACGGTGTTCCCGTCGACCACCGTCACCGAGCTGAGCACGGAGACCGGCTCCGGCAGCTTGGTGCCGAGGACGGTGGCCTCGACGTCGACCTTGATCTTGCCGTTGCCGCCGTCGGAGAGGCCGACGACGTTGGCGGTGACGCCCGGGGCGACCTGGGTGGGCTCCGACTTGGCGGCCTTGAGCAGTTCGTCGTACGAGACGGTCGCGGTACCGGTTGCGGTCGCCGCGGTGGCGGACCTGTAGTCGCCGGAGAACGCGACGCCCTTCATGTCGGCCCGCAGGGCGTCGATGCGGATCTTCTGGGCGCCGTCTCCGGTGGGGGCCTCGTAGTCCTGGATGCCCACCTGCACGTCGTCCAGTTCGCCGGCGACGACCTGGGTGAGGAAAGGGAAGCCCTCGATGGACACGTCCGGGGTGGAGGCGAGGTTCTCGGTTGTCTTCAGTCGGTCCGCGACCTCGCCCTCGGCGAAGTTGAGCGCGAGGCGGTCGGCCGCCACGAAGAGCCCGCCCAGGATCACGACAAGAATCAGCAGTATTCGCAGTGCACGCATGCGGTGTAGTCCCCCACCTGGCCGGTCCTCGGCGACGACGGTCGCGACGACCGGGCGGCCGTCCAGCGCGAGAGTAACCCTGCGGCGGGGGAGACCGCCGTGTTGTCGATCACCTGTGACAGGGCTCAAGCGGGCAGCCTGGCGTCTACGACGCAGCTGATCTCGATGACCTGGCCGGGGAAGGTCAGTTCGGCGACACCGACGACGGTGCTGACCGGATGATGATCACCGAAGTACGCCAGGTTCCCCTCCGTCACCGCGTTCGCGTTCTGCCGCAGGTCCACCACGTACAGCGTCTGCGAGACGATCTGGTTGCGGGTGACGCCGTAGTGGTTCAGGACCTTGTCGGCGTTGGCGTGGGTCTGCTTGAGCTGAGCGGCGAAGTCGTCCGCGTGCCGGAAGTCGCCCGCCTCGTCGAGCGAGAGCTGGCCGGAGACGTGAATCAGGTCGCCGGACCTGATCGCCTGCGAGTAGCCGAAGTCGCTCTCGGCCGGTACGTGGTGGTGGAAGACGTCGATGGTGGTCATGCTGGGGACACTCCTCGGTCTCTTGCAGTTACCCGGAAACCATAGGAGAGTGAATGCTGACCTGGAAGAACGCACTTTTCGGTGACTGGGGAACCTGATGGTGACCAAGCAGTACACGGGCTCGGCCGACGAGGCGGACCTGAGGCGCGCGGACTCTCTGGCGCGGGAGATCTTCTCGGACGTGGCCAACAAGTGGGCGTTCCTGATCATCGAGGCACTGGGTGAACGCACCCTGCGCTTCAGCGAGTTGCGGAACGAGGTCGAGGGCATCAGCCACAAGATGCTCACCCAGAACCTGCGCATGCTGGAGCGCTACGGCCTGGTCGAACGCACCGTGCACCCCACCGTGCCCCCGCGCGTGGAGTACACCCTCACCGAACCGGGCCAGGCCCTCCGAGCCACGGTCGACGGCATGTGCGGCTGGACCCACCAGTACCTGGGCCACATCGAACAAGCCCGCCGCCGCTTCGATTCCTGAGGCGCGGGGCAAGCCAGACCCACCCCGGCCGGCCCCAACACCGGGCAACCTCAAAAACGCCGGACCACCCACCCTCCCGGCGCGCTCACCCCAGCGCCCGCCCCAGCACATACACCGCCGGCGCCGCCGCAGCCAGTGGCAGAGCCACCCCGGCCGTGAAGTGCACGAAACGGGACGGGTAGTCGTAACTGGCGGCCCGGTGACCGATCAGCGCGCACAGCGCCGCACCCGCCCCCAGCAGGGCACCCTGGGCATCCACACCGGTCACAGCACCGGCCGCGTAACCGGCACCCGCTCCCGCAAGCAACGACACCACCAGCGACAACGCCGTAGGCAACGGCACCGCCCGCGCCAGAACCGCCACCGCCACCGCCACCCCGCCCACCGTCACCGCATCCGCCGATGCCGCCAGATACCCCGCCGCGACAATCGCCAGCGCCGCCGCCGCAACCGTCGCCATCAGCCCGTACATGCGCTCGTCCGGATCGGCATGCGACCGCAGCTGGAACACCAGCGCCAACAGCACCCACACCCCGAGCGTCCCCAGAATCGCCGCCGGCGACCGGTCGGACGCCAGCAGCGCCACGTCCGCGACCACCGCCCCCGCGAACCCCAGCGCGATGCCCTGCCGCGCCGGCCACATCCCGTTCAGCCGGAACCAGCCCGCCGCCGTCACGCCCTGAAGCACCACCAACGGCACCAGCAACGCATACGTACCGACCGCCGCCGCGCCCGCGAGCAGCAGCCCGAGCAGTGCCGTCAGCGCCGCCGGCTGCATCCCCGGCTCGATGATCGGCGAGCGCCCCTCGGCCCGGGCCCGCTGCGCGTCGGTGACGCGCTGGTTCCCGCCGACGGTGGCCGGGCCGTACGCCGGTTCGCCCGGAGGGCTCCCCACGGCCGGCTCCCGACGTACGCCCGCGGAAGCACCGGCCCCCACCGGAGCCGCACCGTAAGCCGCCGGAGGGCCCCCGAACCCCTGTCCCTGCACGGGCCCTTGCTCTTGCTGCGGCGGATACGCCGTCTCCGCCGCGGACACCGGCGGCCGCGGCTGCGTCTCCCAGGTCTGCCCCTGCCACTGCTGCGTGTACTGCTGCGCGTCCTCATGGACGTACGGCTGCTGCCGCGCGGGCCACGCCTGCGCCTGCCCCTGCTGCTGGTACGGGTCGTACCCCTCGTACGGCGACCCTTGATACGGCTGGTCGGTCATCGCTCACCCTCCTGCGAACGGCGGGAGCACCTCGACCGTGCCGCCGTCGGCCAGCCGTACCGTCTCATGTCCGCGGGTGCCCGCGGGGTCACCGTCGACGAGGAACGAGCATCGCCGCATGACACGCACGAGTTCGCCGGGGTGTCGCTCCCGCACGGCGTCGAGCGCCTCGGCGAGCGTGGCCGCGTCGAACGGCTCCTCGGCGATCCCGGCCGCTGCCTTCGCGGCGGCCCAGTAGCGCACCGTGACCTTTGCCATCTGGTTCCTCTGTCGATCGGCGGTGAACACCGTTCAGGCTAGCCCGCCGAACCGACAGCCCAGTCCCCGATCCGCCGCAGCAACGCGTCGTCGGCCGCGTGCTCGGCATGGCCCATGCCGGGCTCCAGCCACAGTTCGCCGTGGTCACCGGCGGCCTCGGCGAGCATGCGGGGGTGGTCCACGGGAAAGTAGCCGTCCAGCTCGCCGTGCACGATCAGCAGCGGCGTCGGCGCGATCCTCGGCACCGCCTCCACCGGCGAAAGCGGCACCGGATCCCACTCCCGGTGATGGATCCGCGTGCGGAATCCGTAGCGGCCCACCAGGCGCCCCGCGGGCCGCGTCACCAGCCAGTGCAGCCGCCGCATGGGCGCCGTACCCCGGTAGTACCACCGGGCCGGCGCACTGACGCAGACCACTGCATCCGTGCGCCCCTCGTGCTCCCGCCCGTACAGCGCCGCGTGCCGCAGCACCACCGACCCACCCATGGAGAACCCGACCGTCACCACGCGCGCGTGCCCCAGCTCGCTCGCCCACGCCACCGCCGCCCTCAGGTCCAGCACCTCCCGGTCCCCGACGGTCGAGCGCCCGCCGGATGCCCCGTGGCCCCTAAACGAGAAGGTGACAACGGCCCCGTGACGCCGGAAGGACGTCACCACCCGCCGCACGTGCGGCCGGTCCACGTCGCCCGTGAAGCCGTGTGCGATCACGAACGCCACATGGCCGGAAGGTGGCGCAGAGCCGTCGTATACGACCGCCCCGGGGTCGTATACGGAATCGATGCGCACGCCGTCAGCCGTGTGCAGGAACGTCCGCAAAGGTGTGTATGTGATCGTCTCGGGATGCGGACGAACGGTGGATCGCGCCACATGACCTGCCGGACCGCTGCTCATGTCGGCTATTCTGCTGGGCAGAGGACTCGGGCAGCGTAGCCCCCGGGTCCTTTTGTGCTTTCGGAAGCGTTGTATACGAGGCGGGAAACCGCAGGTGTACGGGGCCCCGGGATCGCAGAGCAGACCGCAAACGTCCTCGCAGGGACCGAGGAGGAACCAGACGTATGAGTTCTCTGCTGCTCCTGACCAACGCCCTCCAGCCGTCGACGGAGGTGCTCCCCGCGCTCGGCCTGCTGCTGCACAACGTGCGCGTGGCTCCGGCGGAGGGACCCGCCCTCGTCGACACCCCCGGCGCCGACGTCATCCTCGTCGACGGCCGGCGCGACCTGCCGCAGGTGCGCAGCCTGTGCCAGCTACTGCGCTCCACGGGCCCCGGCTGCCCGCTCGTCCTGGTCGTGACCGAGGGCGGCCTCGCCGCCGTCACCGCCGACTGGGGCATCGACGACGTGCTCCTCGACACCGCGGGCCCCGCGGAGGTCGAGGCGCGGCTGCGGCTCGCCATGGGCCGGCAGCAGATCGTCAACGACGACTCCCCGATGGAGATCCGCAACGGCGACCTGTCGGTGGACGAGGCGACGTACAGCGCCAAGCTCAAGGGCCGGGTCCTGGACCTCACCTTCAAGGAGTTCGAGCTTCTGAAGTACCTCGCCCAGCACCCCGGCCGCGTCTTCACGCGCGCACAGCTGCTCCAGGAGGTCTGGGGCTACGACTACTTCGGCGGCACCCGCACCGTCGACGTGCACGTACGTCGTCTGCGCGCGAAGCTCGGCCCCGAGCACGAGTCGCTGATCGGCACCGTCCGGAACGTCGGTTATCGATTCGTTACGCCGGAGAAGGTGGACCGCGCCGCCGAGGAGGCCAAGGCCAAGGCCGAGCGGGCAAAGGCGGAGGATGCGGACGAGACCAGCGCCCCGGCGGGCACCGAGGTGCGTGCCGAGGCGTGAGCGGAGCCCCGCAGGGGCGCGGCGGGACACGTGCGGGCCGTCCGGGTGACGGTCCGCACCCGCCGGGGACCTCTTCCGGCCTGCCCGGACCTGGTATATCCGCGTAGACTTCGCGCGTGGCCAAGGTGACTCGGGATGACGTGGCGCGGCTGGCGGGGACATCCACCGCCGTCGTCAGCTATGTCATCAACAACGGACCCCGGCCGGTCGCCCCGGCCACGCGCGAGCGCGTCCTCGCCGCGATCAAGGAGCTGGGCTACCGGCCCGACCGGGTCGCCCAGGCGATGGCCTCGCGGCGCACCGACCTCATTGGCCTGATCGTGCCGGACGCCCGCCAGCCCTTCTTCGGGGAGATGGCGCACGCGGTCGAATGGGCCGCGGCCGAGCGCGGAAAGATGGTGCTGGTCGGCAACAGCGACTACGTCGGCGAGCGCGAGGTCCACTACCTGCGGGCCTTCCTCGGGATGCGGGTCTCCGGGCTGATCCTGGCCAGCCACGCGCTCAACGACCTCGCCGCCGCCGAGATCGAGGCCTGGGACGCGCGGGTCGTGCTGCTGCACGAGCGGCCGGAGGCCATCGACGAGGTCTCCGTGGTCACCGACGACCTCGGCGGCGCCCAGCTCGCCGTACGCCACCTGCTGGAGCACGGCCACGAGTACGTCGCCTGCATGGGCGGCGTCGCGGAAACCCCCGCGGTCGGCGACCCGGTCTCCGACCACGTCATGGGCTGGCGGCAGGCGATGGCCGAGGCCGGGATCTCCACGGATGGCCGGCTCTTCGAGGCCCTCTACAACCGCTACGACGCCTACGAGGCCGCCCTGCGGATCCTCTCCGGGCCGAACCGCCCGCCCGCGATCTTCTGTTCCACCGACGACCAGGCGATCGGCCTGCTGCGCGCGGCGCGCGAGCTGCGCATCGACGTCCCAGGCGAGCTGGCGGTGGCCGGCTTCGACGACATCAAGGAGGCGGCGCTGGCCGACCCGCCCCTGACGACGGTCGCCTCCGACCGTTCGGCCATGGCACGCGCCGCGGTGGACCTGGTCCTGGACGACGGGCTGCGGGTCGCGGGCTCGCGCCGCGAGCGGCTGAAGGTGTTCCCGTCGCGGCTGGTGGTCCGGCGGTCGTGCGGCTGCGCATGAGGTTTCTCTGAGAGCCCCTGCCAACCGCCGAGGGAGCCCTTTATATCGGGCATACGAGGTTCTGTCGGGCTTCTCAGTGAGCACTCAGGGAGCTCTCATGGTCGAGCGCGAAGCTCATGAACATGACCGAGAGCTTCCACCGCAATGGTGAGTACGAGAACCCTTACCAGGGTGAGCAGTCCTCCGCGACCCCGGTGAACCCCGAGTGGCCGCCCCCGCCGGCGTACGGTCCCGCGATCCCGCCGAAGAAGCGCAGGCGCGGCCCCGCCGCCCTGCTGGCCGCCGTGGCGATCGTCGCCGCGGCCGTCGGTGGCGGCACCGCGTACGGCATCCAGGAGCTGACCGGCAACGACACCACCGTCGCCGCCAGCTCCACCAGCACCGATGTCGTCCCGGCCGGCCAGAAGGGCACGGTCTCCGGGGTCGCCAAGGCGGTCAGCCCGAGCATCGTCGAGATCAACGCCGACTCCAACGCCGGTTCCTCCACCGGCTCCGGCGTGGTCATCACCAGCGACGGCGAGATCGTCACCAACAACCACGTCATCTCCGGCGCCTCGCAGATCGAGGTGACGATGAGCGACGGGAAGAAGTACTCCGCCGAGGTCGTCGGCACCGACAGCAAGAAGGACCTGGCGCTGATCAAGCTGAAGAACGCGGCCGGCCTCAAGCCCGCGACGCTCGGCAACTCCGACGGCGTCCGGGTCGGCGACGAGGTCGTGGCGATCGGCTCCCCGGAGGGCCTGTCCGGCACGGTCACCAGCGGTATCGTCTCGGCGCTGAACCGTGAGGTCACAGTGCCCACCGACGAGCAGCAGCAGCAGCCGGACGGCAACTGGCCGTTCGAGTTCGGCGGCCGTCAGTTCAACGGCGACACCGGCTCCAACACGACGACGTACAAGGCGATCCAGACCGACGCGTCGCTCAACCCGGGCAACTCCGGCGGCGCGCTGATCGACATGAACGGCAACATCATCGGCATCAACTCCGCGATGTACCCGACCGGTTCGTCGTCCGACCCGGGCAGCGCCGGTCTCGGCTTCGCCATCCCGGTCAACACCGTCAAGGCCGACCTCGCCAAGCTGCGGGCCGGTTCCACCGACTGACCCCGCCACGGCGGACAACCCTGGGGAGTACGACATGATCAAGCAGATCCCGCACCCGGCAACCGGCACCGGCCCGGCCACCCTCACCCTCGCCCTCACGGTCGCCGCCGAGCTGCACACCCCGGCACCCCGGGCCCCGGAGGTCGCCCCCACGGCCACACGCCCGGCCCGCCGCGCAGCGCGCCGCCGCCGCACGGCCGCACGGAGCTGAGCCGCCACAGCCGACATGGCGGCGGGCAGTCGTGCCTCCCCCGGTGTCTTGAGGGCCTGGGAGGGACCCCCAGGGCGGCACGGGTGGGCGATGGGGGTGCCCCCGCGCGAGCTCGTTCGAGCGTGAGGGAGGCACCCCGCCAGCGCGGGCAAGCGCACCCACCCCCGGCCAGCGCCAACGCCGGGCAACCCGGCAAACACAGCCCAGCCGACGCAGTCCCCCCGCACCCGGCAACCACCCGCCACTGATCCTTTCCGCCCCCACAGGGAATCGTGCGAGGCTGAATCCGTCAGCACCGCGTACCGCAGCCGAGGAACCGACGCCCATGAGCCCCGCCGAAGGCGACCGTGACACCCAGCGCATCCTGATCGTCGACGACGAGCCGGCGGTACGCGAAGCACTCCAGCGCAGCCTCGCCTTCGAGGGATACGACACCGAGGTCGCCGTCGACGGCGCGGACGCGCTGGACAAGGCGACGGCGTACCAGCCCGACCTGGTCGTCCTCGACATCCAGATGCCCCGCATGGACGGCCTGACCGCCGCCCGCCGGATCCGCGGCGCCGGCGACACCACCCCGATCCTGATGCTGACGGCCCGGGACACGGTCGGCGACCGGGTCACCGGCCTGGACGCCGGGGCCGACGACTACCTGGTCAAGCCGTTCGAGCTGGACGAGCTGTTCGCCCGGATCCGCGCCCTGCTGCGCCGCAGCTCCTACGCGGCCTCCGTACCGGGCGCGACCGAGGACAACGACGTGCTGACCTTCGCCGACCTGCGCATGGACCTCGCGACCCGCGAGGTCACGCGCGGGTCCCGGCACGTGGAGCTGACCCGCACCGAGTTCACCCTGCTGGAGATGTTCATGGCGCACCCGCGCCAGGTCCTCACCCGCGAGCAGATCCTGAAGGCGGTGTGGGGCTTCGACTTCGAGCCCAGCTCCAACTCCCTCGACGTGTACGTCATGTACCTGCGCCGCAAGACCGAGGCGGGCGGCGAGCCGCGCCTCGTGCACACCGTGCGCGGCGTCGGGTACGTGTTGCGGCAGGGCGGCGCGGAGTGAGCAGAGTCATACGCCGGTTCCGCGCGCTGCCGATCCGGGCCCGGCTGTCGCTGCTGGTTGCGGCGGCGGTGGCGTTCGCGGTGGCGGCGGTGTCGGTGACGTGCTGGTTCATCGTGCAGGGCAAGCTGTACGCCCAGATGAACGAGGACCTGCAGAAGGCGGCGAGCAAGCCCCAGTACAGCGATGTCGTCAACGCGGTCCAGAGCTGCACCGAGTCCGTGCAGCAGAGCCCCAGCCCCTTCTTCCGCAACAGCTACGTCCAGGTGCTCAAGGAGGACGGGAAGTTCTGCGTCATCCCGGGCTCCGCGGGCGCGGTCAAGGTCACCGCGGCCGACAAGGAACTGGTCAGGGACGGCCCCATCAACCAGTTCCACTTCCACAACAGCACCACCACCGACGGCGAGGCCGTGCGCGTGATGGTCGTACGCCTGCCGCTGGCCATAGCCGAGGGCGACGAGGATCCCGGCAACTCCGCCCTGCTGGTCGCCCTGCCGCTGAAGAACACCCAGGACACCCTCAACGAACTGGCACTCATTCTGCTTCTGGTCTCCGGCATCGGGGTCCTGGGCGCGGGAGCCGCCGGCCTCGCGGTCGCGCGGGCCGGTCTGCGCCCGGTGGACAAGCTCACCGAGGCCGTCGAACATGTGGCCCGCACGGAGGACCTGAACGTCCGTATCCCGGTGGAGGAGGACAGCGAGGACGAGGTGGCCCGCCTGTCCCGCTCCTTCAACTCCATGACCTCGGCCCTGGCCAGCTCCCGCGAGCTGCAGCAGCAGCTCATCGCGGACGCGGGCCACGAGCTGCGCACCCCGCTCACCTCGCTGCGCACGAACATCGAACTCCTCACCCGCAGCGAGGAGACGGGCCGCCCGCTGCCGGCGGAGGACCGCAAGGCGCTGCTCGCCTCGGTGAAGGCGCAGATGACCGAGCTGTCCGCGCTGATCGGCGACCTCCAGGAGCTGTCACGTCCGGAGCAGGGCCAGCACGCGGGCAAGGCGCAGATCCTCGCCTGGCAGGACATCGTCGAGTCGGCACTGCGCCGCGCCCGGCTGCGCGGCCCGGAGCTGACGATCACGGCGGACGTCCAGCCGTGGTACGTCCGTGCGGAGCCGGCCGCGCTGGAACGGGCGGTGGTCAACATCCTGGACAACGCGGTGAAGTTCAGCCCCGAGGGCGGCGCGGTCGAGGTGCGGCTGAGCCAGGGCGTGCTGACGGTCCGCGACCACGGCCCCGGCATCCCCGCCGACGAACTCCCGCACGTCTTCGACCGCTTCTGGCGCTCCCCCTCCGCCCGCGCCCTGCCCGGCTCCGGCCTCGGCCTGTCCATCGTGGCCCGCACGGTCCAGCAGGCCGGCGGCCAGGTCACCCTCGGCCCCGCGGACGGCGGCGGCACGGTGGCCACGGTCCGCCTGCCGGGGGCGCCGACGCCGCCGCCGGACCTTCAGGAACCGGCCTGAGCTCCCGCCGCCCGTGAGTCCCGGCCGAGCATGCCGGGGGAGTCGATGTGGCACCCGCCCCGCCCTCGACCCGCCCCCCCCTCGGCGACCCGGCACCTCGGCCGTTCGGCCGACCCCGCGCCGCCGGGGTCGGCCGCACGGCCGAGGTGCGTGGCGGCCGGTGGGAGGAGAGTGGAGGTGCGGCGCCCGGCCGGAGATCTTCTCCCCCCACGCTCCCGGCCGGGCGTCTGCCGCGTGAGCCGAGGAGCACGGCCGCGGGCGGCAACCTTTCCCCGCGGGGCGGCAACTGATCGTCGGTTCGATTCCCCCCGCACGGAACGGAGCGCACGCATGAGTGAGCTGCGCAGCAAGGCCCGGCACCGCAGAAGCCGTACCGCCCTGGCGGTCGCGGTGCCGGTGGTCCTGGCCGCCGCCGGAACCCTGGCCTACGGCACGGACTCGGGTCTGTTCGGCACCGACGCCCAGCAGCGGGCCTCCGCCGCGAACGCCGCCGCACCGGCCTGGGCCGCCGACACCGCCGACGGGTTCGCGTCCGTCAACGCCCTCGGGCAGAACGGCACGTACGGCGGCCGGGACGGCAAGACCGTCACCGTGAAGACACAGGCGGACCTGGAGAAGTACGCCACGGCCGCGGAGCCGTACGTCATCGTCGTCGCCGGGACCATCAAGATGAACCCGGTCGGCAAGGAGATCAAGGTCCAGTCGGACAAGACCATCGTCGGCCAGGGCACCTCGGGGCAGATCGTCGGCGGCGGTTTATTCCTCGGCTCCGGCGTCCACAACGTGATCATCCGGAACCTGACGATCCGGGACACCTACCAGGGCATCTGGAACGACAAGGACCACGACTTCGACGCGGTCCAGATGGACGGTGCGCACCACGTCTGGATCGACCACAACGACCTGCGGCACATGGCCGACGGGCTGATCGACGTCCGCAAGGACAGCTCGTACGTGACGGTGTCCTGGAACAAGCTGAGCGACAACAACAAGACGTTCGGCATCGGCTGGACCGAGAACGTCAGGACGGACATCACGATCCACCACAACTGGCTGCGCGAGACCGAGCAGCGCAACCCGTCCACGGACAACGCCGCCCACGCGCACCTCTACAACAACTTCCTGGAGGACACGCCCGGCACGGACATCAAGTCCTCGTACGGCAACTACTCGCGGGGCAAGACGAAGATGGTCCTGGAGAACAGCTACTTCCAGGGCGTCAAGAACCCCGTCATCAAGGACAGCACGGCGGCCGTGGTCCAGCGCGGAAACACCTTCTCCGGGACCTCCGGCCGCAATGAGAGCGGCTGCACGGCCTTCGATCCGAAGACGTACTACAACTACTCGCTGGACAAGACGGCGGACGTGCCGTCGCTGCTCAAGTCCGGGGCCGGGCCGCGCGGTTCGATCGGTACGACGGCGGCGAGCACGAAGGCCGCCGCCGCGACCACCATCACCGTCGCCAAGGACGGCAGCGGGCAGTACAGGACCGTGCAGGCCGCGGTGAACGCCGTACCGGCGAACAACCCCTCCCGGGTGGTGATCGCCGTGAAGCCGGGGACGTACCGCGAGACGGTCAAGGTCCCGTCCAACAAGCCGCACGTCACCATCCAGGGCACGGGCGGCAGCCGCAATGACACGGTGATCGTCTACGACAACGCCGCGGGCACCCCCAAGCCCGACGGTTCGGGCAACTACGGCACCAGCGGCAGCGCCACCGTCGCCGTCGAGGCCGACGACTTCCAGGCCCGCAACCTGACGATCTCCAACGACTTCGACGAGGCGAAGAACCAGAACCTCTCCGGCCACCAGGCGGTCGCCCTGCGCACCGCCGCCGACAAGGTGTTCCTGGACTCGATCATCACCACCGGCGACCAGGACACCCTGCTGCTGGACACGGCGGCCAAGGACAGGCTGGGCCGGGTCTACGTCGCCAACTCCTACGTCACCGGCAACGTCGACTTCATCTTCGGCCGCGCGACGGCCGTGCTCGACAAGTCCGTCATCACGCTGAAGAAACGCTGGAACGGCAGCTCGGCCGGGTACATCACCGCCCCGAGCACGGCCGCGAACCGCAAGGGCATCCTGATCGCCAACTCCACGGTCAACGGGGACGTGTCCGGGGCCAGCTTCTACCTGGGCCGCCCCTGGCACGCCGGCGGCGACGCGAGCCTCGACCCCCAGACCACGGTCCGCAACACCAACCTCAGCTCCGCGATCAAGTCCACGCCCTGGACCGACATGAGCGGCTTCTCCTGGAAGGACGACCGCTTCGCCGAGTACAAGAACACCGGTCCCGGCGCGGGCGGAGCGAGCGGTGACCGCCCGCACCTGAGCGACGGCCAGGCCGCGAGCCAGGAGGTCGCGGACTGGCTGGCGGGCTGGACCCCGACGGCGTCCTGAGACTCCCTCCCGGCTCGGCGGACCACGAGACCGCCGAGCCGGGAGGGCCCCCGGGCGCCACACCGCCGGAGCCCCCGAACAGGCCCCACGCCCACCGCGGCTACCGTCACCCAGCCGGTAGTGCGGGCGTGGGTCAGGTCAGCACCCCTGGGTGGCCGACGGCCGCCTGTCCGCCGTGGGCGCCCGCTACGAACTGGACACCCAGCGCGTCCACTGCGTCGTCTGACACGCGACCGACACCCGACCGCAGGTGACGGAACTCCTACCAGGTGACCGGCAGTTCATGCACGCCGTAATCCGTCATGTCCGACCGCAGTGGCACGTCCTCGGGCGCGACAGCGAGACGTAACGCAGGGAAGCGGCGCAGCAGCGCGGGGAGAGCGATCCGTATTTCGGCGCGGGCCAGTCGCCGCCCGAGGCACTGATGGACTCCCCGGCCGAACGCGAGGTGTCCGGCCGGGGAGCGGGTGGGGTCGGGCCCGTGCTGGATGATCGGGAGGTGAATCAGCAGCTCCTCGACCGCCGCGGGGACGTCTTCGCCCATGTCGCGGACCTTCGCCAACCGCGCAGGGTCGGCCAGGAGAGCGAAAGCACCCAGCGCGAGCATGTTCGCCGTCGTCTCATGTCCGGCGATCAGGAACAGCAGCGCCAGTCGTGCCTGCTCGTCCGCGGTCAGCTCCTCGTGTGTGGCGAGCCCGCTGAGCACGTCCTCCTCCGGCCAGGAGCGCTTGTGGCGCAGCTGATCCCGCAGATACGC
The DNA here is from genome assembly GCF_014495685.1 of Streptomyces sp. TRM68367. Taxonomy (GTDB): domain Bacteria; phylum Actinomycetota; class Actinomycetes; order Streptomycetales; family Streptomycetaceae; genus Streptomyces. The sequence continues at coordinate 45,779 of NZ_JACTVI010000045.1, read as the reverse complement.
CGTGAGCTCCCCGAGCGCCGCGTGCCGGCGTTCCGGCGCGAGGTCGACGTTCCACAGTGTGGTGGCGTTCCGCTGGAACCCCTTGCTGTCGCAATAGGGCACCCCGAGCAGTTCGCCGATCACCTGTGCCGAGATCGGCAGCGCGAACGCCTGTACCAGGTCGGCCGGGCCCCCGGCGAGCTCCATCTCGTCCAGGTGGTCAGCGACGACCGCCTCGATCTCCGTTTCGAGGAGCAACCGCCGAGAGCGGGACGTGCTGTCCATCGGCCGCTCCTCGGATCGGTACGGGCATCCTGATAAAACAGCACTCGATGTAAAACGTCAATAAGTGCAAAACAACATCGCATGCGGTAGAGTGCCGGCGTGACCAACGACCCAGGTCTGCGCCAGCGGAAGAAGGCGCGCACGAGGCAAGCGCTCATCGAAGGCGCCCTGCGGTTGTTCACCGAGAAGGGTTACGACCAGACAACCGTGGCGGAGATCGCGGCCACCGCGGACATCGCGACGCGGACCTTCTTCAGCTACTTCGCCAGCAAGGACGACATCGTCTTCTTCGACGACAGGTCGCGGCTGGAACGCGCGGTCGAGATCATCCGAGACCGGCAGCCCGGCGAGCCAGTGGCCGACCTGCTTCGGCGCGTCATCGACCACAGTGTTTTCGGAGACACGGACTCAGAGCTGGCGCGGAAGGTCGGTCCGGTCCGGACCCGGCTGATCGCGTCGGTCCCGGCCTTGCAGGCGCGTGAGCTGTACGTGCTGTTCGACATCCAACTGCAACTGACCCACGCGCTCCACCGTGCCTGCCCCGAGCTGGACCTCGTCGAGGCCGCCGCGGCGGTGGGCTCGCTGGTAGGGGCGATCAAGCTCATCGTCGCCACCTGCCAACAGCGGGGCTACCGGCCCGAGGAGACCTACAACGCCGTTCACCGGGCCACCGACATCGCGATCGACGGCATCAGCTCACTGCCCCGCCCGGCATAGCACCTGCCCCTGCGTAACTACCGCGCCGGCACCGGGCCCAAGCGGGCGTGAGGCAACCGCCGGTCACGTCTCCGTTCGGTACATCAGATCCGTCTCGTACGTCGTGAACCCCATCCGCTCGTACACGCTCACGGCCGCCTTGTTGTCGGCGTCGACGTACAGCATCGCCGTCGGCAGACCGAGACCCGCCAGGTGCCGCAGCCCGATCACCGTGAGCGCCTTGCCCAGGCCGATTCCCTGGGCCTCGGGGCCGACGCCCAGGACGTACACCTCGCCGAGCCGCTCCTGCGCGTGGACCTTGGTCCAGTGGAAGCCGATCAGTTCGTCGCCGCGGAAGGCGAGGAAGAAGCCGGACGGGTCGAACCACGGCTCGGCCTTGCGGTCGTCCAGGTCCCGCTGCGTCAAAGACCCCTGCTCGGGGTGGTGGGCGAAGGCGGCGGCGTTCACCGCCAGCCAGGCCGCGTCGTCCTGGCCGGGGACGAACGTGCGGACGGTCACCCCGGCGGGCAGCACCGGGTCCGGCAGGTCGATCCCCGTCAACGGCCGCCGCATCTGGCGGAGTTCGCGGAACAGCGTCAGTCCCAGCGCCTGCGCCAGATGCCGCGCGGCGGAGTGCCCGCCGTGGGCCCACACCCGCAGCCGCTTGCCGGAGGCGGCCAGAAGCGCCGCGCCGAGGGCCCGGCCGTGGCCGCTGCCGCGGTGCGAGGGGTGGACGACCAGCTCGGCGGCCGGCGGCTCCACCGGGTCGGTGTCCTCCAGCTGGGCGTAGCCGACCAGCTGCCCGGCCACCGTCAGCAGCAGGTGGGACACGCCTTCCCGCTCCCCGCCCCGCAGCTGCAACCGCCCCTGTTCGGACACCGCCTGCTGGCCGTCGGTGCGCAGGGCCTCCTCCAGCAGGCCGAGGACCGCCTCGGTCTGCTCCGGGGAGAGCGCGGCGTACGTGTGGATCGAGCGGGGGCTGCCGGGCCGTACCGTGTCGTCGCTGGTCATGCGTATGAGGGTACGGGCAGCCACCGGCAGTGTGGCGGCAAAGAGGCAACCAGGATGTAACCGTGAACCCTCTGTCGCGCTACGCGCGTTGACTCTAGGCTGCGCCCGGACCGAGTCACTTTCCCGCCAGCCTCGGCAGACCCACAGGGGGGCGTATGCCAGCCAGTTCACAGGCGCACCAGCCGCGTCGCAGATCCCGTACGACCCGTCTCCTCGCGCTCGCCGCCGGTCTCGCCACCGCGGGCGCACTGACCGCCGCCGCGCTGCCGGGGTCGGCCGGTGCCGGGGAGAAGCACAGGCCCGGCCACCACCCCGGCCGCTACCAGGACATACAGCTGCTGTCCTTCAACGACCTGCACGGCAACCTGGAGCCGCCGGCCGGGTCCTCCGGCCGGGTCACCGAGCACCAGCACGACGGCACGACGAAGACGATCGACGCGGGCGGCGTGGAGTACCTGGCCACGCATCTGCGCAGGGCGCGTGAGGGGAAGAGGTACTCCGTCACCGCGGCCGGCGGCGACATGGTCGGGGCCTCCCCGCTGATCTCGGGCCTCTTCCACGCGCGAGGAACAGGTGAGCGGCGCGAACGCGGCGGCGCCGAAGATCCTCCAGGTGTCGAAGGGGCTGACGTACACGCTGGACCTGACGAAGACCGGCGCCGACCGGGTGGTCGCCGACTCGGTCAGGCTGAACGATGCCGCGATCGACCCGGCGGCCACCTACCGCGTCGCGACGAACAGCTTCCTCGCGGGCGGCGGCGACGGCTTCCCGACGCTGGGACAGGGCGAGAGCGACCTGGTCGGCGGCGACGACCTGACTGCGCTGGAGCACTACCTGACGGCCAACTCCTCGCCCACGAACCCGATCTCGCCGCCCGCGGCGGACCGGATCACGGTCGTGAGGTAGGTCGCACAGTTCCGGTTCAGGTTGCGTGTGGGACCGGTACGCATGGTCGGATGTACCGATGCGCACCCCCCACCGCATAGCAACACCACAGCCCGGTCACAACCCGTACGACGAACTCGCGGCTCTCGACGACGGCCCCCTGGAGGAGACCCCTCTGGAGGAGTTCCTCGGCGAGGACCGCGACGGTCACGAGCAGAACGAGGAGTGGACCCCGCCCAACCACGGCCGCAGCGGCCGGCGCCGGCGGCGGGGCCGCTTCGCGGGACTTCCGCTCGCGCTGAAGGCGGTGGTGGGCCTGGCCGTCCTCGCCGCCTTCGTCTCGGCGACCGCTGGGCCCTGCTGTACGCCGAGCACAAGGCCGCCGACACCCTCAAGGACCGGCTGGATCTCACCGCCGCGCCCGAGGTGGAGATCGGCGGCTTCCCCTTCCTCACCCAACTCGCCGACAGGCGGCTGGAGTCGGTGAGCGTGACCGTGCCGGACGTGGCGGCCGACCGGGTGTCCCTGGCGAAGGTCTCGGCGACGGCCCACGACGTGACGCTGGACGCCGACGGCCCCACCTCCATCCGCGGCGCCCGGGTGCCCCGCCTGGACGGCGACGTACTGCTGTCCTTCGCCGACCTCAACCGCGAACTGGGCGCGTCCCAGGTGACGTTCACCGCCGAGGGCCCGGACCGGGTCCGCGCCCGCGGCACGCTGCCGGTCGCCGGGCACGACCTGAAGCTGCGCGCCGAGGCCCGCATCGCGCGCGACGGTGAGCGGGGCATCGCCACGGAGATCGGCGGCATGCGCCTGGACATCGGCGATCTGGCGACATACCTGCCGGGCACACGCGCCTCGCAGGGCCTGCACCTGACGCCGAAGGGCGCCGCCGACCTCACGCGGGAGACCCGCAAGGCGAAGGCGCTGCTCTCGGTGCCGGCGATCCTGCGGCGGCTGGGGGTGCCCGACTCCGCCGTACGCGAGGCCCTGAGCGACGACGGCAAGCTCGCCGAGCTGACCGGCTCCGCGGAATTCGCCCGGCAGGCCGTCCGGCTCAACCTCATCGACCTGGCCCTGGACAACCCCGAGGTCCTGCGCCGCCTGGGCCTCGACCCCGCCCTCCCCGAGGCGCTGTCCCGCCTCACCCGCCCGGTCCTCGCCGACCGCCTGTCCCTCTCCTTCGAACTCCCGAAACCGGAGCAGGGGGACGTGCGGCTGCGGGACGTACGGGTGGAGGAGGACGGAATCAAGGTCCGGCTGGAGGGGTCGGGCCTGTCCGTCGGCACGTCGTGACGTCGTTACGTCGTTACGTGGTTACGTCGTGACGGGCCCGGAGGGCCCGACCGGCGTCAGAGGGCCACCAGGTCGATGACGTTGATGACGGTTGGACACGACGTAGGTGATGAATCCGCCCTGGAACGCGGCCGACCAGCTGTTGTCGCGGTTGCTGAGCGCCGGGGGGCCGAAGGGGTTGAGGCTGAGCCGCTTTTCGAGGTCCTCCAGCGACGCGCGCTGCGGGGCCGGCAGGGCAGCCCTGCGCTGTGCCGCGCGGTCCGCGTACCGGATGGCGTACGAGCTCACCGGCGCCCGCCCGTATCGATGGGCCGGCTGTCGGCGTCGTAGGCGTTGCCGTCCGCGTCACGGAAGACGAGGCCGTCGGTGTCGCCCTCCGCCATGCGCTTGACCGTCTGTTCCACCTCGTCGAGGTAACCCGGGGTCGCGCAGGCACAGGCGAAAGGAAACCACTTGTCGATCACGGCGTCGAGCGCCGCGCGGTCGAAGTCCGCCGCCGCGCTCAGCCACTCCTGCTCGAAGGCCTGCAACCAGTCGGGACGCCGCTGCAGAGCCGCGCGAATCGCCTCCGGCGTTCTCTCACAGGCGTTCGGGTCCACCTCGTGGGCCATGATCGGTTCCTCTTCTCCGGCTCGGGTGAGACGTGAGGGCCGGAGGTCCACGGTAGAACGCGCGAGGCGCCGGGTGGTGATGGATGGGCGTGTCACCTGTCACCCGCCTCGATGCGCTCGCCCCTGCTGATCGCGATCCGCAGTACGTCCGCCAGGGACTCGGCGGCCCGCGTGAGCGCGAACCGCACCGCGCGCTCGCCCGCCCTGGGGTCGGCCAGGACGGCCTGGGAGCCGACGAGTACCTGCTCCCCGGAGTCGAGTTGGGCGGCCTCCACGTCGTCGGCGAGACGGGAGAGGAGGCTGCGGTCGCTCGCGGGGCTGAGGTAGCAGGGCTTGCCCTCGGGGGTGGTCCAGGGGAGGAGGCGGAGGTTCTCGGGCATGGGGTTCCTTGAGGGGTGGGGGCTTTGACGAGTGGTGATTACCGTTCGTGCCTCGATCGTCACTGCTTGCCGGTACGCTGCGGAAGGGGGCCAGCGTTGTCCGGGGACCTGGACAAAAGAGGGGCGAATGTGACCGAAGTGGTTGACGAGCCGCGGGTGTCAGGGCGGGACGTACTGGGGCGGACGCTGAAGTACCTGCGGGAGAAGGCGGGGAGGTCACTGGGGCAGCTGTCCGAGGAGACCGGGTACGACAAGAGCTACCTGTACCGGCTGGAGACGGGCGAGCGGCTGTCCAAGATGACGGTCATGGAGGACCTGGACAGCTACTACGGGTGCGGTGACCTGCTGGTCAGCCACTGGAAGATCGCGAGGATCGAGGCCTTCAAGGACAAATACAAGGAGTACATGCGCCTGGAGGCGGCAGCACGCGTCATGCGCGTGTACACGCCGGACGTGCCCGGGCTGTTGCAGACCGAGGAATTCGCCCGGGAGGTGTTGTCCGGACCCGGGACAACGGACCAGGACGCCGAGGCGATCGAGGAGCAGGTGGCCGCACGCCTGGGGCGACAGCTTCCGCTGCGCAGGAATCCGGCGCCCAGCGTCCGTTTCATCATCGACGAGCTTGCGTTCCGCCGCCCCTCCGCCAGCCCGGAGACCTGGGAGGGCCAGCTGCGACACATCGAGGTCGTTGCGCAGTGGCCCAACACCGTCGTACAGGTGCTGCCGTTCTCCGCTGACATCCACGAACTCATGAGAAAGGGATCGCTGACCCTGCTGTGGCAGGAGGACGGAAGCGCCGTCGCCTACACGGAAGGTGACAGCAGCGGTCTGCTGATGGACGATCCGGAGGACGTCCTGCGACACCGTTTGTCCTACGATCGGCTCCGGGATCTGGCGCTGTCGCCGTCGGACTCGCTGGCCTTCATCAGGGACGTACTGGAGGAGCTCGGATCATGATGCAGACCCCCGACTTCGGCACCGTCACATGGCGCAAGTCCACCTACAGCGACGGGGGAGCCAACAACTGCGTCGAGGTCGCCGACGGCTACACCGGCATAGTCCCGGTCCGCGACAGCAAGACCCCGGCAACCCGCCCGCTGGTCTTCTCCGCCGCCTCCTGGTCCGCGTTCGTGAGCACCGTACGGGAGACGGCGTGACTCCCGACTTCGGCACCGCTGTCTGGCGCAAGTCCAGCTACAGCGAAGGGGGCGACAACGACTGCGTCGAGGTCGCCGACGGCTACACCGGCATGGTCCCCGTGCGGGACAGCAAGGCCCCGGACGGCCCGATCGTCCTGTTCGGAGCCGCCCCGTGGGCGTCGTTCCTGAGGGCGCTTCAGGCCAGCGGCTCGAAGGTGTAGCGGACGCGGGGGCCGCCGAAGCAGCCGCGAACGATGTGGGGCTGGCGCGAACGACAGGCCCCACCGGCGCAGGTACTTGCCCACACCCTGCTCGGTCAGCCGCACCCGGTACAGCTTTGCCTCAGTTCCGCACGACGCCTTCCGTGTCCGGCGGCGCGTTCTTGGCCTCGGTGTAGAACCATTCGATCAGATGTGTCTCGAAAGCGACGCAGCGAAGTCCGGCTCCCAGTCCACACTCAGGCCCGGAACAACGTCCCGCTGATACTCGAAAGTGACGCCGGGGCGCTTGTCCATGGCGAACGCCGCCACCGCCCGCACGCTGTTGGCGTGGTAGTCCAGAGTGAGGCGGTGCAGGCTACCCCGATCCTCCTCCGTAGCCAGTTGTCTCCGGATGACGCACTCCGCGGACCGAAGGAATTGCTCACTCCAGTCCTGAGGTCCGGCGGCACCCCGGGTCGGATGTGGCACGAGGGGGGCCTCCATACTCCTAGATGTACTCGGTGTTCGGTCAGCTCTCGCTGCACCGGTCTTCCTTACCCTCACTCTGGGTCGGTCTCGGAGTACAGGCCCCTGCCCGGAGGAGGGCAGGGGCTGTCGTGGCCACGCAGCCGGGCCGGGAACCGCCCGGCGGACCGGGCGGCAGCTAGCGGCCGGTCACAGGTTGTCGATGGACCACCAGACCTTCTCAACGTTGCTGTCCGGTTCCAGGACGACGATCTCATTCAGGCCGTACCCGTAGTACGGGGTCATGACCTGGTGCGCGGAACGGCTGTAGATCTTGTACTCGCCGCTGAAGCGCTGGATCAGATCCCACTGGAACTGGAGACCTGTGCCGCAGGTCCCCTCGGTCACCCGCGGCTTGTTACCCACGGGAGCACCCGGCTTGAGGCACATGCCGGTCTTGGTGTTGCGGATGATGTGGGTGAAGCCGCCGAGGTACTCGAACTCCCACAGGTCGGCGCCGAGCGTGGCACCGCGGTCATAGGCGTAGTGCACCCAGCCGTCCTGGAAGCCTTCGCCCCAGTTATGCGGGAGCAGGCTGCCGCCGGTCTTGATGTTGACGATGTGGGTGACCGGACCCTGCGCTTTGGCCGTGGCGGCGGTCGCGGCTCCGCCGAGCATCGTGCCGAGCAGGCCGAGGACGAGGACGAGGCGGGTCAGGATGCGACGCATAGGATTCCTCTCTGACGTGGGGATCAGTTGTGCTGACTGGTCCTCAGACGTGCTTGAGGTAGAGGACCTTGCCGTGTTTGGTGCCGAACCAGGCCGCACTTGGTCTGGCTGTCCTCGCCGGGGTTTGACGGCGACGATCGCCCGTTCCAGCAGCTAGTCGGGAGAATCGCCGTACGGTTCGAGGCACAAGTAGGTTGAACACACGGCCGCCGACGCCGAGATAGACGTAACCGCCAGTGCCCACCCCACCGGCGTCGCCGGTGTAGACATACGCCTCGATCTTGGTGATTGCTGCCATGACCCCTCCCAAATAGGCGAGTTCGGCATGGAGCCGGTCAACCCTGCGCGAAGCAGGCGGCCCCACCGCTGAAGGTAGCAACGCCGTAACAACTCGCCATTTTTTAGAGTGTTTTTCATGCCATCAGGCGTATTAGCCTGTTTCAAACTGGCACTTGAAGCACATGCCGTCCGCCGGTTCCGCACCGCGGGCGCCCGCGCGGACCGGGCGTCGGTATTACCGGGAGCGGAAGGCGCGGGGCCAGGACAGGTCGCCACTGCTGCTCGCTGCGAAGAAGCGACGGGGCGCGGCGTGTGCGGCATGGATGGGAGACGAGCGACCAAGGGAGGCCCGCCACCGGCTCGCCGAGCGGCGGGTCATCGACTGGCTGCGGGAGACGGACGCCGCCGTCGTCGTGGGCACCAGGGCCGGGCTTACTTTGGGGCTTGACCTGGGGGAAACGTCGAGAAGTGGGAGGTACGGGGATGAGTTTTCGGCTGGCGGCGTACGCCGTGTGCATCGACGACGGGCGGGTGCTGCTCGCCCGTCATGTACCGCCGACGGGCGAGAGCAACTGGACTCTTCCGGGCGGCAGGGTCGAGCACGCGGAGGATCCGTTCGACGCGGTGATCCGGGAGGTCGCTGAGGAGACCGGCTGCGACGCGGTGGTCGAACGCCTGCTGGGCGTGGACTCGAGGGTCATCCCCGCGGCCGCCGCTCGTGCCGGAGTTGAGCACCAGAATGTCGGCATCTTCTACCGGGTCCGTATCACCGGCGGCCGGCTCCGGCCCGAGCCGAACGGCGAAACCGCCGAGTCGGTCTGGACTCCGATCCCCGATATCGCTTGCCTGCGCCGGTCATCGCTGGTCGACATCGGCCTCGCCCTGGCGCAGACCCTTCCCGCAACCGGCCACGTCGCTCCCGTCCCGGTCGGCGGCCTGATCCAGCACTGAGGTCACCACCAGCACATCCACGAGACCATTCGCGCGCCCCGCGGATCTCCACGCGCGGGCCGCGCCGGGCGGACCGGTGAACCGATCGGCCGGGCTCGTCCGATGAGGAGACGTGAGCGAAACGAGAAGCGACGGGGAGCTGCTGCGGGCCGCCGCGGACGGTGACCGGCGTGCCTTCGAGGAGCTGTACCGGCGGTACGCCCCCTGGCTGACCGCCCGTATGCGCAGCCGCTGCGCCGACGCCGGGATCGTCGACGACGTCGTACAGGAGACGTTCCTGGCGGTGTGGCGGGGCAGCGCGCGCTACCGGCACGACGGGGACGCCGGAGATGCTGCCGGGTGGCTGTGGCGGATCGGCTCGCGGCGGCTGGTGGACGCGCTGCGCGGCGACGGGGCGCGGGGCCGGCTGCGGCAGGCGCTGGCCCGGCTGCGGCACCGGGACGAGGCGTCGGCGGAGGAGCGCGTGCTCGCGGGGGTGGAGCACGGAGATCTCGCCGGCGCGCTGGTCCGGCTGTCGCCGGAACTGCGGGCGGTGCTCCAGGCCACGGTGATCGACGGCCTGAGCACCCGCGAGGCGGCCGTCCTGCTCGGCATCCCGCCGGGCACGGTCAAGACCCGGGCCATGCGCGCCCGCAAGCAGCTGCGGGAGGCCCTGACATGACGCCGTACACGGGAGCCGGCGGGATCGGCCGGGGGCGACTTGCGGAGGTGACGGAATGACCTGGCACGTACCCGAAGGGGACCTGCGGGCCTATGCGCGCGGCGAGCTGGCGGCGCCCGCGCTGTGGTCGGCCGACACCCACCTCGGCGCCTGCGCCGAGTGCCGGGGTGTGCTCGCCGGGGTCAGCGATCCGGCCGCCCTGGACGCCGGGTGGGAGCGGCTGGACGCCGAGCTGGACGCGCCCCGGCCGGGCCTGCTGGAGACGCTGCTGGTACGGCTCGGCGTGGCCGGCCACACCGCGCGGCTGCTGGCGGCCACGCCGGTGCTGCGCCGGTCCTGGCTGGCCGCGGTCGTCGCCGTGCTGCTCATGACCGTGGCCGCGAGCCGCTCCCTGGACGCCGGCTCGCCCACGCTGTTCCTCGCGCTCGCGCCGCTGCTGCCGCTGGCCGGGGTGGCGCTGTCGTACGGGCCGGTGCTCGACCCGGCGTACGAGATGACGGTGGTCGCCCCGATGCACGGCTTCCGGCTGCTGATGCTGCGCACGGTGGCCGTGCTCGTCGCCGGCCTCGGGCTCAACGGCCTGGCCACCCTCGCCCTGCCCGGGTACGGGCTGCGCGCGCTGGCCTGGCTGCTGCCCGCGCTCGCGCTGACCGCGACCGGGCTGGCGCTCGCGCCCCGGCTGGGCCCGGTGGCGGCGCCGTGCGCGGTCGGCGGGACCTGGGTCGCCGTGCTGGTGGTGGCGCAGGCGGCGCAGCCGAGCGCGAGCGACCCGCTGGCGCCGTTCACCGCGGCCGGGCAGGGCGTGTCCGCCGCGGTGGCCGGCTTCGCCGCCGTACTGCTCTTCCTCTTCCGCGACCGTTACGACCTGTTCAGCGGGGGTGCCGTGTGACCGCGGTGACGTCCGCTTTCGACTGGCGGGACCGCCGCGTGACCACCGGCCCGCTCCGCCACCCCTGCTTCCACGGGAGGACCGTATGACCCCCACCGTCTCCGCCTGCGGGCTCAGCCTCCGTTACGGCGGCACCCGCGCCCTCGACGACGTGTCGCTGCGGCTGACGGCGGGCGTCACCGGACTGCTCGGGCCGAACGGCGCCGGCAAGACCACTCTGCTGCGGGTGCTCGCCACGGCCGTGCCGCCCGACCACGGCGCCTTCACGGTGCTCGGCCACGACCCCGCCACCGCGCGCGGCCGCCAGGACGTGCGGCGCGCCCTCGGCTATCTGCCGCAGACGCCCGGCCTGCACCCGGACTTCACGGCCTTCGAGTTCGTCGACTACGTGGCGATCCTCAAGGAGCTCACCGACCGGGCCGCACGGCACCGCGAGGTGCGGCGCGCGCTGGACGAGGTCGGCCTCGCCGATGTCCGTGGCCGGCGCATCAAGCGGCTCTCCGGCGGCATGCGGCAGCGCGTCGCCCTGGCCGCCGCGCTGGTCGGCGACCCCGGTTTCCTCGTCCTCGACGAGCCCACCGTCGGCCTCGACCCCGAGCAGCGCATGCGCTTCAGGGAGCTGATCGCCCGCGCGGGCGAGGGCCGTACGGTGCTGCTGTCCACGCACCAGACCGAGGACGTGGCGATGCTCTGCCACCGCGTGATCGTGCTGGCGGGCGGCCGGGTCCGCTTCGACGGCACCCCGGCCGAGCTGACCGCGCGGGCGGCGGGCCGGGTGTGGAGCAGCACCGGCCGCGATCCGGGCGCGCTGGCCGGCTGGCGCACCGGCACCGGATCCTTCCGCAACGTGGGCGATCCCCCGCCCGGCGCCGATCTCGCCGACCCCACCCTGGAGGACGGCTACCTCCTCACCCTCGACGGCGCGTCCGCGGAGGTGGCGGCATGAGTACGACGGTGATCCCGCCGACGCCCACCGGGTCCGCCCCCGAGCCCGCACGCGAGGGACACGGCCTCTCGTCCGTCCTCGCCCTGGCCCGCTTCGAGGCCCGCGAACTGCTGATGCAGATCGCCGTGCTCTGTTCTCTGCTGCTGTACGTCGGCTACACCGGCTGGAAACTGTTCAACGGCCGCGAGGGCATGGACGAGTTCCCGGCGCTCCAGGACGCCGACCGCGCCACGCAGGCGCTGCCCCAACTGGTCGGCATCGCAGTACTGGTCTGCGTCAACCGCGCGGTGCTGCGCTCCCGCCAGCACAGCACCTACCGTCACTTCGACGTGCTGCCGATGCCCGCGGGGCGGCGTACGGTCGCGCACGCGCTTTCGGTGGTGCCGTTCGCGGCGCTGGTCACGCTCGTGGTGGCGCTGGAGTTCACCTGGGTGGCGCTGAAGCCGGGCGCGGTCGGGCACGGCTCGTCGGCCGAACTCGCCGTGGGCCCGCTGGGGGTCCTCCTGGCCGGCTTCATCGGCGTCCTCCTCGCCCGCCTGCTGCCCTCCTCCTTCGCCGCCCCGATCTTCGTGATCGGCGTGTACGCCGCCTCCTCCGTCCTGGGCGACGTGCACTGGCTGGAGTGGCTGTGGCCGGTCGTCAACGACACCGGCGGGGATCCGCTCCCGTCCGGCCTGCTGGGCCGCCCGGCCGCGTGGCACGCGCTGTACCTGGCGGGGCTGGCCGCGCTGGCGCTGTGCGGTGCGGTGCTGCTCAGCGGCGGCCGTACGTGGGCGCTCCGGGCGGCGACAGGCGTAGCCCTCGCCGCCACGGTCACGGGCGTCGCCGGCCAGTCACCGGGCGACTCGCCCGCCCTGCTGGCGGCCCGCGAACAGGCGTCCGTCGCCCCCGAGAGGGAACAGACCTGCCTCCCGCACGGCACGTCCACGTACTGCGCGTTCCCCGAGTGGACCGGCCGCACCGCCGACTGGGCCGCGGTGGCCGGCCGCGTCCAGGCCCTCGCGGGCGGCAGCGCGGCCCGGGAAAAGCTCACCGTCCGGCAGCGCATCGACGCCCGCTACGGCTTGCAGGACGACGCCTCCATCGCCCCGTCCGGCGGGCGCGGCGAGGTGACCGTGGGCACGCGCTGGGGCGGCAACCGGATCCCCGAGTTCGCGGTGGGCGCGGCCTCGGTGCTGGTGGCCGGCGACGAGGAATCCGGCGGTGAGGTGTGCGACGCCCGCGTGGTGACGATCATGTGGCTGGCCCTGGGCACGGAGCGCGACCCGATGACCGCCCTGCGGAACGTCCGCGTCGACGACAGCGTCGAGGGCTCGGCCGTCGTCCTGACCCCGACGAACCCGCTGACCATGACCGCCGAACAGACCCAGGTCGTCCGGCACTTGCTGGCCAGGCCCCGAGGCGAGGTCACGGCTGCGGTGAAGTCCCACTGGGCCGAACTCACGTCCCCGCGGACGCCGCTCACGCGGGTGGCGGACCTGCTGGGCGTGAAGGCGCGGGGCGAAGGGGCGGGGGACGGTGACTCCTGTGAGGGGTGAGGGTGTGCCTGTGCTGTCCCTGGTCCGGCCGGTGTGGCGGACGCTGCCCTGGATGCCGCTGGCGGCAGGCGCCGGGCTCGGGCTGCTGCTGGTCGGTATCCCGCGGATGCGATCCGGCGCCGCGGACCCCTGGCAGGGACTCACCCTCCTACGAGGAGCAGCCCTCTGCTTCGCCCTGGGCCCGGCCTTCCTCCTGGACGACCCGGCCCGGCACACCACCACACCGGTACCGACGCCCCGCCCACTCCGCATCACCCTGCGGCTGGCCCTGGTCGCCCCGCTCGCCGCGCTGTGGTGGACGACGGCCCTGCTCCTCGTACCGGCACAGGCCCGGCCCCCGCTGGGCGACATCACGCTGGAGGCGGCAGGCGTCGCGGGCTGCGCGCTTGCCGGTGCGGCGACCGCGGTCCGGTTCACCGACCGGCCCGAGCCGGGACTCGCCGTGACGACGGCCCTGCTGACCGCAGCCGTCGCCACGGCCCTGCTCCTCCCCGACGACTGGACCCTGCTGCCCGCACCGGGGTCTTCGGAGTGGGACGCCGCACACGACCGCTGGACGGCGATGGCGCTCCTCGCCGCGCTGACGTGGACGGCGTTCGCGCCGGAGCCGTTGCGGCGCGGGCCGGTGCTTTCCGGTTCACGCTTGTGTGCGGCGCGGAAGAACAGGATCTGAGCGGCCCTCTGGTGAAGTCTGCTGCTGTGGCCATTGAGCACTTCAGCCGGCGCTCCCGCGCCCAGCTTCCAGGGCGTGCGCGGTCTTTGTCGCCAGCGCCGAGGAGTCGGCAGGGCGGCTGGTGTCGACGATCAGCAGCGGGCCACCCAGGTCGAGCGGGCCGGGGTAGGTGTCACGGATGGCGGCCACGCGGGCGGCGCCACGGTGGCCGCATCCCCTCTGGGACGGAGCCGCCAGGCCGTTCTCGACATCCTCTGCCATATCGTGTTCGAGAACCTCCGGACGCAGCACCCGGCGTGCCAGCCCCGGGAGGGCCGTACGAAGGACCCCTGCCGTAGACGCCCGCGAGCCGCCCCCCGCTATCCCGCACGTCATGTCTCCGTAACCATCGATTCAGACAGGGTTGCGACGCTCAGCGAATGAAGCCCGCCGTGCCAGAGCCTTCGCCGCCCCCCGAGGGGAACGCGAGGAATGGGGACATCCGTGTTACCGCAGCGCTCCCACCCGCGCTCTCCGACGCGCCCGTATCGCCGCGCGCGCGGAAGAATGGGTTCATGAGCCAGCAAGACACGCAGGAAGTCCAGCACGCGCAGCCCTCCGTCGGCTCCATCGCCGCACACCGGCCGCACACCGTCTCCTCCGCGGTGGTCTCCGACCTGGAACCCGACATCGACGCCGACCTCGACGCGTACGAGGAGGCACAGGTCGACGGGGCGCAGCTGCCGCAGGGCCGGTTCCTGGACCGGGAGCGCAGCTGGCTCGCGTTCAACGAGCGGGTGCTCGAACTCGCCGAGGCCCCGAACACGCCACTACTGGAGCGGGCCAACTTCCTCGCGATCTTCGCCAGCAACCTCGACGAGTTCTTCATGGTCCGGGTCGCCGGTCTTAAGCGCCGTATCGCCACCGGCGTGGCGACCCGGTCCGCCTCCGGGCTCCAGCCGCGCGAGGTGCTGGAGATGATCTGGTCCCGCTCGCGCGAGCTGATGGCCCGGCACGCCGCCTGCTTCCACGAGGACGTCGCCCCGGCCCTCGCCGAGGAGGGCATCCACCTGGTCCGCTGGAACGAGCTCACCGAGAAGGAGCAGGCGCGGCTCTTCACGCTCTTCCGGCACCAGATCTTCCCGGTCCTGACGCCGCTGGCCGTCGACCCGGCGCACCCCTTCCCGTACATCTCGGGTCTCTCGCTCAACCTCGCGGTCATCGTGCGCAACCCGGTCAACGGCCACCGGCACTTCGCGCGCGTGAAGGTGCCGCCGCTGCTGTCCCGCTTCCTGGAGGCCGCCCCGGGCCGGTACGTCCCGCTGGAGGACGTCATCGCCGCCCACCTGGAAGAACTCTTCCCGGGCATGGAGGTCCTGGAGCACCACACCTTCCGGGTCACCCGCAACGAGGACCTGGAGGTCGAGGAGGACGACGCCGAGAACCTCCTCCAGGCCCTGGAGAAGGAGCTCATGCGGCGCCGCTTCGGTCCGCCGGTGCGCCTGGAGGTGGAGGAGTCCATAGACCGGGAGGTCCTGGACCTGCTGGTGCGCGAGCTGAAGATCACCGAGGCCGAGGTGTACCCGCTGCCGGGTCCCCTGGACCTCACCGGCCTCTTCCGCATCGCCTCCCTCGACCGGGCCGAGCTGAAGTACCCGAAGTTCGTCGCCGGCACCCACCGTGACCTCGCCGAGGTCGAGTCGGCGTCCGCGCCCGACATCTTCGCCGCGCTGCGCAGCCGGGACGTGCTGCTGCACCACCCGTACGACTCGTTCTCGACGTCCGTGCAGGCGTTCCTGGAGCAGGCGGCCAACGACCCGGACGTCCTCGCCATCAAGCAGACCCTGTACCGGACCTCCGGCGACTCCCCGATAGTCGACGCGCTCATCGACGCCGCCGAGTCCGGCAAGCAGGTCCTCGTCCTGGTCGAGATCAAGGCCCGCTTCGACGAGCACGCCAACATCAAGTGGGCGCGCAAGCTGGAGGAGGCCGGCTGCCATGTCGTCTACGGCCTGGTCGGGCTGAAGACCCACTGCAAGCTGTCACTCGTGGTCCGCCAGGAGGGCGAGACGCTACGGCGCTACAGCCACGTCGGCACCGGCAACTACCACCCGAAGACGGCCCGTCTCTACGAGGACCTGGGCCTGCTGACGGCCGACCCGCAGGTCGGCGCGGACCTGTCCGACCTGTTCAACCGGCTGTCAGGCTACTCGCGCCGGGAGACCTACCGGCGGCTGCTGGTCGCCCCCAAGTCCCTGCGGGACGGGTTGATCGCGCGGATCAAGAAGGAGGCCCAGCACCACGTTGCCGGGCGTCACGCCTACATCCGCATCAAGGTCAACTCGATGGTCGACGAGGCCGTCATCGACGCCCTGTACCGGGCGTCCCAGGCGGGTGTGCCGGTCGACGTCTGGGTGCGCGGCATCTGCGCACTGCGCCCCGGGGTCACGGGACTGTCCGAGAACATTCGTGTACGGTCCGTACTCGGCCGCTTCCTCGAACACTCCCGGGTCTTCGCCTTCGGCAACGGCGGCGAGCCCGAGGTGTGGTTCGGCAGCGCCGACATGATGCACCGCAACCTCGACCGCCGTATCGAGGCGCTGGTCCGGGTCACCGACCCGGCCCACCGGGCAGCCCTCAACCGGCTGCTGGAGACCGGCATGTCGGACACCACCGCCTCCTGGCACCTCGGCTCGGACGGCGACTGGACCCGGCATGCGGCCGACGCGGACGGACAGCCCCTGCGCAACGTCCAGGAGATGCTCATAGACGCCCGGAGGCGCCGGCGTGGCACAGCAACACCTTGACCCGACGGACCCCACGTCCGGGCCGGTGACCGCAGACGCCCTCGCGGGCTATCTGCGTGCCCAGGCCACGGAGTTCCTCCGCGCGCTGCGCCAGCACCGGGAGACCGGGGCCAACGGCTCGGAGGCGTCCGTCGACGCGGGCCGCGCACTGCGCCGCTCGGCCCGCCGCATCAGCGGCAGCCTGCACACCTTCCAGTCCCTCCTCGACACGGACTGGTCCGAGAGCATGCGCCCGGAACTGGCCTGGGTCTCGGGCACCCTGGCCATGGAACACGCCTGTGCGACCCGCCTGGACCGCCTGCTCCAGGCACTGCACCGGCTGTCGGGCTCGACGGGGTTCCCGACGCAGTCGGCGCCGGCGGTGGGCGGAACAGCCGGCGTGGCGACGACCAGCCGTAGCGGCACTTCTGCCACCGGCCGAGGCGACGCGACCACGGCCGGCCGCACCGACACAGCCACGGGCAGCCGAACCACCAGCCGACGCACCGACACAGCAGCCGCCGACGGCCGCACCGACACAGCCACGAGCAGCCGAGCCACCGGCCGCCGCACCGACGCAGCTGCGGGCGGTCGTGCCGCCGGGGCGGCACGGGTGGACGATGGAGGTGCCCCCGCGCGAGCTCGTTCGAGCGTGGGGGAGGCACCCGGCGAGGCCGGCCACCCCACCCACCCGGCGCCCACCCCGGACCGCGGCAACCTCACAGTGGGCGCGGCAAAGGCAGGCGCCCTTCTGGACCGCCAGCTGACACTGGCCCGCACCCGAGCCCACTCCACGGCCCTCCAAGCCCTCGGCAGCAGCCGCTTCCACGCGGTCGCCGACAAGGTCGCCGTACTGGCCAGCGAGGTCCCCCTCACCACCACGGCGGACACCGCCGACCTGCGCCCCCTGGCCGCCGCCGCGGAGGACCGGCTCGCCGACGCCGTCACGGCCCTCCCGCTGCTCACCGCCGGCCACCCGTACAACGCGGAGGCGCTCATCCACGGCCTCTCCCCGGACCCGTCCCCCCACCCGCAGGACGCCCCCTGGCACCAGGTCCGCCTGCTGCTGCGCCTGCACCGCTACGCCCGCGAGGTCCTGTACGGCGAGAACGCCCCCATGGGCGTACGGCTGCTGGCCGCCGGCGATGCCCTCGACCGGCACCGCGACGCCTCCGAGGCGGCCGCCGCCGCGGCCCAGGCGGCCCGCACGCCACGCATCGCCCCGGCGACCGCGTACGCCCTCGGCGTGCTCCACGCCGACCAGCGGCACGAGGTGGAGGCGGCACGCTACGCGTTCCAGCGCTGCTGGCAGAAGGAAGTCATCGGCACGTCTTAGAACCCATGGTCCGAGTCAGTCCGAGGAGGCGTGAACACCCTGTGAGCTCCCCGAAGGACACCACCGTTCAGGCAGCAGGCTGCGTCCTGTGGCGCCGCTCCCCGGTGGACGGCGAACTGGAGATCTGCCTCGTCCACCGGCCGAAGTACGACGACTGGTCCCATCCCAAGGGCAAGCTGAAGCGCGGCGAGGACCCGCTCGCGGGGGCGTTGCGGGAGGTCGAGGAGGAGACCGGGTACGCCGCCGCGCTCGGCGCCCGCCTCCCCACCTCGCGCTACACGGCGAACGGCCGCCCCAAGCAGGTGAGCTACTGGGCGGCCGAGGCGCTCTACGGCGCCTTCGCACCGAACCACGAGGTGGACCGCATCCTGTGGCTGCCGCCCGGCACCGCCCGCGACCGCCTCACCCAGCCGAGGGACCGCACCCTGGTCGACGCCCTGCTCGAATCCCTGCACCTGGCGTGAAATCGAGGGTGAACGGCACATGACACACAGACAGTGACCGTGGACCGGACGCGCCCCACGGCAAGTACCCTGTGTAGCAGCACGATCACCCGGAGGTGCGGAACTTGCAGCCGCCCCGTGTCCTCGACGTAAGCGTTCCGTGACCTCACCGCACCGTCTACAGGGGTTCACCCCTCGTTCATTTACGGCCATCGGCGCCTTCACCTGATCTGCCTAATTTCAGCCTTACGCGGTGCGACTCGCACACCCCCACACGCGTCCGCATCCCAGACTTCGCACGCCGCCGAATTCAGGACGGCGGCTCCCGGAAGGAAATCCCTCAAGTGAAGCTTCAGCGCATGAACCGGCGGGCCCTCGCTCTCGGTGCTCTCGCCGTCTCCGGCGCCCTGGCCCTCACGGCGTGCGGCTCGGACGACACCGGCGGCGGCAGCGGGAGCGGCGGCTCCACGACCGCCGCGCCCAGCTCGATCAAGTGCGGCGACGCCAAGGGCCAGCTCCAGGCATCCGGCTCCTCGGCCCAGAAGAACGCGATCGACGCATGGGTCAAGCAGTACACCGCCGCCTGCCGAGACGTACAGATCAACTACAACCCGACCGGCTCGGGCGCCGGCGTCACCGCGTTCACCCAGGGCCAGACCGCGTTCGCCGGTTCCGACTCCGCGCTCAAGCCCGACGAGATCGAGACGTCCAAGAAGGTCTGCTCCGGCGGCCAGGGCATCGACCTGCCGATGGTCGGCGGCCCGATCGCCGTCGGCTTCAACGTCCCGGGCGTCGACTCGCTCGTCCTGGACGCCGGCACGCTCGCCAAGATTTTCGACAGCAAGATCACCAACTGGGACGACCCGGCGATCAAGGCGCTGAACCCCGACGCCAAGCTGCCGAACCTCAAGATCCAGGCGTTCCACCGCTCCGACGAGTCCGGCACCACGGACAACTTCACCAAGTACCTGAAGGCCGCCGCGCCCAAGGACTGGAGCTACGAGCCGGGCAAGTCCTGGGAGGCCAAGGGCGGCCAGTCCGCGTCGGGCTCCTCCGGCCTGGCCCAGCAGGTGAAGCAGACCTCGGGTGCGATCTCGTACTTCGAGCTGTCGTACGCCAAGGACGGCATGAAGACGGTCGACATCAAGACCGAGGCCCCCGAGCCGGTCAAGGCCACCGTCGAGAACGCCACCGGCGCCATCGGCGCGGCCAAGGTCGTCGGCACCGGCAAGGACCTCGCGCTGGAGCTGGACTACACGCCGACCGCCGCGAACGCCTACCCGATCGTCCTGGTGACGTACGAGATCGTCTGCGACAAGGGCAACAAGGCGGACACCCTGCCCGCCACCAAGTCCTTCCTGAACTACATCTCCTCCAAGGAGGGCCAGGGCCTGCTGGCCGACGCCGGCTACGCCCCGATGCCCGCCGAGATCATCTCCAAGGTCCGCTCGACCATCTCGGGCCTGAGCTGACCTGAGCGTGCGGCCCAGCCCCCACCGCGGGACTGGGCCGCACCGTCCGGTGCACCGCCGCCAGGGGCCACCCGTCCGCGGGCGGCTCCGCCAGGAGCCGCCCCGTACGACGGCTCCGCAGACCGGAGAACCCGATGGACACATCCACACAGATAACCGACACGCCTCCCCCCGCCCCGCAGCCGTCCCCGGCCGAGGCCAAGCGCGCCGCACGCGGCGCCACCCGCCCCGGAGACCGGATCTTCCTCGGTCTCTCCCGCGGGTCCGGCATCCTCGTCCTGGTGATCATGGCCGCCATCGCGGCCTTCCTGACCTACCGGGCCGCCATCGCGATCAGCAAGGACGAGGCCAACTTCTTCACCAGCTTCGACTGGAACCCCAGCGGCATCCCGCCGGAGTTCGGCATCGCGGTGCTGATCTACGGCACCGTCGTCTCCTCGATCATCGCCATGGTCATCGCGGTCCCGATCGCGGTGGGCATCGCCCTGTTCATCACGCACTACGCCCCGCGCAGGCTCGGCGGCCCCATCGCCTACGTGATCGACCTGCTCGCCGCCGTGCCGTCCATCGTCTACGGCCTGTGGGGCGCCATCGTCCTCGTACCGCACCTGCAAGGGCTCTACGGCTGGCTGGACGAGTACCTAGGCTGGACCGGCATCTTCGAGTGGCAGGGCGGCGCCCCGCGCTCGATGCTCACCGTCGGCATCGTGCTCGCGATCATGATCCTGCCGATCATCACCAACGTGAGCCGTGAGGTCTTCCGGCAGGTCCCGCGGATGCACGAGGAGGCGGCCCTGGCGCTCGGCGCCACCCGCTGGGAAGTGATCCGCATGTCGGTGCTGCCGTTCGGCCGCTCCGGCGTCATCTCCGCGTCGATGCTCGGCCTCGGCCGCGCGCTCGGCGAGACCATGGCCGTCGCCATGGTGCTGTCCCCGAGCTTCGACATCAAGGCCAGCCTGCTCGACCCGGGCGGCGGCACCTTCGCCCAGAACATCGCCAGCAAGTTCAACGAGGCCACCCCCATGGGCCGGGACGCGCTGATCGCCTCCGGTCTGGTGCTCTTCGTCATCACGCTGCTGGTCAACGGCGCGGCCCGGCTGATCATCGCCCGCCGCAAGGAGTACTCGGGGGCCAACGCATGAGCCACGCCACTCTCTCCGCCAAGCGCCCCAGCTCCCTGCGCGGCGCGACCCTGCCCAAGTGGTTCGCCTGGGCGGTCGCGGCGGGCTCCATCGCCCTGGGCCTCGGCATCAGCGCCGCGGCCGGGCTGCACAGCGACATCCAGTGGGCCCTGATCGCCGCGCTCCTGTTCGTGTTCGGCTCCTACGGCATCTCCGCGCGCGTCGAGGGCCGCCGGCAGGCCAAGGACCGGACCGCGACCAGCCTGGTGTGGGTCGCGTTCATCCTGGCCGTGATCCCGCTGGCGTCCCTGGCCTGGGAGACCGTCGAGCGCGGTGTGAAGGTCCTCGACGTCTACTTCCTCACCCACTCGATGGGCGTGGTCGCCGACACCGAGCCCGGCGGCGGCATCTACCACGCCATCCTCGGCACGCTGGAGCAGGTGGGCCTCGCCACCCTGATCTCCGTGCCGATCGGTGTGCTGACCGCGATCTACCTGGTCGAGTACGGCCGGGGCAAGCTCGCCAAGGCGGTCACCTTCTTCGTCGACGTCATGACGGGCATCCCGTCGATCGTCGCGGGTCTGTTCATCCTCAGCCTGTGGATCGTGATCCTGGGCATGGGCTACTCCGGCTTCGCCGGCTCGATGGCCCTGTCGATCCTGATGATCCCGGTGGTCGTCCGCTCCACCGAGGAGATGCTCAAGCTCGTCCCGAACGAGCTGCGCGAGGCGTCGCTGGCGCTGGGTGTGCCGAAGTGGCGCACCATCGTGAAGGTGGTCGTGCCGACGTCGATCGGCGGCATCACCACGGGTGTGATGCTCGCGATCGCCCGTATCACCGGTGAGACCGCGCCCGTACTGCTGCTGGTCTGGGGTACGAACTTCATCAACGCCAACCCCTTCTCCGACCCGCAGGCCTCGCTGCCGATGTACATCTACCTCCAGTGGGCGAACAGCGGTGGCTCCGGAGCGGCCTACGACCGCGCCTGGGCAGCGGCACTGACGCTCATCGCGTTCATCATGGTCCTCAACCTGGTGGCCCGCGGCATCGCCCGCTGGAAGGCCCCGAAGTCCGGTCGCTGACGCGGCCACAGACGAACAGTCAGCGACCCGAAAGAAGCAGTGATTCCCATGGCCAAGCGCATTGATGTCAGCGGCCTCAACGCCTACTACAGCTCCTTCCTGGCCATCGAGGACATCTCGATGAGCATCGAGCCCCGCTCCGTGACGGCGTTCATCGGTCCGTCCGGCTGCGGCAAGTCCACGTTCCTGCGCACGCTCAACCGGATGCACGAGGTCACGCCGGGCGGGCGGGTCGAGGGCAAGGTCATGCTCGACGACGAGAACCTGTACGGCACCGGGATCGACCCGGTGGCCGTGCGGCGTGAGATCGGCATGGTCTTCCAGCGCCCGAACCCGTTCCCGACGATGTCGGTGTACGACAACGTCGCGGCGGGCCTGAGGCTGAACGGCAACTACAAGAAGTCCGAGCTGGACGAGATAGTCGAGAAGTCCCTGAAGGGCGCGAACCTCTGGAACGAGGTCAAGGACCGCCTGAACAAGCCCGGTTCGGGCCTCTCCGGCGGCCAGCAGCAGCGCCTCTGCATCGCCCGGGCGATCGCGGTGGAACCGAAGGTCCTGCTGATGGACGAGCCCTGCTCGGCCCTTGACCCCATCTCCACCCTCGCCATCGAGGACCTCATCGGCGAGCTGAAGGAACAGTTCACGATCGTCATCGTGACGCACAACATGCAGCAGGCGGCCCGCGTCTCCGACCGCACGGCCTTCTTCAACCTGGCCGCGGTCGGCCAGCCCGGCAAGCTGATCGAGATCGACGACACGGAGCGCATCTTCTCCAACCCGTCGGTCCAGGCCACGGAGGACTACATCTCCGGCCGCTTCGGCTGACCCAGAACCCCTCGCGGTGCTGCATGGCGGTGCCACCGCGAGGCGCGAAAAGGACCCGCCCCTGGCTCCCGGGGGCGGGTCCGTCGCGTTCCGGCCACGGGCGGTGCCGTCTGCGGCAGCGCTTGACGACACCGGCTGGCAAAATCAGCCCGTCCGGCGTGTGTGGACGAGGCCGGCGGGCACCGCGGGGCCCGGCCCATCGGGCGGTGCTCTCAGAGGAACGCCAGGTTGACGATGCCGAAGGACGCCGCTGCCACCGCCGCCGCGGCCGGCATCGTGATGAACCAGCCCATGATGATGTTCTTGGCGACCCCCCAGCGCACGGCGTTCAGACGCTTGGTCGCACCCACGCCCATGATCGCGGACGTGATGACATGGGTCGTCGAGATCGGCGCCTTGAAGAGGAAGGCGGTCGCGAACATGATCGAGGCGCCCGTCGTCTCGGCGGCGAATCCCTGCGGCGGGTCCAGCTCGATGATCTTCCGGCCCAGCGTACGCATGATCCGCCACCCACCGGCGTACGTGCCCGCCGACAGCATCAACGCCACAACCAGCTTCACCCACACCGGGATCGGATCGCCGTAGTCCTCGACATCCGCGATGACCAGCGCCATCACCACGACACCCATGGTCTTCTGCGCGTCCTGCAGCCCGTGCCCGAGCGCCATCCCCGCCGCGGACACCGTCTGCGCGATCCGGAACCCCCGCTTGGCCTTGTGCGGATTCGCCCGCCGGAAGATCCACATGATCGCCGCCATCACCAGAGAGCCGCCCAGCAGCCCCACCACCGGCGACACGAACATCGGAATGACGATCTTCTCCAGCACCCCGTGCCAGTACACCGTCGTACCGCCCGCCAGCGCCGCCCCCACCATGCCGCCGAACAACGCGTGGGAAGAGGAGGAGGGAAGCCCGAAGTACCAGGTGATGAGGTTCCAGGTGATCGCGCCGACCAGCGCCGAGAAGAGGATCCCCATCCCCTTCGACCCCTCCGGCGTCTGGATCAGCCCTTCGCTGACCGTCTTGGCGACCCCGGAGCCCAGAAACGCACCGGCGAGATTCATCACCGCGGCCATGAGCAACGCGGCCTTCGGCGTCAACGCCCGCGTCGACACGGACGTGGCGATCGCGTTCGCCGAATCGTGGAAGCCGTTTGTGTACGTGAAGAAGAGCGCGACCGCAATGGTCACGACCAGAGCGAAGGTGTCCATGGACGGGCCTCAGGACTCCTTGACGGCGATGGTCTCCACCGTGTTCGCCACGTGCTCGAAGGCGTCGGCGGCCTCCTCCAGCACATCCACGATCTGCTTGAGCTTGAGCACCTCGATGGCGTCGTACTTGCCGTTGAACAGGTGGGCAAGGAGCTTTCTGTGGATCTGGTCGGCCTGGTTCTCCAGCCGGTTGACCTCGATCCAGTACTCGGTGAGGTTGTCCATCGTGCGCAGGTTCGGCATCGCTTCGGCCGTCAGTTCGGCCGCGCGCGCCAGCACCTCGATCTGCTGATCGACGCCCTTGGGCAGTTCCTCGACGTTGTAGAGGACAACCAGGTCGACGGCTTCCTCCATGAAGTCCATGATGTCGTCGAGGGACGATGCGAGGGAGTAGATGTCCTCGCGGTCGAAGGGCGTGATGAACGAGGAGTTCAACTGGTGGAAGATCGCGTGCGTCGCATCGTCACCTGCGTGTTCCGCGGCCCGCATACGCTCTGCGATCTCGGCCCGGCCGGCGGTGTCCGCCCCGAGCAGTTCCATCAGGAGTTTCGAGCCCGTGACGATGTTGTCCGCGGACGCGGCGAACATGTCGTAGAAGCTCGTCTCCCTGGGGGTCAGACGAAAGCGCACGTGGGGTCCTCGGCTTGCTTCGGTTTCGGTCAGGCTGATGCTAGGCGCATCATTCGGCCCCGGCTAAGGGGCCGCCCACCAGTGTCGCCCATCGGGCACGGTGATGAGCACGGGGGCGGTTCGCCGGTCCGTTTCGGCCGTTGCCCAGGGGTTTCCGGACATCGGCCACAAGGCCTATACCCAGCAAAGTTCGGTACCATATACCCGCCAGGGGTATATGTCGGCTATCTGACCAACGGGAGGACGCTATGACGACCACAGAGGCCGGCGCGGGTGCGCCCTCCGCCGCCGATGCTCCGGAAGTCCAGGATGCTCCGGCTGTGGTGACCGACCACGACCGCGGAGTGCACGGGTATCACCAGCAGAAGGACGAACACCTCAAGCGGCTGCGCCGCATCGAGGGCCAGATCCGCGGTCTGCAGCGGATGGTCGACGAGGACGTCTACTGCATCGACATACTCACCCAGGTGTCCGCCTCCACCAAGGCCCTGCAGTCCTTCGCCCTGCAACTGCTGGAGGAACACCTGCGGCACTGCGTCGCGGACGCGGCCGTCAAGGGCGGCGACGAGATCGACGCGAAGGTGAAGGAGGCGACGCAGGCGATCGCGCGGATGCTGCGGACGTGAGACGCCGGGAGCTCGCGTGAGACGTCGACTCCCGTACGGCCGCCGTACGACTACGACACCGGTTACGCCTACTACGACGGCTCAGCCGCCGGAGGCCTTCGCCTCCGCGCGTGCTTCGGCCACTTTCAGCACCTCGTCGATGCTCTCCAGGCTGAGCCGGTCCTCGTGGGCGGCCGAGGCCGCGATGATCAGTTCTCCGCAGAGCTCGATCTCGGCGAGGGCCACGTGGTCCTGAACTGCCGTACCGCCGACCGGAGCCACGTGCATCACCTCTTCTCTACCGTCACCCACTTCCTAGAGTAGGGAGCGGCCTACGCACCGCGCATGGCACGGACGGGCTAGTTCACGCCGGTCACTCTTCGGCGATCTTGCCCGCGTAGATGTCGCCGGCGGCGGGGAGCCGTACGCGTGCGGGGACGCCGAAGTCGTACAGCAGGGTTGTCGAGGCGACGTCGACGGGGCTCTTCTCGCGGCCGTTGACGAAGCTGAACCGGTGCCGGAGCTTGCGGATGCGGCCGGCGTCGTCGAGGTAGGCGTCGAACGGGACTTCGGCCGTGGCGAACCCCTTCGCCGCGGCGCCCAGGGGGCCCTTGTTCCCGGCCGAGGCGTGCTGCGCGGCGTCGGTGAGGTCGGCGGTGCCGCGGTAGTGCCGGACCTCGGTGCCGGCGAGTTCGGTGCGGCCGACGTACGTCGCCGTGCGCGTGCCGCGCAGGACCTCGGCGGCGGCGAACGGGTCGGTGGCGCCGCCGGTGACGAGGTTGCCGTCGGAGAGGGTGCCGGTGTCGACACGCACCCACTTGTCCGGGGGGACCCCGGCACCCCGGTTCTTCATGAACAGCGCACCCGGCGCGAGGAGTTCGGTGATCGGCCGTTGGGCCGTGTCCCCTGCCGGATCCTGCGGCAGCATCACCTTCAGCCGCCCGAGCCGCTTCCGGAAGTCGTACACGCCCTCACCGCGGATGGTCACCCGAGTCCCTCCGGTGGCCATCTCCATCGATGTACGGGCCTTGGAGCTGCCGGCGTCCACAAGGCGGTCGGCGGCGCGGTGCAGCACCTGGACGGGGTCGCCGCCGCGGGCGTCCCCGGCGACGGCGTCACCACCGGCGCATCCGCTGGTTCCGAGGCAGACGCACCCCACGACTCCGGCGGCGACGACCGCCTCCCCCACCTTCAAGTGCCGCTGCCGCTGCCTAGCCATCGCCTGCCTACCCCCAGCCGCTACGTCCGTCAGGGCCCCCTGTCCTTCCGGTTAACGACGGGTAGTTGCCCCCGTCACGCGGCCGCCCCCGTGCAGGCATACGAGTTCCGCGGCCGGAGGCCGCCGATGGGCACGGCACCCGGCCTCGCTAGCGTTGTCGCCGTGGCGCAGCAGGACGGAACGGAACCTGCCCCGGTCGCCGGGGAACACCGCACGACAACCATCGAGAAGGGCGCCTTCTCCGCGGCCCACTGCACCTGCGGCTGGCGCGGCCCAGCCCGAAGAGCCCGCAGCCAGGCCAGAGCCGACGCGACGTCCCACACCGACGCCACCGGGTGACCGGGTACGGCCGGTGGGCGGGTGCGGGTTGTGTTGTACGCCTGCGGCGGCCTGCGCGGGTGGGGCGGGGTGCGCGTAGCGCCGTCGGCGACTGCGGCCCGGTGGGGGCACGCGCAGTCGTCGTAGCTGCGGGCAGTCGTGGCGCTGGGGCGGCACGGGTGGGCGCAGCGGCGCCCCGCCGGCGCGGGCAAGCGGAACCCACCCCCGGCCCGCACCAACGCCGGGCACCCGGCAAACGCGGACCAGCCGCCCCGCACCGCATCAACGCCCCCCATCATGGAACCCCGGCCTCCGGCACTCCGTCTCGTTCCACGTAACACCCCACGGGAGGCACACATGGAACGGCGTACATTCCTCGCAGGCAGCGCAGCCGCCATAACAACGGCGGTCACCGCAACCGCCTGCAACGGCAGCAACTCCACCGGCACGAAAACGGACACGCCGCCCCAGACCTCCCACACCCTCACCTCCACCCGTGCCCCCACCCCGGCCACCTGGTCCGGCCTCGCCCGTGACCTGGACGGCTCCCTGATCCGCCCGGGCGACGCCCACTGGAACACCGCCCGGCAGCTCTACAACACCCGCTTCGACGCACTCCGCCCCGCCGCCGTCGCCTACGTCGCCCACCCGGACGACATCCGCACAGCCCTGTCGTACGCCAGAACCCACGGCATCCGCGTCTCCATCCGCAACGGCGGCCACTCCTACGCCGGCTGGTCCTCCGGCAACGGCCGCCTGATCCTCGACGTCTCCAGACTCAACCGCATCCGCGCATCCGCCGGCTCCGCCGTCGTCGGCGCCGGTGCCAAGCTGATCGACGTCTACCGCGCCGTCACCGCGAAGGGCGTGACCATCCCCGCCGGCTCCTGCCCGACCGTCGGCGTCTGCGGGCTCACCCTCGGCGGCGGCCACGGCGTAGCCTCCCGTGCCTACGGCCTGACCTGCGACAGCCTCACCCAGGCCACCCTCGTCACCGCGGACGGAAAGCTCGTCACCGCCAACGCACAGGAGAACAAGGACCTCTTCTGGGCCCTGCGCGGCGCCGGCAACGGCAACTTCGGCGTCGTAACGGAGCTGCAGTTCAGGACGCACCCCGCACCGCAGGGCGTGTCCGCCTACGTGACCTGGTCGTGGGCGAAGGCCGCCGCCGTCATCAGGGCATGGCAGGAGTGGGGGCCGGAGCAGCCCGACGAGATCTGGTCCTCCCTGTACTTCGCCAATGCCTCCGGCGGCACCCCGACCGTCACGGTCTCCGCCTTCTCCCTCGGCACCTACGGCGAACTCCAGGACGCCCTGGACCGCCTCGCCGACCGCATCGGCGGCCGCCCGGTCAACGTCTCGCTGCGGCGCCGTTCGTACGAGGAGTCGATGGAGGTGTTCGCCGGCTGCTCCGCCTTCGCGACGGACGCGCAGTGCCATCTGCCCGGTGCCACGCCGGGCCGCTCTCCGCAGGGCGCGCTGGGGAGGGAGACGTACGCCGCACGGTCGGACTTCTTCGACCGCTCGCTCTCGGCGGCCGGGATCCGGACGCTGCTGTCCCAGATTCGCGGTGTGCGCGGCGGCTCGGGCACGATCCAGCTCACCGCACTCGGCGGCGCCGTCAACCGCGTCTCCCCCACGGCCACGGCCTTCGTGCACCGCCGCTCCCGGATGCTGGCCCAGTACATCGCCTCCTGGCGGGCCGGTACGAGCGGTACGACGGCCCAGTCCTGGCTGACGTCCGCCCACAAGGCGATGCGGCCGTACGCCTCCGGGGCCGCCTACCAGAACTACACCGACCCGACGCTCGGGGACTGGCGCCGGGCCTACTACGGGGACGCGGCCGCCCGCCTCGCCAAGGTGAAGCAGCAATACGACCCGGACCGCTTCTTCACCTACCCGCAGGCACTCTGACCTCCGGCGCCCCGAGGAGCGGTCATGCCGCCAGGTCCCGCTCCTCAGCCTCGGCCGTCTCCGTCCGCGCCCCCGGAATCACCGCGTCCTGCCCGCCGTGCCCTTTCCCTCGCGCCCGGATCAGCCACCCCATCCGCGGCGACCGCTCGATCGCGGTCGTCACCGGCGTCAGCAACGCCATCGCCGGCGGCGACAGCAGCAGGGCGATGGCCGTGCCGAGGGCGTAGCCGCCCACGACGTCGGTCGGGTAGTGCACGCCCATGTAGATCCGGCAGAAGCCTTCGAGCAGCGCCAGGCCGAGGCCGACGAGGCCGAACCTGCGGTTGGTGATGAACAGGCCGACCGCCAGGGCCATGGTGATCGTGGCGTGGTCGCTGACGAAGGAGTAGTCGGCCTTGCCCTTGACCAGGACCTCGAGTCCATGATGGTCGTTGAAGGGCCGGGGCCGTTCCACGAATCCGCGTATCGGGATGTTGACCAGCACCGCGATGCCCGCCGCGAGCGGCGCCCACACCAGGGCCGCGACGGCGGACGCCGCGTCCTCGTCGCCGCGCCGCCGCACGGACCACCAGCACCCCAGCACGAGCAGGATCACGGCGAACAGCAGGCCGTACTCGCCCACGAACTCCATGACCCGGTCGAACCAGTGCGGCGCGTCCTTGGCCAGGCTGTTGATGTCGTAGAGCAGGACGACGTCGGGGTTCGACCCGGATGCGGCGAGTCCAGCCATGGTGCAACGGCCCCTTCGTCGTGTTCCTCGGCGCGCCCTTGCGCACGCCGATCCGGCTCACCCCCGCGGTTTGTAGATCCGCTTCCGTTGACACGCTTCCATGGACACGATCGACGTCCGCTCGGCTACGTCAACAGGAACGCACGGCCCCCGTCCATACGTTCCACACTCCACCGAATGATCACTCAGACGTTATCGAAGAGAGACACGTCTTCGCAGCTCAGGGGGTGGCTTCACGCACTGCTCACACCGTCGTGGGGAGCGCTTTCGCGCCATCTTCGGTGACCCGGGTGGCGCCGAAGTAGTCGGGCGTGTCGATCGGGTCGAAGCGGATGACGGCCCCGGTGCGCGGCGCGTCGATCATGTATCCGCCGCCGACATAAATGCCCACATGCCGGATGGCGCGCGGATTGGTCAGGTCGTCCGAGAAGAACACCAGATCGCCCGGCAGCAGCTCGTCCCGCGCGGGGTGCGGGCCCGCGTTGTACTGGTCGTTGGCGACCCGCGGGAGATCGATGCCTACGCTCTTGTACGCGGCCTGTGTCAGCCCCGAGCAGTCGAAGCGTCCGCCCTGCTCAGGGGTGCCCTCGCCGCCCCACAGGTAGGGCGTGCCGAGCTTCTTCTGCGCGTACGCGATGGCGCCGGCGGCCTGTTCGGAGGGGTCGACGCGGGTGACGGGCGCGGCGAAGCTCTTCTCCAGTGTGGTGATCGTCTTGACGTATTTCCGCGTCTCCTCGTACGGCGGCACCCCCCCGTACTGGATCACCGCGTAGGACCCGGCGTTGTAGGCGGCCAGCATGTTTTCGGTCAGATTCCCGCCGACCTTCTTCACGTACGACGCGAGTTCGCAGTCGTACGACGCGGCGGACGGAATCGCGTCCTTCGGGTCCCATACGTCACGGTCGCCGTCATGGTCGCCGTCGATGCCGTGCGTGGCCCAGGTGCCCGGGATGAACTGCGCTATGCCCTGCGCGTCGGCGTGGCTCTGGGCCCTGGGGTTGAACCCGCTCTCCTGGTAAAGCTGAGCGGCCAGCAGCGCCGGGTTGATGGCCGGGCAGAGGTTGCCCCACTTCTGCACGAGGTCCTGGTAGGCGGCGGGCACGGAGCCCTTGGCGAGCGTCTTGGCGGCGCGGCCCGCGTTGTTGGCGATGCCCCCGGCGACGACGTACACCCCCACGACCAGCAGCATCACGAAGGAGAGACCTCCGCCGAGAGCGGCGATCGCCACGACCCACGCCTTACGCACCGTCAACCGCCCCTCGCCGCCCAGGAGTCCGTCGCCGAGGTCAGTGTAGAGGCGGGACCACTGCCGCAGGAATGATCACGACACCGGCATAACAGGTGACCTCCTGCCATATGGGACGTTATACGTTACGGATCGGCGGCCGCGTCCCGATACAGTTCGGCCGCCTCCGCGCCGAACACCACGCTGTACGACACGTCCGCCGTGACCCCGCCCTCGTCGTGTCCGCCCAGCACGCCCACGACCTGCCCGTCCCCGTTGACCCAGGGGCTCCCGCTCGTCCCCCCGCTGAACCCCGGACAAGCGATGCGCTGTTGCGTGGCGCTGCGCGCGGTGGGCTTGTTGGTGCAGACGATCGGCGTCTCACGGGAGCTCGGATACCCGGTGACGGTGACCCCGGTGGCCCCCGTGGCCACCCCGCTCACGAACCGGTTCCCCCCGACCACGTCCTCAACACCCCTGCCATGGTGGGTGCCCACGATGGCGAACGCCACATCACTGTCCTCATGCTGCCCCTTGGCCCACCCGTCGGGCAGAAACCGCCGCCGCACGGGCCACACGCCGTACGGCGCCCGCCCATCCCGATACCCCGGCACGAACACGAGGCTTCCACTGTCATCCAGACAATGCGCCGCGGTGAGTATGAGATTCCGGTGCGGACTGTGCACGACGGACGCGGTACAGAAGTGCCCCCCGGCCAGCCTGGAGGGCGCCCGCGCCGCCTCGAACAGCGCCCCGACCCGCACACTCTGCGCACTGACCGCCGCCGTGACGGTCACCCCGAACGGCCCCGGCCCGTCATCGGCAGCCGCAACGGACGCCGAGGTCACGGCCAACAACACAAACACCGCGAACAGCGCGAGCCGGCGGCTGCCCGGGGAGCGTGGGATGCGCTTCATCGGGGGACATCTTGGACGACAAAGGTGAGAGAAACGTCAAACGGGTGCCGGTGGCGGGCAGTAGGTCGGGAAACCGTCGGTGGCGATCTCGATGCCCAGCGGCTGGGGCAGGCGCACGGCCTCCCCGAACTTGCCGGGCAGCACGTCCCGGTAGGCACCGTTGTCCGGACGGGTGTGGAGGGCCCAGGTCCCCTTACGGGGGTCGATGACGAGGAGAACGGGAACACGGGCGACGGCGTACCAGTCGGCCTTGTCCCTGATCTCACGGGACTTCTCGGCGGGCGAGATGACTTCCACGGCGAGCACGGCGTCCTCCGGGTCGGCCAGCCAGTCGTCGTCCTGCATCCAAGCCGTGGGCAGAACGATCATATCCGGATTCACGTAGTCGTCCGGATCTGTCGGCAAAGCGATCGAGGCCCTGTTACTCCGCGTTACTCCGCGTACGGTTGCCCAGTGACCACGCCGCTCCGTCGAGCGGGGCACTCCTGGGCGGTGGGCCAAGCTGTAAGGTAGCGGCAGACAGTGAAGTTCTTCACTCAAACTTAGCGAATCCCTTTACTGCCACCCATGTGAGTGACGGCAAGGAGGCGACAAGCCGGTGAGGAACCCAACGGGGCGCCAACTGCGCTTCGGTGCGGAGCTGCGAAAACTGCGCGAGCAAGCGGGCCTGAGTTCCACCGAAGCCGGTCAACTCCTCAGCATCAAGCAGGCGCAGGTCAGCAACATGGAGGCCGGTCGCGTAGGCGTGAGCGCCGAGCGGGTGCGCACGCTGGCCAGCGTCTATGCCTGCTCGGACAAGGCGCTTGTCGAGGCCATCGTGGCGATGACCAGCGACCGGACGCGGGGCTGGTGGGAGCAGTACCGCGAGCTGTTGCCCAGCTCACTCCTCGACATGGCCGAACTGGAGCACCACGCCCGGTCATTGCGCGCCAGCACCACAGCACGCATCCCCGGTCTGCTCCAGACCCGTGAGTACGCCCTCGAAATCTTCCGCCAGGCGGTCACCGAGCTCTCGCCGCCCGACATCGAGCACCGCCTCTCGTTCCGCATCAAGCGGCAGGCGATTCTCTACCGGGAGGACAACCCCACCCCGTACGAGGCGATCGTCCACGAGGCAGCTCTGCGGATGAAGGTCGGCGGTTCCGAGGTCACCCGGCAGCAGCTCAAGTACCTACTCGACATGAGCGACCGCGACCACATCACCCTGCGCGCCATCACCTTCGACGTCGGCGCCTACCCGGGATCCGGGCAGTCCATCTACTACGCGTACGGCCCGGTACCGCAATTGGACACCGTCCAGCTCGACCAGTCCCACGGCGTCGCGTTCCTCGACGCCGAGGCCCAGCTGCACAAGTACCGAACGCTCTTCGAACGGATCGACGCCGTAGCACTGCGCCCGGAGAAGACCCAGGACCTTGTCCACCACCTGATGCACAAGTTGTGAGGGAAACAACCATGACCGTGGACTGGCAGAAGTCCTCCTACTGCAGCGAGGGCAACTCCTGCATACACATCGCCACCACCCGCGAAACAATCCGCCTAACCGAAAGCAACGACCCTTCCGGCGCGATACTCACGGCCACCCCGGCCGCCTTCGACGCCCTGCTCACTGCCCTCAAGAAGGAACCGCACCGTGGCTGACATCCCCCCGAACCTCACCTGGGAACGCGCCGCCCCGCCGGAGGCAACCGGCCCCGGCCCCTGGATCGAAATCGCCTTCGGCGACGGAGACGACGGCGACACCCCCGTCTACATCCGCGAAACCAGCGACCCGGCCAACGTCGTCACCACCAACCGCCGCAAGTGGGACGCGTTCGTACTCGGCGTACAGGCGGGCGAGTTCGATCATTTCGTGGAGGGGACGAAATGACCAAGGCATTCGCGATGGCTCAGGCATGACGACGGAGATCGCCGTGTCGCTCTCCGACGACCATCTCACCCGGCGGCAGATCACGCTGGATTCCGTGAAGAAGCTCGTCGCTGCCGACTTCCCCTTGGTGGCTTTGGCCAGATCGTCGTCAAGCCCCTTGAAGGCCTCGCGCGTCGTCTCGCCCCGTTGAACTCGTCGCGGATATCGCAGAGTTGCTTCGCGCTCGTGGACAGCAGCTGACAGTCGACCTGGATCGGATCCCTTGCACATGCTCACTGCTCGTGCTTCCCCGTCAGCGGTTGACGGCCTGGATCTCCTGAACCACGACGTCCTGATCATCGCCGAACGTGCCGCTCGGAAGGTCGCCGCCCTGTCCCGTCGTGCTCGTTCAGCTGATCTTCCAGCCACGCCCAGGTCGGCAGGTTCACCTTCGTGGCGGCCTCCGGGGCGACGATCACACCTGAGACGGCTGAGGAGAGCTTGTCGCCGTCGGCCCGGGCCTAGGCGCTGGTGTCCGGCTGTGAACCCGAATCCTCGCCAATGCCATCGCCGGGAGGCGTCTGAGCGGCGATGGCACTGGGTGTCGCGCACATCCAGGTTGCTCCCGCAACGACAGTGACTGCCGTGAGCTGGAGCGTCTTGATCACGGCTGACACCCCTCGGCACCGCGAGTCGACGTGATCTTCACGAGTTCCCAGACTCCCTGCTTGTTCTTGGACACCTGAACGTTGTAGGCGACATAGCTGTCCTTGGTCACCTCGGTTCCCTTGAGCTCGTTGGTCTTGATGACCTTGCTGTAGCCCTTGCTCTCGTCTCCGCAGTAGCCGATAGCAGCACCGGTCTGCGACTTCACCTTCACTGCGCGGTTGAAGAACCGTACGGTGCCTGTGACCGTCCAACCCACGTCCTTGAACTGCTGAACCCACTTCTCGGCGGCTGCCGCTCCCTCGCCCTCCGTGTAGAACTCCAGCGCGGGGAGTCGCGGATTCTGGGCGACGATCGCCGCGTCGAGCGCGCGGATGAATTCGGCGTTGTCCCGGAGGATGGCGTCCTTGACGGGGTCGCCGGTCTCCTCGGGCGTGAACGTAAGTTTCACGTCCGAGGGAAGCTTGATCTCCGGACGCTTGACCGAGTCCGACGGGCTGGCGCTGGGAGACGCGCTCTTCTCGGTGCCCACATCAGCGCCCGCGATCTTGTCGTTACCCTTCGAGCTGATCGAGGCGCTCGCGCGTCTGGGGGCGACCCGGCCTGTTCCGGTCACCCGTTCCTATGCGCCGCGCGGCGGGCAGGACGCGGTCGGTCAGATCCTGGAGGCGATCGGGGACGACAGCCCTGCGGTGCTGCTTGCCAACCACGGCCTCCTCCTCTGGGGGCGCGACCTGGCGCACGCCGTCTACACGCTGCTCTGCCTCGAAGAGAACGCCCAGATGAGCTTTTCCTCGCAGGCGCTGGGTGGTCCGCGTGTCATCGATCCCGGGCAGGTGGAGCGAGCCATGGCACGCGGAGAGGCCTTTCGCCGCGCCGGTGACCTCACCGAAAGCGGTTCACAGGGCTCACGCCACTGACCGCGGACCCACGAAGAAGGGCCAGCACCGGGAAGGTGCTGGCCCTCTTCTGTTTCTGTCACGTCACCCACGGCAGGCTTGGCCTGCCAGCCTGCTTACAGGCTTACAGCGGGCGGACGCGTGAAGCCTGCGGGCCCTTGGGGCCCTGCACGATGTCGAACTCCACGTGCTGGTTCTCCTCCAGGCTGCGGAAGCCCGAGCTGTCGATCTCCGAGTAGTGCACGAAGACGTCCGGACCGCCGTCGGCCTGGGCGATGAAGCCGAAGCCCTTCTCGGCGTTGAACCACTTGACGGTTCCCTGAGTCATTGCTGCTCCTTACAGGGGCTGGGTTGGGGAAACTCGCACCGTGCGAGATTCCCGGCCGGTTTCACGACGCGGCTGCTCCAGCGACCTGGAAGGCAAGCTTCGCGCCCGCAACATCGTTCTCTGCGAGCATGCGACTGACACAAACACACAGGTAAAACAGCGACCGCTCCGTACAACCACGCTGGCGTCGGAATCATTCCCGGCACCCGGCAGAGCACGAAGGTGGTTCAAAGAGCCCCGGCACGGGGCCGGTTTCGGCCAGCGATGGCTTCGGTCGAGCGGGGGCAGCCGGGCATTGCCGTGGTCCGCTTGGCCGAAAGCGGCCAGATGGCGAGGCGGACGGCGGATTCACTTCGGCGCCGCCGGCTCCCGCTCGCCCAGCGGGAAGCGGACGTGCGTCAGCTCCTCCGACACCCGCCACAGACGGCGGGCCGTAAGGGGGTCGCTGGCCGCACGGGACCGGCCGACCAGTGTGGGCCCACCGCGCATCTCAGCGAAGCCGTCAGGGCCGACGTAGCTCGCGCCGGGGAGGTCCTGGGTCGCGGCGTACAGCGTGGGCAGCGCGCCCGCCCTGTCGTCCTGGGCGACGAAGCGGTTGCCGATCCGCATGAAGCCGCGCATCACCGGGCTCCCCGCGTGGCTCTGGAGGTTGGTGGCCGCGTAGCCGGGGTGGGCGGCGAGGGCGCGGACGGGGGAGCCCGAGGCCGTCAGACGGCGCTGGAGTTCCAGGGTGAAGAGGAGGTTCGCCAGTTTGGACTGGGCGTAGGCGCGCCGCGGATCGTAGACCGAGGTCAGGTTCAGGTCGTCGAAGTGGATGCGTTCGTCACTCCAGCGGTGGGCGCCGGAGGAGACGGTGACCACGCGGTCGGTGATGTGCGGC
Organism: Streptomyces sp. TRM68367; assembly: GCF_014495685.1. Classification (GTDB taxonomy): domain Bacteria; phylum Actinomycetota; class Actinomycetes; order Streptomycetales; family Streptomycetaceae; genus Streptomyces. Next base: position 9,731 of record NZ_JACTVI010000045.1, on the reverse strand, counting down.
AGGAGCAGGTTCGTCAGGGCGAAGTGGCCCAGGTGGTTGGTGCCGAACTGCATCTCGAAGCCGTCCACCGTCCGCTGCCTCGGGAGCATCATCACGCCCGCGTTGTTGACGAGGGTGTGCAGCGGGTCCTGCCAGGCGGCGGCGAAGCCGCGGACCGAGGACAGGTCCGCCAGGTCCAGGCGCCGTACCACCGTACTGCCCCGCACTCGCGCCGCCGCTGCCCTCCCCCGCTCCACGTCCCGTACCGCGAGGACCACGTGCGCGCCCGCCCGCGCCAGCGCGTCGGTCGCCGTCAGCCCGATGCCGCTGTTGGCTCCGGTGACGACGACGGTGCGGCCGGTCAGGTCGGGGAGGTGGGTCGCGTTCCATGTGCCGGTGCTCTTCTCAGCCATGACCTCAATGTAGACGTCGCCAACAATGCTGTCAATGACAACAATGGGGACGGTGACAACAATGCTGACGGGGTCAACATCCGGATACGATGACATCCATGCCCGAGAGCCGTCCCTATCATCACGGCGACCTGCGCGCCGCCCTGCTCGCCAGCGCCGAGCGCACCCTCAGGCAGAAGGGGGTCCACGCGCTCTCCCTGCGCGAACTGGCCCGCGCGTCCGGAGTGAGCCACGCCGCGCCCGGCCGGCACTTCAAGGACAAGCAGGCCCTGCTCAACGCCCTGGCGCTGGCCGGGTACGCACGCCTCGGCCAGGCCCTGGCCGCCGCCGACGACCCCGCGCTCCCCCTCCAGCCCCGGCTCACCGCGCTGGCCCGCGCCTACCTCGGCTTCGCGATCGACAACGCCGAGCTGCTGGAGCTGATGTACGCCCGTAAGCACGATCCGGACGCCGAAGAGCAGATGGCCGCCGCCGTCGACCGCACCGTGGGCTCCCTCGTACGGGTCTTCTCGGACGCCCAGCAGCACGGCGAGATCATCGACGGCGATCCGGACGCCCTCAACCTCGTCACGGGCGCCACCCTGCACGGCCTCGCCGCCTTCGCAGCCAGCGGCGCGATCGCCCCCGAGGCGGCTCTGGAGGGCGTCGACGAGCTCGTCCACCTCCTACTCCACGGACTCAAGCCCCGCTGAATCCACGTCAGGCTTTGCCGACTTCACGTCAAGCCCCGCCGAATCCAACGCAGGTGTCGCTGACCACGTCAAGCCACGCCCATTCCCCTGCCATCGGCCCGCCATCGTCCGGCAAGACGTACGCCCCCTTCGGTAAGGCACCGGTCAGGGCGACCTCGCCCGCAACTCCGTACGTTTCACGGGCGGCCTGACCGCCCATCAGGCCGACACCACTCCCAAGGCCGACGACGCCGCTACCCCCTCCTACGGCCCCGCCGACCTCCAGAAGGCCTACGGCAAGGAAGGGCTCGGTGCCTTCACCGGGTGAGCGCCATCCCCGGGTGAGCCTCGTCACCTTCGCCCGGCGAGCCTCGTCAACACCATGACGTTCCGTCACCAACCCACCCAGCGGGCCGCGGCACCCAGCCGCGCCCCCTTCAGCATGTGCGGCTACTCTCACCCCCGAGGAGCCGTAGGCGGCACAAGCATCGCAACAGTCATAAAAGGGCTCAACGACGGAACCGCACCCCGGGTTCCGCCCAGGCATCATTGCCCGACGTGACCAGCCGTGATACACAGAGTGACGATTCGACTCTTCGCCGTCCGACCCGCGCTCGCCCTAGGGCCTCGCGCGGGGCGGTGGCAAGGTATTCGTACGAAACCCGCCAATCAATGACGCCAAGTCGACATCCGACAGCGACATTGTCAGCGAGAATGAGCCTGACCTCTGCACGACCGCAGGGGATGCGGAACTACCCACACAGGGGCGGTGACTTACATGCTCTTTGCGGCCGATAAGGGCGACATCAACACCATCATCGGCGGGATCGCTCCGGACTGGGGCCCCTTCGGCAGCCTGGGCACCGAGGCCAAGACGATGATCCAGGTCGTCATGGCCGTGGCCATCCTGATGTGCCTCGCCATCGCGATCTGGGGCGCCGCCAAGCAGCGCATCGGCGCGACGGCCCTGCGGGACACGTTCAGCGCCGAACAGGGCAAGGGCCTCATCATCGCCGGGCTGACGGGTGTCTTCATCATCGGCTCACTCGGCACGCTGTTCACCATCGTGTACGGCATGGCCGTATAGGCGGCCCACCTGCGATCCGTCCGGGCACGCCCGGTCCCCCTCCACCCCACCCGCCCGTCGTGCCCACCGGCTGAGGTTGCGTTTCCCTGATGTCGAGTCACCACACCGCGCCCGCGCGGGAACCAGCACGGCTACCGTCGTACGAGGAGTACGCGAGGAACTGCACCGGGTACGGCACCACGTACGAGGTGTTTCCGCACGACGTCGAGGGGGCGTACGCGGCATGAGTCTCGGAGACGAGCACGAGGCCTCCGCCGGTTACGGCGGCACGGGCCAGACCCGGACCCGGCTGCCCGACGGGGGCGGCGACGCGTACGGCGGCGCGCGCCGCGGCGGCCGCTCGTCGTCGCGCAGCCTGGTCACGGTGGTCGGCGTGGTGGTCCTGCTCATCGCCGCGATCGCCTTCGCGAACCGTGGAGGAGACGATTCCGCATCCTCCGCCAACGGCGGCGGCGCAGGCGGAGGCCAGCCGCAGGCCTCGGCTACGGCGCCGAGCGGGGAGCGGCCGGTTCGGGCGGCGGGCGGGATTCCGTCGGGGTTCGCCCATGACCAGCAGGGTGCGCAGAGCGCGGCCGCCAACTACACGGTCGCGCTGGTCTCGGCCGACATCCTGAAGCCGGCCCGGCGGGCCGAGATCGTCCAGCAGGTCTTCGTCCCCAGCCAGCAGGCCTCCCTCAAGGCCAAGATGGACAAGGCGTACTCCAAGAAGTTCCTGAACGGCGTCGGCCTGGACGAGAACGGCAACGCGAGAGCGGGCCACACCTACGTCTCCCGCACCATGCCGATCGGCACCAAGGCAACGAGCTACTCGGACACCGCTGCGGCTGTCGAGGTCTGGTGCACCGGCCTGTACGGCACGGCGGGTGAGGATTCCACCAACCCGGTCACCAGCGACTGGTTCACCATGACCCTCCAGCTGCGCTGGACGGACGGCGACTGGAAGGTCGACAGCTTCTCCCAGAAGGACGGCCCCGCGCCCGTCCCCGGCGACGAGCGGGCATCCAGCGCCGACGAGATGGCCAAGGCTGTCGAGGAGTACGGAGGCTTCACCTATGCCCGCTAGTTCGCGCCGCGTACTGAAGCTCACCGCTGCCGTCACCGCCGCACAGACCGCGGCGGTGCTGCTGGCCACGCGTGCCGTCGCGGCACCCACGCCAACCCCCACACCGTCGTCGGACGAGAACTGCGACCTCATCGTCGGCCCGGCCAAGAACCTCTGCGAAAACGGCGGCTCCGGCGGCGGCACCGGCGGCGGAGGCTCCACCCCCCTCGACGGCTCCCTCACCCTCGACCCCCTCTCCTCCCTCGCCAAGGGATGCGCCAAAGCCGCCGCCTGGACCATCGACAAGCTCAGCGAGGCCGTCAAGGAGACCGCGAACGTCGACTTCACCAACCCGAAGTTCCTCCAGCAGTACGCCGTCGTGTTCGCGGCGTCGACGATCCTCACGCTCCTGCTGTGGCTGCTGGCCGTCGCCAAGCGAGCCGTGCGCGGCGTGCCGCTGAGCACCGCCATCGGCGAAGCCGTCGGGTTCCTCTGGCTCACGGTCCTGGCGTCCGCGTTCACGCCGCTGATCCTGTACACCGTCGTCTCCGCCACGGACGGTGTCACGGAGGTCATCGCCAGGACGACCGGGAATCAGACGGACACGTTCTTCGGGAACTTCTCCGGCGCCATCAGCAAGGGCGAGGACATCGGCGGCGGCCCGATCATGCTGATCGTGGTGTCCCTCGTCAGCATCCTCGCCGCCGGCGTCCTCTGGCTGGAGCTGGTCATCCGCGCCGCTCTGCTGTACGTCGGCGCGCTGCTCGGCACGGTCGTCTACGCGGGCCTGGTCGACAAGAACCTGTGGGGTCACGTCCGCCGCTGGGCCGGCATTATGGTCGCCGTCATCCTGGTCAAGCCGGTCATCGTCATCGTGCTCGGACTCGCCGGCGCGCTGTCCTCCGGCGACGGCCCGGACGCCTTCTCCGCCGTCGTCTCCGGGCTCGCGATCATCCTGCTCGCCATCTTCGCCAGCGCGATGATCTACCGCTTCGTGCCCGGCTTCGGCGACGAGATCGCGGGCTCCCGCAACAACCGGATCATGCAGGGCGCCGAGGGCAAGGCCGCCGCCATGATCAGCTCCCCGGCGCACCTGGTCGCCCAGGGCATCAAGACGCACAGCACCCGCGCCGACAGCAATGGAGCGGCCGCCCAGTCCTCCGCCCCGCGCCCCGCCAACCCCGCCTCCGGCGGCGTGGCCGCGCACAGCTCGCGCCCCTCGACCGGGGGAGGCGGCGGATCAGTCCCCTCCGCCGCACCCGCGCCCCGCTCCTCGGGCAGCCCGGTCAACACCCCCCACGCCAGCAACACCCGCAACAGCAGTACCAACCGCCCGGGAGGTGAAGGGCGTTGACGACTGACTCCCATGCGGCCCATGTGTCCCATCCGGTCACGCCCCGCCGCACGTATCTGATCGGCCGGGCCCGGCCGAACGCACTCATCGGCCGCAACCGCGAGACCGGCGAGATCGCGCTGATCATCGGCGGCGCCTTCCTCGGCATGATGTGCGGGCTCCTCGTTCCCGTCCTGTCCCTGCGCATCGTGCTGCTGATGGGCTTCCCGCTGATCGCGCTGGCCGCGGTCTACGTGCCGTACAAGCGCCGCACGTTCTACAAGTGGTTCGAGATCAACCGCAGCTACAAGCGCACCCTGCGCCGCGGCGCCACCTACCGCTCCGCCGCCGTCGAGGCCGGCACGCGCCTCGACGGCCGGGAGGTCGAGATCGGGCCGCCGCCCGGCATCGGCCGCATCTCCTGGCTGTCGGCCCCCTTCGGCCCCGACGAGATCGCCGTCCTGCTGCACGCCGACCGCAGAACCGTCACCGCCTGCATCGAGATCGAGGGCCCCGGCGTCGGCCTGCGCGACTCCGAGGACCAGGAGGCCCTGGTCGACCGCTTCGGCACGCTGCTCAAGCACGTGGCCAACGGCGACGGCTTCGTCACCCGCCTGCAGATGCTCGCCCGCACCCTCCCCGCCGACCCCGACGCCCACGCCAAGGACGTCGCCGTACGCGGCGACGAGCGCGCCCCGGGATGGCTGCAGGAGTCGTACGACCAGCTGCAGTCGATGGTGTCCACCAGCAGCGAGCAGCACCGCGCCTATCTCGTCGCCTGCATGCACTACACCCGCGAACTGGCCGCCGAGGCCCAGGCGATGGCCCGCGCGGCCCGCCCGCACGGCGGCAAGGTCGACCGGGACGCAGGGCTCGCCGTCGTCATGGCCCGCGAGCTGACCGACATCTGCTCGCGCCTCCAGGAGGCCGACATCCGCGTACGGCAGCCCCTCGGCCAGGGCAGGCTCGCCTCCCTGATCCACTCCATGTACGACCCGGACCACCCGATCGACCACATCCAGGCGATGACGAAACGTAATGCCTGGCCGGCCGAGCTGGACGCCATGGAGCCCACCTACCTCCAGGCCAAGACCCGCGAGTCCTCCACCCGCGCCCCCTGGTGCCACGCCACGGCCTGGGTGAAGGAGTGGCCGATGACCCCGGTCGGCGTCAACTTCCTGGCCCCCCTCCTGGTCCACACCCCGGACGTGATCCGCACGGTCGCCGTCACGATGGACCTCGAACCCACCGAGGTCGCCATCGAGCGCATGCTCACCGAGAAGACCAACGACGACGCCGAGGCGTCCCGCGCCGCCAAGATGAACCGCACCGTCGACCCGCGCGACATCGCCGCCCACAACCGCCTCGACCAGCGCGGCGAGGACCTCGCGAGCGGCGCGGCCGGCGTCAACCTGGTCGGCTACATCACCGTCTCCTCCCGCTCCCCCGAGGCCCTGGCCCGCGACAAGCGGACAATAAGGGCCTCAGCCGGCAAGTCGTACCTGAAGCTGGAGTGGTGCGACCGTGAGCACCACCGCGCCTTCGTGAACACCCTCCCGTTCTCCACCGGAATCCGAAGGTAGGGGTTGATGCCCTGATGCGGGACCCACTGTCCCTCCTCTCCGAAGCCTTCACCTCCTTCCTGTTCGGGAAGGTCGAGACGACCCGGCTGCCGGTGCGCACGTCCACGGGCCAGGCCCAGGCCGTCTACCTCCCGACCGCCGCCCCCGGCCTGGGCGACTCCGGCGTCATCATCGGCCGCGAGGTGTACTCCGGAAAGGGCTACATCTACGACCCCTTCCAGCTGTACGGCCAGCAGCTCCCGGCCCCGCACTGGCTGGTCCTCGGCGAGTCCGGCAACGGCAAGTCAGCGCTGGAGAAGACGTACGTCCTGCGCCAGCTGCGCTTCAAGGACCGCCAGGTCGTCGTCCTGGACGCCCAGGGCGAGGACGGCGTCGGCGAATGGAACCTCATCGCCCAGGAGCTGGGGATAACCCCCATCCGCCTGGACCCCATGGCCGCCCTGGACCACGGCATCCGCCTGAATCCCCTGGACCCCTCGATCACCACGACGGGCCAGCTGGCCCTGCTGCGCACGATCATCGAGGTCGCCATGGGCCACGGCCTCGACGAACGCTCCGGCTTCGCCCTGAAGGTCGCCCACGCCTACGTCAACGAGACGATCGTCGACCGCCAGCCGGTGCTGTCCGACATCGTCGAGCAGCTACGACACCCCGAACCGGAGTCGGCCGAGGCGATGAACGTCGCCATAGACGACGTACGGGCGTGGGGCCTGGACGTCGCGCTGGTCCTCGACCGCCTGGTCGACGGTGACCTGCGCGGCATGTTCGACGGCCCGACAACGGTCGGCATCGACCTGGACGCGCCTCTCATTGTTTTTGATTTGTCCCACATCGACCGAAATTCGATCGCCATGCCGATCCTCATGGCGATCGTCGGCGTGTGGCTGGAGCACACCTGGATCCGCCCCGACCGGAAGAAGCGCATCTTCCTGGTCGAGGAGGCCTGGCACATCATCAACAGCCCGTTCGTGGCCCAGCTGTTCCAGCGGCTGCTGAAGTTCGGCCGACGCCTGGGCCTGTCCTTCGTGGCGGTCGTCCACCACCTGTCCGACGTCGTCGACGGCGCGGCGGCGAAGGAGGCCGCGGCGATTCTGAAGATGGCGTCGACGAGGACGATCTACGCCCAGAAGGCCGACGAGGCACGGGCGACCGGCCGGGTGCTCGGGCTGCCCCGCTGGGCCGTGGAGATCATCCCGACGCTCAGTCCCGGCATCGCGGTCTGGGACGTCAACGGCAACGTCCAGGTCGTCAAGCACCTGATCACGGAGGCCGAACGCCCGCTGGTCTTCACCGACCGCGCGATGACCGAATCGTCCAGCGAACTGCCGGACGAGGCCCTGCACGCCGCCGAGCTTGAGGCGGAGGAGCGGGCGGCGGCCTTCGTGGAGCAACACCTTGGCGACTCCGAATCGACGGTGGCGTAGGGGGAAAGCGTGAGACGGGATGATCACCGCGACAACCGCCGGGACGGCCAGGGCGGCATCCCCGACGGACTGCTGATCGGCATACTCGCCTTCCTCCTCGGCACCACCCTGCTGGTGTGGACGGCCACCTGCCTCGCCGGCTGGTTCGCCCGCGGCGCCTGGCCCCAGGACGTCACCTTCACCCGCACTCCCCTGGCCATGCGCCACCTCATCACCCAGCCCCGCGACATCACCGGCGCCTGGCCGGACGCCTCCCCCGACCAGCTCTCCGGGTACGGCCTGTTCTGGGGCCTGTTCATCGGCCAGCTGATGATCCTGTTCGTCCTGGCGGTGTTCGTGATGGGCACGACGGCGAGGTGGAAAGCGGTACGGCAGCGCAGGCGTCAGGAGAAGACGGCGCCGATCGAACAGCCGACGCCACCGGCACAGCCGACCCCGCGCTACGACGACGTACCCAAACCCCGCACGGAACCGCAGCCGCCGACGGCGCCCAGCCCCCTGGGGCTCCACAAGGAGGCGGAACCAGTCCGCGCAACGCCGGCAGAGGCCGAACCCTCCGCATCCCTGTTCGGCGGCGAACAGGCGGGCGGGTGGGAAAAGATCCTCGTAGCCCCAAGGGAAAGCCGCCAAACCACCGCAACCCAGGCAGTACGAGACGCGGACGGCCCCACCCTCATCGTCACCTCGAACCCAACGCTCTGGCAGGAAACGAAAGACGCCAGAGCCAAACTGGGCCCGGTCCACCTCTACGACCCCGCCCACCTCTGCGACACCCCGGCCCGCCTGCACTGGTCCCCCACCCAGCACTGCGAGGGCAAAGAACAAGCAGCCCAACGAGCCGCCGCCCTGCTCCACCCCGTCCGCCCCACCGCCAAACTCGACCAGGCCCTCGCCGACACCGCGGAAACACTCCTGCGGAGCTACCTGCACGCCGCCGCCATCGACGCCCGCACCATCCGCCACGTCCACCGCTGGTCCCAGGGCACCCAGATCCAGGACGCCGTACGCATCCTCCGTATGAACACGAAGGCCGCCCCCGGCGCCGCCGGCGAACTCGAAGCCGCCCTCACCGCCCACCCCGAACGCCGGGACATGGCCCAGCAGTTGACCACCCGCGCACTGGCCTCCCTCTTCACGGTCAACGTCCGCGAAGCCTGCACCCCCAACCGAAGTGATGCACTCGCCTTGGATTCTTTCGTCCAGGAAGGGGGCACGCTTTATGTTGTGGGTGAATCCCTCGAGGACCCCAGGACGAACGCAGGCGCGATGCCCCTCCTGACGGCCCTCGTCTCCAACGTGGTCGAGCACGGCCGCCGCATGGCCGAACGGTCATCCGCCGGCCGGCTCGACCCACCACTCACCCTCGTCCTGGACGACATCGCGGCCGTGGCTCCCCTGCCCCAGCTCCCCGAGCTGCTGGCCACCGGAGCGGACCGGGGCATGCCGACCCTGGCCCTGCTCCGCTCCCGCGAACAGGCCCGAGCCCGCTGGCCCCACGACGAACTGCCGGTATGAGCACCGGCGTCAGGGCCGTTCGTCAGCGCAGGCGTCAGGGCCGTTCGAGAACGAACTCCAGCTCCCGCTCCCCGTCGTTCCCCGCCAACGGCACCACCACCCCGCTGGGCAAGAACCCCACCCGCCGATAGAACCGCTGCGCCCGCCCGTTGTCCTCGTGCACGATCAGCCGCACCCGCTCCACCCCACGCGCCCACGACCACTCCAGCGCGGCATCGAACAGCACCTCGGTCAGCCCGCTCCCCCGCTCCTCCGGCCGCACGTACACGCCGACCAGATGCCCCTGCTTCCGCTCCACGGGCACCCCGGCCCAGTCCGTCGTCCCGGGCTCCTCCACGAGCACGGTCAGCGTCCCCACCCACCGCCCGTCCGGCCCCTCGGCGATGATCTGCTGCGCCTTGTCGGCCCCTTCTGCGCCGCCGGCCGTCCGCTCCCGCCAGAAGGAGTCCGGCCTGGCCGCGGCCTCCTCGTACGTCTCCAGGAACGCCAGATGCGCCACCGGATCCCGCAGTGCCGCAAGCCGCAACTCCCGCGCCGCGGGCCACTCATCGGCACGGACTGACCGGATCACATAGCTCATGCGGGCCACGGTAATACGGGTCTTCGAAGTTGAGCGGTGCGCCTCGTCTCACGCACTGACGTGGTGTCACGGTGTGTGACTGACTCCGGGAGTGATCGCCTCCT
>NZ_JACTVI010000044.1:20506-66661 GCF_014495685.1 Streptomyces sp. TRM68367 | reverse complement strand
CCCCGCCATCCACCAGGCCAACAGCAAGATCAACGCGCCCGCCGACACGCCCCAGGCGGCATAGAGGTTGACTCAGGAAACTCACGCAGCCCGCTACCGACAACACGAGCCACGAGCACGCGACCGACTTCCCCCAGGACCGGCCCCGCGCCGTCGCGCTCCTCATCGCCTCGGGAACCGTCACTTACAAGACGATCGCCCGTGTCTTCGGCATCCGCCCAGAGCAGGCGTACGGCCTCGCCCAAGCAGGCGCCGCCCGTCTCCTCGCCGACGAGCACCAGGACCAGGAGCTCACCGACGAGATACGCGCCGCCCTCGCCAACCTGCCGCCCCTCGACGAGCAGCCCGCCCCCGCCCCACGTCGACGCCACCACGGCCCCCGACCCGGCCGACGCCGACTACTGCGCACCCCTACAAAAGGCTGGCGGAACAGTGACACGAACCACGCCCGGCCGTTTGGTATCGCTACACATCAGCGCAGGCCAGGACGGCCGCGCCCGTATACATCCCGCCACGGATGCGGCCCCTCCCTGCGAACGCCCTGGAGGCCCCTGAGATGCCGTCCAAGCCCTTGACAACCCGCGTCGCTCCGATCGTCCATGACCGGCTGGTGGCGATGGCCGAACGGCGGGGGGCGTCCCTCGCGGCGACGGCCGCCGCGCTGCTGAGCGCCGCCGTCGCGGACGGAGACGAGGGCAGTGCACCGCAGCCGGACGGCTCTCTCGTCGCCGCCGTTCACGCGTTGCTGAGCGACGTGACCGCGCCGAAAGCCGTGATGCACCGGGAGGTGGCCGTCCGCCTGGCGCGCAGCGTGGAGCGCGGCGAGCGGGGAGCGATCGCGGCTGCCGAGCTGCTGATGACCACAGCGGACAAGGCGCTCTCGGCGCAGCGCGAGGCGGACAACCCCGGCGGCGATGTGCTCGGCCTCGATGGCGACCTGAACGGGCTCCTCGGCCGTCTCGGCTTCTAGGCACCGGCCGTACTGCACGCCAGAGACGCGAGCACCGTACAACCGGTCCCCGTAAGGAACGTGTCCCCCATGAGCGCCCCGGACGGAAGGGTGCGGACGCTATCCGCACCCTTCCCAGACCCACCGCCTCGACGTGTCCCCACGGCGGACACCAGGGGCCAATGTCCTCTGCCACCGAACCTTGGTCTTTGCCATCGGAAGGTTGAGCGGCACGAATTGCTGGGCGTCGCAAACGGCGGGGCGCCGTCCGACTACCGTGGCTCCGCATGACCCATACCGAGATCGAGATCACCGCGGACTTGGTCCGGGATCTGCTGCGCGACCAGCACCCCGACCTGGCCGATCGTTCCTTGAGGCTCGGCGCGCGTGGCTGGGACAACCAACTGTGGCGGCTCGGCGACCACCTCGCTGTCCGGGTGCCTTGGGCGACACAGTCCGCGGACGTGCTGCTGCGCAAGGAGCACGCCTGGCTGCCCGCCCTCGCCCCGCACCTGCCCCTGCCAGTCCCGGTCCCGCAGCGCCTCGGCGAGCCCACCGAGCGGTTTCCGCGGCCCTGGATCGTCACCACCTGGGTGCCAGGCACGCCCGCCGACCACGCTCCCGCCACACGCGCTGCGGAGGCCGCCGACGCCTTGGCCGCCTTCCTGACGGCTCTTCACCGACCTGCCCCCGACGGGGCGCCCGCTGGTCGTGGCAGCGGGGGGCCGCTGGCCGACCGTGCCGAGCAGTTCGCCGAGCATCTCGCCTCGGCCATCGAGCTGGGGCTGCTCCCCGATCCGGATGCCGTCCGAGCGATCTGGGAGGACGCCGTTGCCGCGCCCGAGTGGGCGGGCCCGGCACTGTGGCTTCACGGCGACCTGCATCCGGCCAACGTCCTCACCGCGGACGGCACCTTCTGCGGCGTGATCGACTTCGGCGACCTCTGCGCCGGCGATCCGGCCTGCGACCTCGCCGCCCCTTGGCTGCTGCTGCCGGACGGCGCCGCCGACCGCTTCTATGACGCCTACCGATTGGCCGCGGACGCCGCGACCCTGCGCCGCGCCCGCGGCTGGGCGGTGCTGCGCGCCCTCAGCGGCATCTGCATCGGAGAGGCTGGAGTCCGCGGCCGTCCCGGCGGCAAGCCCACCTGGGGCCCACCCGCCCACACCGCGCTCCGGCGCCTTATCGCAGCGGCACACCACTGATCAATCGACGTTACCCACGCTTACGGGCCTTCGTGCAGGCCGGCGTCGGCCTGGCCGAAGGTGAAGCGGGTGAAGCGGACCTGCAGGCCCGCGCGCTGGGGGGAGCAGCAGAACGGCCCCGCGGTCGTAGTCGCGTCCGGGGGAAGATGCGCGAGGCGGACCATCCGCCAGGGGCCGTCGCCGCTGCGGGCGCGGATGGTCAGCGCATCGCCGGAACGGCTGGCGCGCACGGTGACCGGCTTGTCGGCCCAGTCGGGGACGGGGGCCAGCGACCAGTCCGAGGCGTCGTGGGTGACCACGGCCCCCAGATGCGGGGTGCCGTCCGTGGCCTCGACGCCCGCCTTCACCCAGGTGCGCTCATCGACGCGGACCATCACGCCGGCCTGGTCGTACAGGGCGGTGAAGTCGGCTTCGAAGGTGACTTCGACCGCGGTGCCCACCTGAAAGTCGGCAAGCAGAGCGTGACCGTTGTCGCGTATGAACCCGTAGCTGGTGCGACGCCAGAAATCGCTGCCGCCCGCGGTGGTCACCACCAGCTCATTGCCGTCGCGTTCCACCGCCGGCGGTCGGTTGAGCCACACGGCCTCGTCCCACGGTGCTATCCCACTGGAGCCCACTGCTCTGCCTTTCTCGCAACCAGCGCGCGGCGTACCCGCATCGCGTGCCCTCACGCCGACACCCTGCCGCCCGTGGCCTGTTCCGGCCATGGAGTTTCACCCTTTGTTACCGGCCATTGAGCGGCCACTCCAACTCGGCGGCCTCCTGCTCCAGCCCGGCAGCTTGCGCCGGCCAGCCGGTCCGCCTGATCGACGCTGCTGACCTGCCGTCAGGGCCCTCGTGGCTGCCCGTCCCGAGCGACGGTGCCGGTGGTCGTAGAGCTCCGCCACCAGCACTAATGACCGGCGGTACGTGTGGTGAGGTCCTCTGCCGTGATGGGGCGGACCACCCGGCAAGGGGTTCCGACCGCGACGGTCATCGGGGGAATGCTGCGGCTGACGACGCTGCCGGCGCCGATGACCGACCCGTATCCGATGCGAACGCCGGGCAGGACCACCGCGTTGCTGCCGATCCACACCTTGTCCTCGATCACGATCGGTTCCGAGAACCGCCCGAAGTCAGCGCGTCGCGAGGGATGCACCGGGTGTCCCGTCGTGGTCAGTGTCACGCTGGGCGCGATCATGACGCCGTTGCCTATGCGGATGTCCACGTCGTCGACGAACGTGAGGTTCACGTTCCCGAAGAAGTCGTCGCCGATGTGGACGTTGCTGCCGAACCCGGCGTGGAACGGCGGCAGCAGCACCGTGCGTTCACCGACTGAGCCGAAGATCGCGACGAGCAGCGATCGACGCTTCTCCGTTTCGCTCGGTGGTGTGTGGTTGTACTCGAAGATCTGCTCTGTGCGGCGCCGAGGGGCCTGGAAGGCCGCTTCCGACTCGGTGTAGACGAGCCCCTTGGCGATCCGGGCCAGGACTTCTTCCTCGTGAGCATGCGTCACAGCGGAACGATCCCTTCGTTCAGGATGATCAGTTAGAGCATTGCGGGGCGCCGCCACTCCTGTTCGAGGACATGGTGGTCGAGGAAGTTCAGCACCGTCTCGTACAGGATGCGAATGTGGTTCGGCGCCCCGATGGCGTGGCCCTCGTCCGGGAAGTGCAGGAAGCTGACGGGTGTCCCGAGCCGCTGGAGATCGCTGTGCAGGCTCAGTGCCTGGCCCATCGGGACGCGGTGGTCCTTGCCGCCGTGCACGATCAGCATCGGCGTGGTCACCTTCGCCGCGTGGAAGTGGGGTGAGTTGGTTTCGTACCGTTCGCGCTGCGTCCGCGGGTCGCCGAAGACCTTCCGGAAGTACGCGTGCATGTCCGTGTCGATCTGGAACGCTTCCAGGTTCCACATCCCGGCATGGGTGACGATCGCCTTGAAGCGGTCGGTAAGGGGCGCGGCCCGGTTGGCCAGGTAGCCTCCGTAGGACCAGCCGGCGAGGCCGGTCCTGGTCGCGTCGAGGTCGTCGCGTGCCAGTGCCGCGTCCGTCAGCGCGATGAGATCACGGTAGGGCTGACCGCCGTACTGGCCCCGGCCGCGCTCCTGCATGCGCTGCCCGTAGCCGGTGGACAGCGCCGGATCCGGTAGCAGCACCGCGTAGCCGCGGGCCGCGAACGGCCAGGGGTTCCACAACCACGTCCAGGCGCTCCAGGACATCTGCGGGCCACCGTGCGCGGCGATCATCAGCGGCGCCGGGCGCTCGGCCGAGACACCCTCGGGCAGCGCGAGCCAGGCGCGCAACGGGAAACCGTCGTCCGCCTCGACGTGCACCTCGGTCAGCGTGCCGGGAAGCGAGTCGAGGTCGCCGGGGGCCCGGAGGAAGGCGGGTTGTTGATCGGATGTGACGGCGTCCAGCCGGACCACTCGAGGCGGGCTGTCGATCGTGCTGCGCAGTGCGTACAGGGTGGTCCCGTCGGGCGACACGCAGAGCGAGGCGTAGGCGGCGGAGGCGGTCAGGCGGGTGATCGTGCCGTCCGCGTCGCGGCGGAAGATCGGGCAGTGGCCCCGCTCGTCACCGGTGAACCACAGCGTGGCGTCCCCACGGATCGGCGAGAGGACCGCCCGTCCCGGCCACGGCCAGTTGTCGAACCCAGGCAGGAGGTCGGTCTCTTCACCCGAGGCCAGGTCGAACGAGACAAGCGTGACTCGCCACTCCGTGTCATAGGTCTCCTCTCGCTGACGCTGGCAGACCAACGCTGAGCCATCGGCCGTGAACGCCAGGCGGTAGTACTGCTGACCAGGGCGCGAGAACGTGTGGCACTCGACGCCAGTGGCCGCGTCGGCGACCACCACGACATTCGTGTCGGGAGTGCGGCCCGTCGCGGCGCGCGTGTAGGCCACCATCGATCCGTCCGGAGAGAGCGCCATATCTCCTGTGCCCGGCAGACCTTGGCTGCCGGCGTTCACCGGAGCCCCGTCGGAGTGCAGGACGAAGGTGTGGGGTCCGTCGGGGCCGAGGCCTGCGCCAAAGGCATACGTCGTCGTCTCGTACAGAACTGCGTTGACCATGGCGCTCTCGCGCTCACGGCGAAGTTCGGCGTATGCCTCGGCATTTACCGCGCCAGGCAGCAGATCAGCGGTGTAGGCGACCGTGCGGGCGTCCTTGGCGACGGCGAAGGCGGATATGTCTCCTGGGTGGTGGGCGATCTGCCGGGCCTCGCCCAGGTCCGGCAGTGCCCACAGCCCCACACCCCGGCTCTCGCTCTTCTCAGCGGCGGAATCCGTGTTCTCGCGGCCGGAGAGGAACAGCAGTGTGCCGTCGGCAGCGAAAGCGGGAGCGAAGTCACCTGGCACGGACCGGCCCACGGGGCGGCTCTCGCGCTCACCCGAGGGGTCCACCTCCCACAACCCCGAAACGAACCTGGTTCCCTCGTCGTCGATGATCTGCACGGACGCGATCAAGCGCGTTCCATCGGGCGCCAGGACCAGACCGGTCAGGCGGGGGTGTGTGGCAAACAGGTCGTGGAATGAGGCGGCATCATCCAAGGCGTGGATCACGACGATCATCCTGCCCGCCGCACCCGAACTGCGACAGGGGGCGCCCAATTGACCGAGTTGCGGCTCGGTGCGATGGCAGGGAAACGGCGATGGTGCTCGTTCAAGTGCTACCGCTGTCCCGCGGCTGGCATGAGCAGCCGAACACGCGCAATTCACCCGGAACCGATCGGCCTTCCGTCTCAGCGAACCTAGCGGCGCTGCTGAGGGGGCTGGGTGGCTGACCAGCGGGGTGGATCATGTAGGGCCGTGAGTCGAGTTGTCGCACGTGGATGTGGTGCACGGGCGTCGTCGGCATCCGCTGCGGGAGACTGTGCGACCCCGACGGGCTACTTGTCCGTTCGAACTGACTGCAACGCGCCTCTTACGGCAGGGAGCGGGTGAGCCACACCAGTTCGCCGCTGTCTTCGGTCGAGACGTGGTCGCGCTGGAACCCAAGCTTTTCGAGGACACGAAACGACGGCGCATTCCAGGGACGCACCGTCGACCAGAGCCGTTTCCGCCCGGTCGCGATCGCCGCGTCGAGCACCGCGGACGCCGCCTCCGTGGCATAGCCCTGTCCGTGCGCGTGCCGGAACAGCTCGTAGGCAATCTCTGGCTCGTCAACGGAAGCCCGACCGACAGTGAGCCCGCAATACCCGATGAAGTCACCCACATCGCGGCGGAGGACGGGCAGCAGAGCGATCCCTGTCAGTGCCGACGCAGCGCGCTGATCCTCGATCATCTGCCGGTTGTCCTCGATCGACGGCATGCCACCACCACGTTCGGCGACGAGCAGGCGATGGGCGTCGACGTCTGACTCGGTCCACGGCCGCAACGTCAGTCGAGAGGTTTCCAGTTGGAGCGACATCGGCGAATACGGCATGGCGACACCCTATCGACGCCGCTCCTCAGCCGGGGCAACTGAGATCACGTGAGGGCGGCTCCTCGCCGATGGTGGCCGAGCACTCCTCAAGCGGCCTGGACAGCCAAGGGTGTAACCGCATAAGAGATGCGGTTGTGAGCCTTTGACCTGCCACTTTATTGAGCGTTGGCACCGTGATGGCACATGTGGGTGGCCGCAGGGTGAGCCCCCTTCGCAGGTGCGAGGCGGCGCAATCTCGGCTCCTCGTGCGGTCAGGTTTCCTCGTCATCGGATAGCGGCTGCGCGGACCTTGCCCGGGGGCCGAGGCGTACCCAGAATCCGGCGGGTGCGCGGACCGCGTTGCAATGCGGATTCGTGCACTACCAGTGATCCGTCTCACGCTGCTCGGCGAGCGTGTCCCGTCTCGCTGGAGCTGAGGCACGGCGGCCGTCTGACCTGGTGTGTCTCAGGCTGAGTGAGATGCCGAGTGTCCGTCTGTCTCGCCCAACTGACTTCTGACTGGCGTCTCGTCGAGCACCTGCGTCCGGACCCAGGCTTGCTGGAAGGACTGAGCCGCACGGCCATCGATACCTGGAAAATCCTTCGTCCGTGCCGCCGTCCGGATGATGAGGTGGCACGGTGATGAACCACGATGAGGCCGCGACCGTCCGACCGTTGACGCTGGCTTGGGTGGGTCGGCACCTAGTAGTGCTTCGTTAGGTTCTGCCCTGTCTGTGGCGGCTTCGTTGGGTGGGTAGAGGTCGTCCGCAGGTGGTGCATGCACCGGCCCAGCACCTCAGCAGGTCCTGGAGGAGATCGAGGACCTGGTAGAGGGTCAGGCCGGTGTGCGGGCTTTTGGGTCGAGCCGCCGGAGGGTGAGGAATGCCTGGGCGGCGTGCACGGCCCGGCTTGGGGTCTGCGGTTCGCCGAGGCGTACGAGGAGGCCGGCGGTGTGCTGGCTGCGAGCGTGAGCGAGCGGCTGTACTGGCGGGTGCGGGACGCGCTGGCCGCCTCGGAAGAAGTGCAGTCGGTGTCGCAGCCGTGGCGTGAGGCCGGGAGGACAGAGCTGACGATGCGAGCTGTGGAGGAGCGGCTGGATGCCTATGTAACCGCCCTGATGGACGCGCCGGGCTGACACGCGAGAAACAGCGGCAGTTGCCCGAGATTGAGCGAGACGTACGGCCCGATGCCTCACATCGACCGAGATTGCCTCGGCTTCAGCGAGACAGGACAGAGCGCTCCGCAGAAGCGGCAACTCGGCGTCACCGGGGACACGTCAAGCGCTTCACCATCAGCGGGCGCCGGTCTCCCGTCATCGTGCGCGGTGCCTCTCCCAGCGCTGGGCGGCGCTCAGCATGTCCAGCGTCCACGGTTCCGCGGCGTCGGCGGTGATCTCCTCCCACACGCTGACGGTGGCCGACGCGAAGGCGTCCAGCCCTCGCGCCGGCGCCGTGGTCCATGCCGGGAAGCGGGCGGCCCACTGCTCGGCCTGAGCGGGGGTGTGGCCGGAGTTGATGAGCCAGACCACCCACAGCGCGGGGTCGATCCATCCGGCACCCCGGGAGGCCCATGCCCAGTCGACGACCACCGCGCGGCCGGTGATCAGGACGTTGGTGGGGAACCAGTCGGTGTGACAGAGCGCGTCGCCGGCGAAGAGCTCCGGGGCCTCGGTGTGGGCCTTCATGCGGTCCGGCATGGTGCGCAGGACGGTGTCCGGCGCCTGAATGGTGGAGAGGCGACCGATCACGTCTGCCACGAGCGTCAGGTCGGGTGAGCCGGGCGTGTAGTCGGCGTGGCGGCCGTGGACGTCCTCGAAGGCGAGGAGGTCCCAGCCGCCTGTCTGGAGGCGCCAGAGCAGGGCCGGGGCGATGCCCCGCACGTGCGCGTTGACGTCCGCCTCGCGCTGCTGTGTCCACACCCGGCGATGCCCCTCCCGCAGGCCCTTGAGGAAGATCGTCGTTTCTGCGGTGTGGATGCGGGCGGCGATCTCGCTGTTGAGGCCGGCGCTCAGGCTCTCCGTCTTGACCACGGGGCCGGTCTGGTTCTCGATCAGGGCCAGGACGTCGGCGGGGAGCTCGGTCAGACGCACGGTGGGCATGAGGAACACCCTTCCACAGGGAGGGCGGGGCCCCTGACGCGTGATGCGCCAAGGGCCCCGGATCGGATGGGTTCAGTTGTAGGGGTTGTCGTCGCCGCAGCCCGGGATGGTCCCGGCGGCGGCGGTGTATGCGTCCACGTCGTCGATGACGACGATGTCCTCAGCGTCCTCGGTCCGGGTGGGGCCGAGATCGATCATGACGGCGCTCATGTTGCCTCCTTCGTTCCGTGCTGGCAGTAGGTGTGCAGTGGTGCCTTCGCAGCCTGGAAGACCTTCGCCATCGGCCTGCACACCCGGCAGGAGCCGGACAATGCGCAACCGGTGCAGCCTCCGGTGCGAAGCATGAGGGAATCGGCGATAGCGCCGAGTCGGGCGAGTCCTTCCACGCCTTCGGCGATGAGGTCGATGTTCGGTTCGCGGCCGACCTTGCAGATCGAGGCCCGGCCGAACGGGTCGGCGTGGAAGAACGTGTGACCGGCGGGGCAGCCGGTGAACGGCGCCCTGCTGGTGAGGTGTTCGGGCGACTGCGACGGCAGCGGCTCCGCAGTTCCGTGGATCGTCGGCGACATGTTCGCGTACTCGCTGAACGGCAGCCCGAGCCGCCGCGCCCACGCGCGCATCGCGTCGACCTCATGGGCGTTCTGGCGCGTGATGATCAGACTCAGGGTGAGGTTCAACCCCGCGTTGACGGCCCGCTCCAGGCCGGCGGAGAACCGGTCGAAAGCACCCCGGTTACGGGTCACTGTGTCGTAGGTGTCGGCGGTCGCGCCGTACACGCTGAGCGACATCTTCGACGGCGGCAGTCTGGCAAACAGCTCCAGGACGTGATCCTTGTGCAGCCGCGATCCGTTCGACAGCACCTCCAGCTGCATCCCGAGCTCATGCGCGTACTCGTACGCCTCCGGGAAGTCCGGGTCGATCAGCGGTTCGCCGCCCGTCATCTGGAGCCAGATCACCCCGGCCTCGGCCATGACGTCCAGCAGCCGCCGTTTACCGGCCATGTCCAGGCCCTCGAACCGCTTTTCGCCGAGGTAGCACATCACGCAGTCGTAGTCACAGCCGAGGTTGAGCTCCCACGTGGAGCGGCTGAACTCGTACGGGCCCCCAGCTCGGATCAGGACCGTACCGGCAGCCGTGCGGCCCGCGAGGTCGATGTCCCACGCACGGCTGACCGCATCGACCAGCCAATCGGGCATCACCTCACCGTCCGACACAGCGGCGCGTAGCCGATCGAACTTCTGCCTCGGGATCCTCAATGCCTTCGGGCTGCCAGGCCTCAGGATGAGGTGATGGTCCTGGAACGGAGTCGCGGTCAGAAGGTGCACAGTTCCTCCTGCGTCGATGCGTTTCCTGATCGTGCACGGAACAGGGGCCCCGGCCGGGGCCGGTGGAGCAACAGGGCTGCCCCGGCCGGGCGATCGTGGGGCCGCCCGCCAGGGGAGGGCGGGCGGCCGTGGGCACCTCTCGGAGAGGCGCCCGGTGTCCCGTGCGCGGCCGTCTTGCCGAGGCCACCCGCGCGCGGGAGTCGTGGCCATCCCTGACGGGCGGCCGGGAGTGGGAGAGGCCCGGCCCGGGACAGAACTGCGTCCGGCGGCAGGGGCAACGGCGGAGCGCCCCGGCGCCGGGGCTCAAAGGTCGCCCTCCGGGTACAGGAGGAGTGCGGCTATGAAGGCGGTGACGGTGGCGATGTAGAGCACCTGGGCGAGAATCTGCCGCCACCCCAACCGGCGCCCTCGCCGGCGCCTGCCCCGGCTCGGCGGCCGGGCAGCTTCCTTCAGTGCCTCGTCCAACCCGTCGAGGAGCATCACGGGGCGGCTTTCAGCTCTGCCCACACGCGTTTGCCCCAGGGCCGCAAGTGCGGTCCGAGCACGTCATAGCCCCACCGGTCCGCGGCGTCGTCGACCAGGAGCAGACCGCGGCCGGTGGCATCGTCCGGGCCGGGAGTGCGGAGTTGGGGCGTGCGCTGGGGTGCGCGGTCGACGACAGCGAGATACACCTTGTCGTCGGCCGGGCGCTCCACGATGACCCGGAGCGAGGGGCCCCACGCGTGGAGCACGGCATTGGTGACGAGTTCCGACATCACCAACTCGGCTGCTGCGGCGAGGCGGTCCATGCCCCATGTGGCTACGGCGGCGCGTGCCAGGCTGCGGGCCGTCTGGACGGTCTCCTCCGCGCGGGGAAGCGTCTCGGTGTAGCCGGGGGGTCCTGTCGGTCTGGGTCGCGCTGTGGTCGCCATGGTCATCGTCAACGCCTTGGTCGGGGCGGAGGGGGGAAGCCCCGCCCGCGTGCCTCGGGGAAGAAACCTGCGGGCGGGACGGCCGACGGGGGACGTTCACGGGTGCACCCCTCGTGGCTGGCAGTCAGTCAACGACGCGCGGGACGACCGGGGAGACTCCAGAAGGTGACTCCAACACGGAGTCACCGCACAGTCGTTGGACATAGCATCAAGTCACCGCTACTCGGGGGAGTCGTAGATGGGCCATCAGTCACCGGATCCGCGGTTGATCATTTCCGGCCTGCTCGGGGATGAGCGTCTCCTGTGCGCGCTGGCCGAGCGGGACATGGGCACCGTGTTCCGCATGCTCAATAGCCGGGGTGTGAGTACGCGGCGGCTCGCCGCGGCAGTCGACATCACACAGGGGCGGCTCTACGACTACATGAATGGCAAGAGCCGGGTAGAGAAGCTGGCCCTGTTCGAGCAGATTGCCGACGCCTTCCACATCCCGGGCCACTTACTTGGGCTGGCCCGCCGGTCATGGGAACCTGCCGCCGCCGCGCCGGAGCACCAGCGAACGGGCCATCCGCCGCCGGACAGTGACCATCTCGCGGCGATGGACCACTTCCGCAGCGCGGACCGGCAGACCGGCGGCGGCCGTCTGTACGGGGCCGTGGTCCGGCATCTATCGGACCGGGTGGCGCCCCGGCTCGTCGACACCGCGAGCGGGCCGCAGGTCTTCGCGGCGGCGGCGGCCTTGACGGAGATGGCCGGCTGGATGGCCCACGACTCCGGACAGGATGACCTTGCCGGGCTGCACTTCGCGCGCGCTCTACCCCTGGCCCGCACCTCCGGTGACCTCCCACTGGCCGCCCATGTCGCCGCGAGCAGCAGCCATCTCGCGCTTCAGACCGGTGACCCGGCGGCGGCCGTGGAATGGGCGCGCACCGGGCTTGATCTCGCGGCGCAGGGGCCGCGGATTCCGGCGCTGACCGCGCGGTTGCGCACGATGCAGGCCCGCGCCCTGGCCGCCGCCGAGCAGCACACGCCGGCCGCCCGTGCGCTCGAAGCGGCACAGCGGGACCTGGAGGGTGGCGCGGATGCTGAGCACGCGTGGCTGAGCCCCTTCGACGCCGCCGCCCTGGCGAGCGAGTCCGCGCTGATCCTTCGTGACCTGGAACGGCTCGACGAGGCCCTACACCATGCCGAACAGGCCGTCGCCCTACGGGAGACCGGGCGTGCGCGGTCACTGGCGCTGAGCCGGATCAGCCTTGTGGACATCCAGGTGCGCCGCAGGGAGCTGGACGCCGCGGTGCACGCCGCTCACGCGCTGTTGAGCACGAGCCCGACCCTGGGGTCTGTCCGCGTCATGCGGCAGCTCGACGAGTTGCGCCGACTGCTGGAGCAGCACAAGGCGTACCGGCCGGTGCGTGAGTACCTGGTGCGCTTCGACGACGCACGCAGGGCCAGACTGCTTCTCCTGGCCGACCTGATCCCGCCATCACCGGGAGGCACCCCCGCATGAGGCCCACCGCACCCGACCCCGGCGACACAGACGCCTGGAACGCCTACCTGGCCGAAGGCAACGCCAAGCAGGCCCGTAAGCGCGTTGCGGCTGATGTCCTGTTGCGTGATCCGGCCGGGCGCGTACTCCTCGTGAATCCCACCTACAAACCGGACTGGGACCTGCCCGGGGGCATGGCGGAGGCGAACGAGCCGCCCGAGGAGACGGTAGGCCGCGAGCTTCTCGAAGAGCTGGGGCTGAAGATCACGGTGAGTGGGCTGCTGGTGGTGGACTGGGTGGCACCGCACGGTCCATGGGATGACCAGATCGCATTCATTTTCGACGGCGGCACGCTGCCCCAGGACCAGGCCGACCGGCTACACCCACGGGACGAAGAGCTTGCCGAGGTGGCGTTCGTCGAGCCGGAAGAGGCCGGCGCCCGGCTCGGCGAACGTGTCCGACGCCGATTCACCGCCGCTATGACCGCCCTTACGGCGGGACGCCCCCTCTACCTCCACGACGGCGTACCAACACCCTGAATGGACCGCAGGCCGGCGCGTAAGGTGCCCGGGTGATCGAGATACCAGAGGCGTTCGCGCAAAGCACCATTGAGCGCGAAGGAGAGCCCGGAGCGGCGTGGCTCGGTGAACTGGCCCTGATCGTGGAAGAGCTGCTGGGGCGCTGGGATTGCGTGCCGGACGGGAAGGTCATGCACGGGGGCGTCGGGGCCATCATCCCCGTGCGGCAGCGGGCCGAGCGTACTGCTGTGCTGAAGGTGTCATTTCCGCACCCCGGCAACGTCCACGAGCCGGACGCTTTCGCGGCGTGGGGCGGGCGTGGAGCTGTTCTGCTGCACGAGCGCGACGATGAGCGGTTCGCGATGCTGCTTGAGCGGGTCCAGACGTCACCCCTGGCCGAAGTCGAAGACGGCGACGAGGTTGTGACGGTCTCAGGGCGAATCAGTCGTCGGCTGGCCATCCCCGCGCCGCCGGGCCTGCCCCGCCTGAGGGAGCAGGCTGATGTCTGGGAGGAGCAGCTACTCAAGGACGCTGAGGAGCTGACGCATGCACTGTCGCGCTACGTCGTGGACGCCGCCGTGGCGACCGTCCGCGAGCTGGGCCGCGTCCAGCCGGACACCCTCATCCACGGTGATCTCCACGCCAGGAACATCCTGCGGGCCGACCGTGAGCCATGGCTGGCCGTCGACCCGAAGGGATATGCAGGAGATCCCGCTTACGACGGCGGCACGCTGCTCAAGTCGCGCGCGCTGACGCTCCTCGAGGCGGACGACCTGCACAAGGCTGTCCACCGCACTCTGGACGTCTTCGCCGAGGCCGCGGAAGTCGATCGCGAACGCGCCCAGCGTTGGGCCCAGTTCCATGCCGTCCAGGCTGCGTTCTGGGGCCGCCGCCACGGATTCCGCATCGCCCGTAGCGGACCACAGTTGGACTGGCTCACCGAATTCGCTGACCGCTTGGCGGAGTTGCTCACCGGACATCCGTAGGTCGTGATCTTGCTGGTCGGGGTGGGTGCTAAGTGGTCGGCTCCGGAAGTCCTTCGGGGGTTGACCCCTGGGCCTGGACGGCGTGTTCGCGGTCGGGCATCGAAGACGGTGCGGATGGAGCTCGACCACGGCGAGACAGACCAGATCCGAGCCGCTGAGCAGTGGCGGTCTGCCGGAGCATCGTGTTCGCCCGACCTTGTTATCGATCTTCACGTACAGTGCGGCCAAAGGGTGTTCGGATCCGTGTTCACAAACGGGTCCTGGATGCCCTCCCGCGCCAGGGGGACGAACCGCAGGGCTACGCGTCGCGTGTGCGCGCCCTTTGGACGGGCCCAGGTGTTTCAGAGAGGTTGGTGCCCTGGTGGAGGTAGCCGGCGAGAGCTTCGACGCGTCGCGTGGTGCGCGTTTGGCGGCCTACAGTGCCGTCTCCACATCGCTGGCGCTGTGCAGTGATCGCGAACTGCGCGACCTTGTGGATACGGCTACGCCGATGGGTTCTGGCATCGGCGGGACCTCAGCGTTGCTGGAGGTCGACGGAACCCCAGTCTTCGTTAAGCGGCTACCGCTGACCGATCTGGAAAGGCAGCCGGAGAACGTCCAATCCACGGCGAACCTCTTCGGGCTACCGACCTTCTGCCATCCCGGCCTCGGGGTTCCCGGAAGCCCGGGATGGGGGGCCTGGCGGGAGTTGGCCGTGCACACCATGACGACGAACTGGGTGCTCGCACAGGACCATGAGGGCTTTCCATTGATGTACCACTGGCGGGTGCTGCCGCACCCCGGGCAGGTGCTGCCCGAGCAACTGGCCGACGTGGAGAAAGCTGTCTCCTACTGGGGAGGCGGACCGCAGGTGCGCCACCGGATCGAGGCGCTGCGGGACTCCTCGGCGAGCGTCGCACTGTTCCTTGAGTACATCCCGCAGAACCTGCACGACTGGCTGGACGTTCAGGTCAAAGCCGACGATGAGACGGCCGAGCAGGCATGCACCATGGTGGAAAAGGAACTTGAGGCCGGAACCTCTTTCATGAACGCCCGCGGGCTCCTGCATCTCGATGGCCACTTCCAGAACATCCTCACCGACGGCCAGCGCCTGTTCTTCACGGACTACGGCCTCGCGATCTCCTCCCGGTTCGACCTGTCGAAGGAGGAGGCCGACTTCTTCGCCGAACACCAGACCTATGACCACTGCTACACCGTCACCCACCTGGTGCAGTGGCTCACCACCGCCCTGTACGGGTATGAGCGGGACGAGCGCAGCGCGTTCGTGCACGTCTGCGCCCGAGGGGAACCTCCGACGGGAATTCCGTCGCAGGTCGCGGCGATCCTCATCCGCCACGCCCCGATCGCCGCAGTGATGACGGACTACTACCGCGAGTTCCGTTTTGAGAGCAGGCAGACCCCGTATCCTCTGGAGGCGATCCGCCGGATCGGCGGGCCGGACAGCTTGTTCATCATCTGATGGACCTGGGCGGCCAACAGTCAGGCTGGATGCGGGAGGCTCCGGGTGCCCTGATCCGCTTCTGCTGAACGGCCTGCTGCCTTGCCCGTAGCCACCGCGCGCCCGATCGTCCTGACCGCCGCCGAACGGCACCGGCTGAAGAAAGCGGCCTACGGCCACAGCACCCCGCACCGTGACCGCCTGCGGGCGCAGATCGTGCTGCAGGTTGCTCGGGGGCTGGGCAACGCAGCGATCGCCCGCGCAACGGGAGTGCACCTGGACACCGTGAGCACCTGGCGGGTCCGCTTCGCCGACGGCGGCCTGGCTGCCCTGGCCGACCGCAGGCGCTGCGGCCGTCCACGACGCTTCACCCCGGTGCAGGTCGCCGAGGTCAAGGCCCTGGCCTGCCAACTGCCCGCCGAGACCGGCACCCCGCTGTCGCGCTGGTCGTGCCCGGAACTGGCACGTGAGGTCGTCGTCCGCCGCATCGCCGGCTCGATCTCCGCCTCCACCGTCCGTCGCTGGCTACGCGAGGACACACTCAAGCCCTGGCGGTACCGATCCTGGATCTTCATCCGCGATCCGAAGTTCCGGCCCAAGACCGCCCGCATTATGGACCTGTATGCCGGCACCTTCGACGGCGTCCCGCTGGGCGCGGACGAGTACGTGGTCTCCAGCGACGAGAAGACCTCGATCCAGGCCCGCTGCCGCTGCCACCCCACCCTCGCCCCCGGACGGGCCCGGGCCATGCGGGTCAACCACGAGTACCGACGCGGTGGCGCCCTGGCCTACCTCGCCGCCTACGACGTCCACCACGCCCGCGTCCTCGGGCGCTGCAAGCCCACCACCGGCATCGTGCCCTGCATGAACCTGGTCACCCAGGTCATGACCAGCGAGCCCTACGCCAGCGCGAAACGCGTCTTCTGGATCGTCGACAACGGGCGGGCGCATGTCGGTGAGCTTTGACGCCGCCTCGGGTGCTGGCTTCCTCGATTGGTGTCGAAGATTCTTGGTTCGTCGACACGGGTCAAAAGTGTGTGGCGATCCCGAAGGTGCGGCGGAGTTGTGCCATGTCGTGCCGATCGCGTTGCGATGGTTCGTATCCCTGGGGGAAGTAGATCTGCTGTTCGGCGGACAAGCACGGGACAGGCGTCCCCTGGATGGTCCCCGTCACGAAGCACGCGGAGGGATAGGTGAAAGGACGCTGCGGTTCGGGTGACGCCTGCACTGCTGAGCCGTCATCGGAGAAGACCAACGGATGAAGGTCGATCTCTCGGCCGTCCGGAGCCGTCAGGACGAATCGGATGGGCCTCCAGTTCAGGCTCTCCACGAATCTTTCCGCCGAGAGGGCTGCCAGCACAGCGGCTTCCTGGTCTTGCCGGTGCATCAAGTCCAGATCGCGGTGGTCTCGGGTCTGCTCGCCGATCAGAGCGTCGATCCCCCATCCTCCGCCGATCCAGACATCCACCTTCGCGCGCCGCAGCAGGGCCAGGACGAACAACACGTCATCGGCTGTCATCACCCGATGCAGGATAGAAGCGCCCGCCTCGGGCAGCGAACGATTTCCTTTGGATGCGACAGGACGGGTGTCGCTGTCGAGGATGGTCGGAGCGACGGTCATCTCGACGTCGACCAGGGCGGGTGCCCGTCATGGTCGACGGCGCCCGCCGCGCCGACCGTAGAGGCCGGCGCGGCGGGCTCGGTCCCGCTCAGCATGACGACGCCTCGTCCTCGGCCGCCGCGTACCGGCCGCCCTCGACCTCTGCCACCTTCCCCGCCTTGACGAGCCGGGCGAGCGCCCGCGCGGTCGTCGCCTTGGCAACACCGCTCGCCTTGGCGAGGCCGGTCTGTGTGCGTGGGCCACCCGCGCGCAGTTCGGCGAGAAGGACCGTGTCCGCATCGTCGCGCGCCTCGGTCTCCTGCTTGGGCACCGGCACGGGCGCGGACGAGTCTGCCGCGAGCGGCTCGACGAGCACCAACACGGGACGGCCACCAGACGGCGGGGTCGACGGCGGAGGAGTCGGAGCGCCCCCGCCCGGGGACGAGCGCGACCAAGGCGCCCGCGGCGGGAAGGAACGAATCTGCTCGTCCGAGACGAACCACGATCGGGCCTGCGTCGCCCCGCGGCTGCCGTCCGGCAGCATCGCCAGGAACCATCCCCGCTTCGGCAGCCGATCGGCCGGCCACCCGGGCACGCCGAACACCGTCTGTGCCTCAGTCGGCGTCGCCACGGACAGACCTACCCGCACGTCGCAGCACGCGGCCAAGGGCGCGGCCGAGCCTGGCGAGCGTGGACAGGTTTGGCATGGCGCCCTTGACCGACGCGAGCACTTCGGCGCCCTCGTCGACGAGCAGGATGATCCGGGGCCGCTCCGGCGTCGGCGTCCACGTGGCGCGGCCCGACTCCTCGAGCAGTGCCGTCCGCTCGTACATCTCGGCGACCAGCTCGGCGGCAACCGCCTCGATCTCGTCCGGCATGACGGCGACGCGCGCGCAGTGCCGCCACAGCGCGCCCTCGATCCGCTTCATGTCGACCATGACCAGCGCCGACAACGGGTCAATGACGAGACGTGCAAGGTCCGGCCGCAGCAGCACCGACTTACCGGAGCCGCGCGCGCCCGCCACTAGGCGCCCCTCGGCGACCGGCAGAACGACGGGCGCACCCGTAACCGTGTCGACGCCCACGCCGACCTTGTCCGGCGTCCAGTTCAGGTCAACGCCGTCGGCCGCCGTCCTCGTCCGCAGCGTCAGCCGCGCCCAACCGCCGGTCTTGCCGGGCCGGACCTCAAGCCGCGTCGCCTCGCGCATCCGCAGCAGCGCCCGAACCTGCTGCTCGGCCGCGCGCAGCTTGTCCGGCGTCCATGTGCCGTCGAGCCGCACCTTCACCTGAAGCCCGGACGGCGTCAGCCTCGGCGGCGTCGTCAGTGTGTCCTTGAGCCCGCGCGCCTCGCAGTGCGCAGCCCAGTGCGCCGGGTCGAGCCGCTCCATGAGCGCGACCTCTTCGGCGTTCGGGACCAGATCCCCGGTGCCGTGCTCGGGCGGCAGGTCACGCGAGCCGAGCCACAGCGCGCCGTACATCGCGGCGGCGGCCGTCGCCGAGCCGGGCACCGGCCACGGCGAGTGGAGCGCGAGCGAGGCGAGGCCGGTCGCCGCGGTGTGGGCGACGTGCACGCGCGCGACCACCTTGTGCAGCAGCTCGGGAAACTCTCGGCGGGCTTCCCGGGCTTCCTTCGCAGCAGCACGGCGAGCAGACCGAGCAGCCGACACGCTGCGGCGGACCGACAGCGACCCGAAGAAGCCGCTGTTCTCCCGCGCGGCGGCGAGCTGCGCCCTGGCGGTCTTCTCGTCTCGGCGTGCCTTGTTCAGACCCTTCACGGCGTTGCTGAGCCGCTCGGCGGACTGCGGGGTGCGCTTGTTCCGGCGCTCCGTGGCGATCTCCCGCCAGGTCTCGGCGAACAGCTTGAAGTGCGGCGTAGAGGCGTCGAGGGCGACCGTCGTCGTCTCGTGAATCTTGGCCAGAGAGGCACTCACCCGCTCGACGAGCGAGGCGGTACCGTCCTCGGTGCCGGCGTCCTGCTGGGTGCTGGTCGAGGCGGCGCGGTCATCGTTTCCTAGGCGGGGCCGCGCCGTCGACGTGTACGAAGAGTGATCGGGGTCCGGGGTCCGCTCCCACGAAGGAGGACCTTCCCCCGGGGTGCTTCGCCCGGGGTCAGATGGGTTCGTGACGGTCCATATAGTTCCGGTCGGGTTCATGGTCATTTGCTCCGATTCTTGCTTACAGGGCGTGACCAACGCGGGTAGGTGGGGTGTGGCTCGGTCCCGGCGGGCGCGGCAGACGCCAGCGGATGGCCGGGGGCGATCCGGAGCGCGGTACCGCCCCGCTTCCTTCGGGGCGGCGCCCTATCGCTTCCGCACTCGGGTCAGTCCTCGGTGCCCGCCGCGCTCAGCTCCGCCTCGGCCGCCTCGATCAGCGCCCATAGAGGGCGGATGCGGTTCTCGGCGCCCTTGAACCCGGCCTTTCGATACGCCTCGCGCGCCTGGTTGAAGGACCGGGGCGGCTCCATGTCGTACCGGAGCCACCGCAGCACCACCGTGATCTGTTCGTCGGTCAGGGTGATGCCGGGCTCGGGGACGTCGACCCCGGCGACGGCGGCAAGCTCTTCCAACGTCATCGGGTTGTCGATGGGCGCCGGGTCGCGGGCTGCCTCGGCGTCGTGAGCGTCCGTCTCGTCGGCCAGGTCGTCCGCCTCGTGACCGGCCGTCTGAGGGCCGCCGTCGACCGGCTCGGGGCCGCCATCGTCAACCGTGACGACAGGGGCGCACGGGAGCGCAGAAGAGGCAGTGACCTGCGTGACGACCTCGGCATGGGCCGTGACGGCACCGCCCGTCACAGCGGCCCGTGACGGCTCCGCAGACAGACCACGGTCGAGGTACAGCCGCGCAGCCTGGCCGTGCTTCTGGTCGGCGTCGGTGAGCCGCTTCTGAGCCTTGGCGCGCGCTTTGGCGACCTGCGCGTCAGCCTCGGTCAGCACCTCGGCCCGCACGATGTCCCGACGCATGAGCGCGAGGTGCTCGGCCGTCTCGGTGATGACGCCGGTCTCGATGTCGACCCGCAGGTGACGCGCCCGCGCGCGGGCCAGGGCGCGCGCGTTGCGGTCCGCGGCGGACTGCGCGGCGATCAGGGCCGTCGTCTCGGCGTCGGCGAGGACGTTCTCAGCGAAAAGCCGCAGCACCATGAACACGAGGGCGACGACCGGCGTGAACGCGTACACCGCGGCATGCCCGAGGACGAGCAGCGTCCCTGTGGAAACGGCCACGGCCGCCACGGACACGGCGAGCATCACGACCGTGCCCCGTGTCGAGCGCTGCCGTATCGCGGTCTCGGACAGTTTCAGGGCGCCGATCCACAGCGCATCGAAGACGAGTGCGGCGGACCAGCCTACGACCGTCCCGGCTGGCCCGTGCAGCCCCATGAGGGGGCCGAGGTGCCCGCCGACGGTGGCAGCGACCAGGCCGAGAGAGACGAGGGTCAGCAGCCGCTCGACGGCGGCGAACGGGTTCACCGCCCGGACGGCGGCGAGGGCCTTACTGGTGCGGTTCATGCTCAGCGGTACTCCTTCGGCGGCCCCGGGCGGTAGGCCCGGGGCCGGTGTGGGGGTGTGGTCAGTCGCTCGGGTACAGCGCGCGGCGGATGAACGCGGCGCGCTCGGCCGGGCTGACTTCCTCGGCGAACACGATCAGCAGGCGCCCGTCGAGCTGGGCGACGCGGGCCGGGGCGTGCCGGGGGAGCGTCCGGTCGTTCAGGACGATGGCGCCGGCCTCGACGGCGAGCCGCTCCACGTCGAGGGTGGTCGCCCGGAGCTGCGCGCCAATCTCGGCGGCTGCCGCCCCGTACAGGGGCTCATCGACGGCGGTCACCGGGTCACCTCCGCGCGGAGGGTGCCGGTTACGCCTGCCTCGGTCACGGTCATGCGCAGGGTCCTGCGGGGGCCGCGAAGGATGAGCCCGGCGGCGACCAGGCGCCGCGCAGGCGCCTGGTGCTGGGTGTTGGTGCGGGTCACGCGGCGGCCACCAGACCGGCGCGCACGAGGTTGGCGGCCAGGACCTTGTAAGCGGGCTTCCGCGAGCGGTAAGCGGTGGCGATGACGGCGACCTCGGCCGGGGTGTAGCGGCGGCAGTCGCGTGCCTTGGCGCGGCCGCTGTGGGACCGGCCCGGGGTGCCTTCCACCGCGAGGCGGGCGGCCACCTTACGCATGGTGCCGACGGCGGAGCGCGCCTCTCGGATGGTCAGGCCAGCGGCCACGGCGTGACCGGCGAGGGTGGCGACACCACGGCGGGCCAGTCGGGCGGCGGCGCGGTGGGTGCGGGGTGCGGTTTCGTAGGACGGCGCGCAGCTTGGCGCGGTGGGTACGGGCGGTACGGTTCTGCACAGCGGGTCTCCTGGTTGAGTCAGGTGGTCCGTCAGGCCCCGGCCGGTGTTGGAGCACCGCGCCGGGGCCGTCCCTGTTTCCGGGACCGGATTAACCGTGTGGGTACACAGTAATGAGAAACTGTGTACCCACGCAATAAGGCGTGCCACAATCCGCGTGGGAACACGAGAGGGAGAGGCGATGGCAGTCGAGAGCGACGACCACACGTTCAGCACGCGGTTCCGCATCCCGCGCGTCATGTGGGATGCGTACGGTCGCGTCGCAACCCGGTTGAACACCGACCGGACGGCGCTCCTGGTGGAGCACGTGCGGGCCGACATCCGCGCCCACGGCGACGCCGAGGACATTGCCGCCCTGGAAGCCGCCGAGCGGGAACTCTCCGAACGCCGCGCCCGCAAGGGAGGTCGGCCATCCAAGAACCCCAAGGTCAAGGCCCCTCAGGCGGGCCTGAGTTGACGGCACGCAGATGGCACACGGATGGCACCAAGAGCGCGGACCGCGTTCGGACGCCGTCCGTCCAGGTCCGACGGACACCCATGCTGAGCTGGGGAAACGGGTCACCGTCGGACGCCGTGGATCATGCTCGGACGAGACCCAGCACACTGCTAATGCGGTTTGGGTCTTAAAGCCCATCGAGGGTTCAAATCCCTCCGCCTCCGCACTTGGTCACCGAAGCCCCGGTCCACCCGACCGGGGCTTCGCGGTTCCCCGGCAGACACCCGCCCGCACACCCGTTTCCGCAGGTCACAAGGGGTATGGCAAACGGATTTCACATGGCGGCGGCAGTCATGTAATGTTCTTCCTGTCGCCGCGAGCGGGCCGGAAGGGACGGAAGCGGCGCAGAAACAAAGAGAAACAAGCACTCGTAGCTTAACGGATAGAGCATCTGACTACGGATCAGAAGGTTGCAGGTTCGAATCCTGCCGAGTGCGCACAGATCAGGGCCCCGGAGAGATCCGGGGCCCTGGCGTTTCGAGGGTGTACGCACAGTAGGCATCCGAGCAGCCATGGGCAGCCGCAGCGAACGGGATACGCGTAGGCGCATACTGGGCGCAATGACAAAGCCCATTGCATCGAAGCGCCACTTGCCCACCAGCCCCTTCAAGGCCCCGGTCCCGCCGGCTCCCAAGCACTTCGCCGTGGGCGACCAGGTCACACACGACATGTACGGCCTCGGCCGAGTGGTCGGCATCGAGGACGGAATCGCAGCGCTCGTCGATTTCGGCTCGGCACAAATGCGGATCTTGAGCCCGTACACCAAGATGACCAAGTTGTAGGACCGCTGTGCCCGGTCACGGCACGCCAGGCCCCATCAGGGACCTGCAACGAAAGGGAGACCTCTCATCGATCCGACCTCGCTGTTCTCCGCTCTGGAAGGGCACGCCCGCTGTTCCACCGCAGTGTTGCCGCCTCCGACGACGAACCCCTTCCAGGCCCCGGACTTCGGGGAGGACGAGACCTTCCTGCCTGAGGATGCGCAGGGACCCGCCTCAGGCATGCGTGCGGTGCGGCGGCCCTAGAAACGGTCCCGCAGAGCTCTCGAAGCGACGGCTATGACCTCCGCTGACCGATCCGCATAGAGCTACGGATCAGAAGGTTGCAGGTTCGAACCCTGCCGAGTGCGCACAGATCAGGGGCCCCGGAGAGATCCGGGGCCCCTGGCGTTGTCGCTGGTCAGCTCGGGTGGCTCAGGCGGTGGCCGCGGCCTTCGGCGATGCGGAGGGCGTCTCGCAGTGCCTCGGTCAGACGCTCGGCGAGGTAGCGGTGGCCGCCGGGCTGGGTGTCGCTCGCCACACCTTGTCGTCCTGGAGGAAAAAGGATTGCCCGGGAGGGCGCTCGTGCGGCGGGCACGCACCGATGCGAGACAGGTGGACGTCCTCGGTCCAGGAGGACGGCGAGCGACCCGCTCGGTGATGCGCTTCGTGGACCACACCATCCGGCACGCCCCGCAGGGCGGTGTCAAACTCTCAAGCGGCGTGCCATCGTCATTCCGGCCGTCGCTTCCGCCGTCCTCGCGGGTGGCCTCGTCGCTGCCCCGGCGGCGCTGGCCAGCGGTTCGGACGGATGTGCCGGGGGATACGCGAAGTACACGTCCAAGGGCGACTATCTCTAGGTCAAGGACCGCAAGGCCGACGGTCGCACCGTCTTCGTCAACCTCGAAGCGGCCAGCGGCAAGCCCTACCCGGCGGGGCCGGCTCGCTGTGTGTCAGCGGGTGCGGCGCCGGAGCAAGGTGTACGCCGTGACGAACGCCGTCAGCAGCAGGGCCGTGCCGACGGTGAAGGCGAGGTGGTGGCCGGAGGTGAGGGCCTCGGCCCGGGTGCTGCCCTCGGCGAGCAGGGTGTCGGTGCGGGCGGCGGCCAGCGTGGACAGGACCGCCACGCCCAGGGCCATGCCGATCTGCTGGGTGGTGTTGAACAGGCCGGACGCGAGCCCGGCGTCGTGCTCGCCGGCGCCCGACATGCCGAGGGACGTCAGCGCGGGCAAAGCGAGGCCGAAGCCGGCGGCGAGCAGCATGACAGGGAGCAGGTCGGTGACGTAGTCCGCCTCGACGGGGAGGCGGGTCAGCAGGGCGAGGAGGGCGGTCAGCAGGACGAGCCCGGCGAGCAGCACGCGGCGTTCGCCGAAGCGGGCGTTGAGGCGTGCCGAGACGCCGAGCGAGACGGCGCCGACGACGACGGCCGCGGGCAGCATGGCCAGGCCGGTGCGGGCGGCGCCGTAGCCGAGCACCTGTTGCAGGTGCAGGGCGAGCAGGAACTGGAAGGCGAACAACGCCGCCACCATCAGCATCTGTACGACGTTCGCGCCGACGACCGCACGGGAGCGCAGGATCCGCAGCGGCATCAGCGGGGTGCGGGCGGTGGCCTGTCGTACGACGAACCCGGCGAGCAGGAGCAGGGACAGGGCGCCGAGGCCGAGGGTGGGCGCGGAGATCCAGCCGTTGTGCTCGATCTGGACCACGGCGTAGATGCCCGTCATCAGGCCGGCGGTCACCAGCAGGGCGCCGACGACGTCCGCGCCGGCGGCCAGGCCGAGCCCTCGGTTCCGGGGCAGGACGGCGGTGCCGACCGCGAGCGCGGCGAGGCCGATGGGCAGGTTGATGAAGAAGATCCAGTGCCAGCTCAGGGCGTCGGTGAGCACGCCGCCGAGCACCTGGCCGAGCGACGCCCCGGCGGCGCCGGTGAAGCTGAACACCGCGATCGCGCGGGCGCGTTCCCGTGCCCCCGGGAACAGGGTCACGAGGATGCCGAGTCCCACGGCGGAGGCCATCGCGCTGCCGATGCCCTGGAGGAAGCGGGCGGCGATCAGGACGGCGGGTGCGTTGGCCGCGCCCGCCAGCAGCGAGGCGGCGGTGAAGACCGCGGTGCCCGCGAGGAACATGCGCCTGCGTCCGACTAGGTCGCCGAGCCGGCCGGCCAGCAGCAGGAGGCTGCCGAA
Source organism: Streptomyces sp. TRM68367 (assembly GCF_014495685.1). Lineage (GTDB taxonomy): Bacteria > Actinomycetota > Actinomycetes > Streptomycetales > Streptomycetaceae > Streptomyces. The sequence continues at coordinate 42,004 of NZ_JACTVI010000044.1, read as the reverse complement.
GGCGATCAGGTAGGAGTTCACGACCCAGCTCAGGCCGGCCGGCGAGAACCCGAGGTCCTGCTGCATGGCCGGCATGGCCACGGTCACGATGCTGCCGTCCAGGATGATCATCAGCATCCCGGTGGCGATCACGCCGAGGGCGAGGCGACGGGCCCGGGCGGTGGGCGGGGTGTCGCCGACAGCGGCTGTGTCGACGGGTGTGGGTGAGGTGGTTGGTACGGCAGACATGCGGTCTCCCCTGTCCGTGTCCGGTGACATGAGAGACCGTAGCAGATGGTTTTGTTGCAGACTATTTTTTACGGACCTGTATATCGTTCCGCGCTAGGCGCCTACCTGTTGCCCTGTCGTGCCCGGCGTGCTCCCTGAGGGCTCTCGGAAGGGGTGGCGAGATAGCCGCTGACCAGGCGGTTCATCGCCCGCAGGAAAATCTCGCGCTCCTCCTCCGGCAGCTCTCCGAGCGCGTCCCGGTGCACCTGGTCGACGATCTCCTGACTGCGTTCCGCCAGCCGCGCACCCTCCGCGGTCACCGCGATGATCCGCGCCCGGCGGTCCGTGCTGGACGGCCGCCGCTCGGCCAGCCCGGCCTGCTCCAGGGCGTCCACGGTCGTGACCATCGTCGTCTTGTCCATGTCGCCGATCTCGGCGAGCTGGATCTGAGTGCGCTCCTCCTCCAGGGCGTGCACCAGCACGCAGTGCATCCGAGGCGTCAGCTCGATCTCCGCCAGCGCGGCGGCCATCCGGGTCCGCAGCACATGGCTCGTGTGGTCGAGGAGGAAGGAGAGGTCGGGTTCGGTGCGGGCGGGGGCCATGGCAGTCATACCGTCAGGATAGAGGGACCGGTTCGGTTGTGGATTATCCGGAAGTTACCTACTTTGCGAGGGGTGTGCGGTCCCGGAGTTCGTCGATGTACGCGTGGGCGAGGCCGGTCGTGCGGGTGAACCAGTCGGTGAGGACAGCGACCTCGTCGGGAGAGTAGTCGGCGAACAGGGTGTTCAGACGGTCGTGGTACGGCCCGTACAGCTCCTGGACGCGGGCGACCGCGGACGGGACGGCGGCCACGCGGACCCGGCGGCGGTCGGCCGGGTCGGGCATGCGGGTGACGAACCCCGCGCGTTCCAGGCGGTTGAGGATCCCGGTCACCGCGCCGGTCGTGACGTTGGCGTGCTGGGCGAGGTCGCCCGCCGTGAGCAGGTTCTCGCCGGACTTCAGCACGCACCCGAAACACAGCAGGTCGGTGATGTTCAGGCCCAGCCGCTGGGCCATCTCCTGCTGTCCGAGCAGGTGGGCCGCGATGAGGGAGTCCATCGCCGACAGCGCCTCGGCGGGGGTGGCGGCGGGTCGCGGCTTGGCGTGCATCCACATTTCCTTAGTACGCGAGAGATTTACAAGATAAATTGCTTAGGAAGTGAGAGATTGGGAGAGGGGCGGGTACGTGAGCGCACATCAGTATGACGAGGGGCACACGGTCGCGGGGTGGACCGGATTCGGGATCGCGACCGTCGGGGCCGGCGTGCTGGGCCTGGGGGTCTGCCTGGTGTCCGCGGCCCTGCTGGCGGGCGGTCTCGCGATCGCGGTCGTGAGCCTGCTCGTCACCTGGCTGCTGCACCTCACCGGCTGGGGCAAGCCGCCTGGGCGGCGGCCCAGGGAGCAGTGGGGGTGGCGGGTGCGGGACCTGAGTGCGCGGGCGGGGCATCCCGGCTGCCTCGGGTGCCGGCTGGCGGGACGGGGGCGGCGTACGGCGGTGCCGACGGCGGCCGTCGTGCGCGCGGGCGGCGAGCCCGAACCGGCCCCCGCCGTCGACTCCGCGGGCTGAGACGGTCCCTGCGCCGGGAGGGTATCAGCGCAGGTCAGAGGCATCCGTAGGGCCGTTGTCAGTGGTGCCCCCTACTCTCGGTCCCGATGGCACAGGCGTGGAGGTGCTCGGGGCTGCGGTGGTCCGCCGACGGTCCCGTGCTGGCGTGGGACGGCGGGCGGCGCAGCGCGCTGGCCCGGGGGAAACGGGTGGCCTTCGGGGTCGCGGAAGGGGGAGTGCGGACATGTGTGGGGGCGAGGGGTCACGCCTGTCCGGTGCGGGCCGTCGTACCGGGGCGGAGTACGGGGGCCCGGTGCGAGCAGTGCGCGCGGCTGGACCGGGCGCACTCGGTGGCCGCCGACACGTTCGCGGACGATCCGCGGCCGTACCACGTATATCTGGCGTGGTTCGGGCCCGGCATGGCCAAGGTCGGGATCACGGCGCTGGAGCGGGGGTCGGCGCGGCTGCTGGAGCAGGGGGCGGTCTGCTTCAGCTGGCTGGGGACGGGACCGCTGATGGCCGCGCGCCGCACCGAGGAACTGCTGCGGGCCGCGCTGCGGGTGCCGGACCGGATCCCGTACGCCGAGAAGCGGGCGGTGCGGTCCGAGCTGCCCGGCGCGGCGGCGGAACGAGCGGCCGAGATCGCGGAGTTGCACGCGCGAGCCGGCGCGCTCGGCGGCTGGCCGGAGTCGCTGGTCCGGGAGCCCTTCCGGGCCGTTGACCACGTCGACGTGTTCGGGCTGACGAGGCTGCCGCCCGCCGCCGGGGAAGTGGCCGAGCTCGTCGCCGGGGGTGCGGTCAGCGGGGAGTTGGCGGCGGCGGCTGGGCCGGACCTGCATGTGGCGACAGACGGGGGGCGGGTCGTGGTGCTGGACACGCGGTTGATGACCGGGTGGGAGCTGATTCCTTCGGGGGGTGGTGAAGTCACGGTGCCGGTGCGGGAGATGAGGAAGGCGGCGGGGGTGGGCGAGCAGGACGGGCTGTTCTGAATCCGCCAGTCGATCGGCCGGTCGGTCCGCCGGTCGCGCAGCCGCCGCGCGACGGAATGCCGCAGCCGCCGCGCGACGGAATGCCGCACGGGGTGTGGACGCGGCGCACCGGCACGGCCGATCGTGGGCGGCATGAGCGATCACCGCATGGAGGACGGACCGACGGGGGCGCCAGCCGACGCTGCCGGCCCGGCCCACGCCGTCGACTCCACAGGCGTCGCCGAGCCCGCCGCCGTCCGGCAGTTCTGGGAGCGGCTCGGGCTCCCCGGACTCGTCGACGTGCACACGCACTTCATGCCCGAGCGCGTCCTGCACAAGGTCTGGGGTTACTTCGACGCGCTCGGCCCGCTGACCGGAGGCGTCGAGTGGCCGATCACCTACCGGAAGGAGGAGGACGAACGCACCGCGCTGCTGCGGCGGTTCGGGGTGCGTGCCTTCACGGCGATGCTGTACCCGCACAAGCCGGGCATGGCCGCGTGGCTGAACGGCTGGGCGTCCGGCTTCGCCCGCCGTACCCCCGACTGCCTGCACACCTCGACGCTGTTCCCGGAGCCGGGAGCCGAGGCCTACGTGCGGGAGGCGGTCGAGGCGGGGGCGCGGGTGTTCAAGGCGCATGTGCAGGTGGGGGCGTACGATCCGGCCGACGAACTCCTCGACCCGGTGTGGGGGTTGCTCGCCGAGGCCGGGATACCCATCGTGATCCACTGCGGCTCCGGACCGGCTCCCGGCAAGCACACCGGGCCCCAGCCGGTCGCCCGCGTGCTGGCCCGGCACCCCCGGCTGAGGCTGGTCGTCGCGCACATGGGGATGCCGGAGTACGAGGACTTCTTCGACCTGGCCGAGCGGTACGGCGAGGTGCGGCTGGACACGACGATGGCGTTCACCGACTTCGGCGAGCGGTTCGCGCCGTTCCCTCGGCGTGCCCGGCCCCGGCTGGCCGGTCTCGGCGACCGGATCCTGCTCGGGACGGACTTCCCCAACATCCCGTATCCGTACCTCCACCAGCTGCACGCCCTGGAGCGGCTGGACCTCGGGACCGCCTGGCTGCGGGCGGTGTGCCACGACAACGGGGCCCGGCTGTTCGGCCTCCCGACGCCCCCGACGGAGCAGCCCGCACGCCACACCGAGTAGCCGTCACTGCACTCCCAGCCGCCCCCTGAGAAACACCTGTGCGTTTCTCAGAGAAATCACAGCTTCTGGAAAGAGGTCTCTCAGAGCGCCCGGACATCGTGAGGAGCATGACCACGACCTCGCCCCAGGGGCGCACCGAACTGCTGAGGCCGGACGGGAGCCCCGTCCGAGTGCTTGTGGTGGACGACGAGATGTCGATCACCGAGCTGCTGTCCATGGCCCTGCGCTATGAGGGATGGCAGATCCGGAGCGCGGGGGATGGCCAGGGCGCCATCCAGACCGCGCGGGAGTTCCGGCCCGACGCCATCGTCCTGGACATGATGCTGCCGGACATGGACGGGCTGTCCGTGCTCGGGCGGCTGCGCCGCGAGCTGCCCGACGTGCCCGTCCTCTTCCTCACCGCGAAGGACGCCGTCGAGGACCGGATCGCCGGGCTCACCGCCGGTGGCGACGACTATGTCACCAAGCCCTTCTCCCTCGAAGAAGTCGTCGCCCGGCTGCGCGGTCTGATCCGCCGCTCCGGCGCCGCCGACCGCCGCTCCGACTCCGTGCTGGTCGTCGGCGACCTCACCCTCGACGAGGACAGCCACGAGGTCACCCGCGATGGGCAGTCCATCCACCTGACCGCCACCGAGTTCGAGCTGCTGCGCTTCCTGATGCGCAATCCGCGGCGCGTGCTCAGCAAGGCGCAGATCCTCGACCGGGTGTGGTCGTACGACTTCGGCGGGCAGGCCAACGTCGTCGAGCTGTACATCTCGTATCTGCGGCGGAAGATAGACGCGGGCCGCGAGCCGATGATCCACACCCGGCGCGGCGCCGGCTATCTGATCAAGCCCGCCGCGTAATGAGCTCGCGCTGCGCGAGCACCTGTACGAGCAGCTGAACGAGCAGGTGCGCGAGGTGGCGATGCGGGTCTCGGGCGGCCCGGCGGACGGTCGGCCGCCCCCGGGTCGGCGCAGCGCTCAACCGGATGCTGGACCACGTCCACGGCGCGCTGCACGCCCGCCAGGAGAGGGAGACGCGGGTGCGGCAGTTCGTCGCGGACGCCAGCCACGAGCTCAGGACCCCGCTCGCCTCCATCCGCGGGTACGCCGAACTCACCAGACGGGGAAGGGAACAGGTCGGCCCCGACGCCCGGCACGCGCTCGGGCGGATCGAGTCCGAGGCCGGACGCATGACCCTGCTCGTGGAGGACCTGCTGCTGCTCGCGCCTGGACGCAGGGCGGCCGCTGCAGTTCGAGCAGAACGACCTCGTCCCCCTCGTCGTGGACACCGTCAGCGACGCCCGCGCGGCCGGCATGGACCACAACTGGCGGCTCGACCTGCCCGACGAACCCGCCCTGGTCGAGGCGGACGCGGCCCGCCTCCAGCAGGTCCTGGTCAACCTGCTCGGCAACGCCCGCAACCACACCCCGCCCGGTACGACCGTCACCGCCCGGGTCCGGCGCAGCGGGCCGTGGCTGTGCGTGGACGTCGAGGACAGCGGGCCCGGCGTCGCGCCCGAGTTGCTCCCGAACGTCTTCGAACGGTTCGCGCGCGGCGACTCCGCGCGCACCCGCGCCACCGGATCCACCGGCCTGGGCCTGGCCATCGTGCAGGCCGTGGCGACCGCGCACGGCGGCGCCGTGACCGTCGACAGCGTGCCCGGACGGACCGTGTTCACGATCAGCCTGCCCGTGTCCGCGCCAAGGTGAACGCCGAAACGAACCGGCAACCGGACTCACAGGCACAGCACAGCGTCACCACACGGATACAACAGGGCACTTGAGAAGAGTCGGTTCCATGCGAACCGACTCTTCTCCCGTTCCCTGCCGGCGTGGGAGCACCTCCCGGCCGTGGGAGCCGGTACGCCTGTCCTGGACGTAGTGATCCCCGTCTACAACGAGGAGAGGGACCTCCGACACGGCGCACGCGATCATGAGCTCGATACCGCGGGAGAAGGCGGGCGTTGGTGCCGGGGTCAACGTGTTGGGGGCCGTGCTCAATGCGCGGTTCGCTGCGGGGGTTTCTGTGGCGGCGAGTTCATTGCCGGCGGCGTTGGCGTCTGCCGGGAGTGAGGCCGAGAAGGGGCGGATTGTGGGGGCGTTCTCTGATGGGCTGGAGTCGAGTCAGTTGGTGGGGGCGGTGGCTGTGCTGCTCGGGGGGGTTCGTGGCGGCGGGCTTGCTGTGGAGGGCGGAGCGGGGAGACTCGGAGGTTGGAGGTGCCTAAGAGCTCGGGGGCGCGGTGGAATTGCGGCTGCGCGTTTGTTGTGGTTGATCGCGCAGTTCCCCGCGCCCCTTGCGGGGCGCTCAGCATCCCTGCGTTGGAAAGTTGAGGTAGTGCCATGGTGAAACCGGCCCAGCGGGGTGCTCGGACCAGTGTGTGGGTGCAAGGGAAAGCGCGGCGGGGTGGGCGTGGTGGCGGGGGGCAGCCGTCGGGGCTGGACCGGGAGCGGATCATCGCGGTGACCGTGCGGTTGCTGGATGCCGAGGGGCTGGCGAGGTTCTCCATGCGGCGGCTGGCCGCCGAGTTGAACGTCACGGCGATGTCCGTCTACTGGTACGTCGACACCAAGGACGACCTGCTGGAACTGGCGCTGGACGCGGTGATGGGCGACATCCGGCTGCCCGACCCGGACGCGGACGAGAACTGGCGGGACCAGTTGCGCATGCTGGCCCGGGAGTACCGCGGTGTGCTGGTGCGGCACCCCTGGGTGTCGCCGCTCGCCGGCACGTACCTCAACATCGGCCCGAACTACCTCGCCTACTCGCGCACCGTACAGCGCGTCATCCGCAGGACCGGGCTGCCCGAGCACGCCCTGACGGGTGCCATCTCCGCCGTGTTCCAGTTCGTGTACGGCTACGGCACGCTGGAGGGCCTGCTCCAGGTACGGGCCGCCAACTCCGGGACGGCCCTGGACGAGTACTTCCAACACGCCATGAGCGCGGTGGCCGAGGTACCGCAGGCCGCCGACGTCATCCAGGAGTCCCAGGAGATCATGGCGGCCCGCGGCGGCGACACGGTCGGGGAGATGCTGGAACGGGACTTCACGTTCGCCCTGGACCTGCTGGTGGCGGGTATCGAGGCCATGGTCGCCCGGAGCTGACCTACGCGCCCTCGGCCAGCCGCGCCGGGAACCCGCCCGTCGCCACCGGCCCCCACTTCTCCGGCGTGACCCGAATAATCGACTTGCCCTGCTTCATCATGGCCGCCCGATACTCGTCCCAGTCCGGATGCTCACCGGCGATGTTCCGGTAGTACTCGACAAGCGGCTCCACAGCGTCCGGCATGTCGATGACCTCGGCCGTGCCGTCGATCTGGACCCACGGCCCGTTCCAGTCGTCGCTCAGCACGATCAGGCTGACCCGCGGATCCCGCTTGGCGTTGCGCGTCTTGGCCCGCTCCGGGTAGGTGGAGACCACGATCCGCCCCGAATCGTCGACCCCACAGGTCAACGGCGACCCCTGCGGGCTGCCGTCGGCACGGCGCGTGAGCAGGATCGCGCGGTGGCGGGGGCGTACGAAGTCGAGCAGGTTGTCGAGGGAGACGCGGGTGTTGGTCGCAATGTTCGGTGCCATGGGGGCAGCCTAGAGCCCCGGGTTCCGCTTCAGCCTGACCCTGGTGTGCTCAGGCAGCCGGGCCTACCAATCGTGCAGGGTGGGCTCACCGGGATCCTCCCGACTCGTTGTCCTCGACGCCTGTGTCCGGTGCGGAAAGACGCAGGCCGCGCGACTCGGCGACGCGCAGTGCGTCGCTGGGCACTCGGCGAGCCGAATCCGGGGTAGCGCACTTCGGCGTGGGCAAGGTTTCCTTCCTCGACGGAGAAGCTCCGTCCGGGCGCGTTCAACGCGAGATGCGCATACTCCAGGCGGACGCGGCGACGTTCATGGGACAGCTCGTCTGGGATGCCTCTCAGCGGCGGGACCACGCGACAGCCCGCTCGTACTACGCGCAGGGGGCCGAAGTGGCTCGTCATCTGGGCGACCCGAACGCGGAGGGCACGCCGGTCGAACCTGTCCGAGACCGCGAGCTGTTGCGCGTGGGACTCGCCGTGTTGGGCATTGCCGGTGCGGCACTCGCAGTGTCGCTGTCGGGCGTCTCGGACTTGACCGCTGGCGTACTGGTTGCCGCCGCCGCGGTGCTGTCCCTTCTGCTGACGTTCGGACGTCGGTGGCACCACTACCTGCCGGTGGCGGAGTTCTTCAAGCCCGGCCCCTGGCCTGCTGCCCGCTCGTCCCAAACCTTAAGGGGGGCGGGGAACGCCGCACGCCAGTGCAGCCACACGAGAACGAGCAGCACATGTTCCCGTGACTTCATGCCTGCGGGAGTACTTCCCCTAGCACCGCCTGGACGTCCAGCTCCACCTTCAGCGTCGTGCCGACGGCCGCGATGCCCGCCTGGACGACCTGGTTGTAGTTCATCGCGAAGTCCTCGCGCCGCAGTTCCGTGGTCGCGCGGAAGGCGGCGCGGGTGCCGCCCCACGGGTCGGTGCCGGTGCCGAGGTAGGACAGGTCCAGGTCGACCGGGCGTACGACGCCGTGCAGGCCCAGTTCGCCGTGGACCGTCCAGCGGTCGGGGCCGGACCGGGTCAGGCCCGTCGAACGGTAGGTGATCTCGGGGTGGTTCGCGACGTCCAGGAAGTCCGGCGACCGGAGGTGGTCGTCGCGCATGCCGTTGCCCGTGTCGATCGACGCGGCCTTGATGACCGCCTCCACGCGGGACTCGGTGACATCGTCCGGAGCGATCTCGACGGCGCCCGAGAACTCCGTGAAGCGGCCGTGCACGCTGGAGATGCCCAGGTGCTGGGCCACCGCGGCGACGGAGGAGTGGACCGGGTCGATGGTCCACGGCCCCGGTGGCGGCAGCTCGGTGCCGCCCTGGCGGGCCAGCGTCACCGTGCCGGCTTCGGCTCGCCCGCTCGCGGTGACGATCGCGCTGGACGCGGCGGGCGCGTAGCCGACGGCGGTGACGATGACGGTGTACGCCCCCGGCTGCAGCGGCGTGGTGTCCCGCACGGCGCCCTCGGCGTCCGCCTCGGCCCGCAGCACCTGCGTGCCGGTCATGTCGGTCACCGTGACGACCGCGTGCGACACGGCCCATCCGTCCCGGGTTCGGATCCTCGCGGTCAGTCCCATCTCAGAACTCCTTGACAGGGACCGGCCCGTGGCAGGCAGGCGCACCTCCGCTCAGAGCGCGCGTGCCGCCACGGGCCGGGGTCTTCGGGGGGTTGAGCGGCCTCACTCGCCGGGGTGGGCGAGGTCGATGTCGTGGTCGTCGACGCCGCCGCCGGTGACGGTCCGGGCGGTGGCCCGCGGCGGGTAGCCCGTGGCGATGACGGTGTACTCGCCGGTGTCCAGGTCGGTGAAGGCGTACGCCCCGTCCGCCCCGGTCGTCGCCGTGCCGACCACGTTGCCCGCCGCGTCGACCAGCGTCACGCGGGCGTCGGCCAGCGGCCCGTGCGGGGCCCGTACGACACCCTGAAGGCGGGCGCCGGCGTCCAGGTCGACATCGATCCGGGTGACGCCGGTGCCGCCGATCTCGACGGGCAGGGCGCGCGGCCGGAACCCGGCGGCGTTGACGGCGACGGTCACCGCGCCCGGCACCAGGTCGGTGAGCGCGAACTCGCCCTGCTCCCCGGTGGCGGCGTGCGCCAGCAGGTCGCCGCGCACATCCGTGACGACCACCATGGCGTCCTTGACCGGCACCCCGGTCCCGGCGGTGCGCACGTGCCCGGTCAGGCCGCTGGTGCCGGACAGCAGGATGTCGTACTCGACCGGCTCGTCGCCCACAACGACCGTGGACGCCTGCGGCTGGAACCCGTCCGCGGAGGCGATCAGCACGTACGACCCCGCACTCGGCGCGTCCAGCGCGTAGGAGCCGTCGGCCCGCGTGACCGACCGGCCCAGCTGGCGCCCGGCCAGCGAGATCAGCGTGACCGCGGCCTGCGCAACGGGCGCGCTCTCGGCGCCGCGGACGAAACCGCGCACCGGGGTCCCGCCGCCGGACGAACCGCCGGAGGCTCCCGTGGGGCGGGCCACCGTGGCGACGGCGGCGAGCCGCTGGGTGCCGTCGGGACCGGCACCGGTGTCGGAGGTGACGGCCCAGCTGGGCGCGTGCTCCGGGGCGGCCGACGCGGCCGGCGCGGGAGCGTCGGCGGCCTCCGGTGTGGCCGGCGCGGTCTCGGCGGCCTGGTCCAGGGCGCCCTTGGTCTTCAACGGGACCTCCTTGATGAACAGGGCGAACAGCAGGGCGAGCAGAGCGACGGGCGCGGTGTAGAGGAAGACGTCCGCGATGCCGTGGCCGTAGGCGCTCTCGATGACGTTCCGGACCGGCGCGGGCATCGCGGCCAGGTCGGGGATCTCCCCGTGGCCCGACGAGCCCTGCACGCCGAGCTTGGTGAGGCCGTCTGCGGCGTAGTGCGTGATCCGGTGGCTGAGGACCGCACCCAGGGCCGAGACGCCGACGGCACCGCCGAGGGACCGGAAGAAGGTCACCACCGAGCTGGCGGCGCCCAGGTCGGTCGGGTCGACCTGGTTCTGCGTGGCCAGCACCAGGTTCTGCATCATCATGCCGACGCCGAGGCCGAGCAGGGCCATGAAGACGGCGACGTGCCAGTACTCGGTGTCGTACCGGATCGTGCCCAGCAGGCCGAGCCCCGCGGTGACCAGGACACCGCCCGCGACCAGCCACGCCTTCCAGCGTCCGGTGCGGGTGATGACCTGCCCGGAGACGGTGGACGAGACGAACAGGCCGAGGATCATCGGGATGGTCATGACGCCGGACATGGTCGGCGACTTGTCCCGGGCCAGCTGGAAGTACTGGCTGAAGAAGATGGTGCCCGCGAACATCGCGACGCCGACGAAGAGCGAGGCCAGCGAGGCCAGGGTGATGGTGCGGTTGCGGAACAGCCGCAGCGGGATGATCGGCTCGCTCGCCTTCGACTCGACGAGCACGAAGATCAGCAGCAGCGCGAGCGCGCCGCCGGTCATCGCGTACGTCTGCCAGGACACCCAGTCGTACTTGTCACCGGCGAAGGTCACCCAGACCAGCAGCAGGCAGACCGCGGCGGTGATGAAGAAGGCGCCCGCCCAGTCGACCTTGACCTTCCGCTTGACCACGGGCAGGTGCAGGGTGCGCTGGAGCACGATCAGGGCGATCACGGCGAAGGGCACGCCGACGTAGAAGCACCAGCGCCAGCCGAGCCAGTCGGCGTCGGTGATGACACCGCCGATCAGCGGGCCGCCGACCATGGCGGTGGCGAAGGTGGCGCCGAGGTAGCCGTTGTACCGGCCGCGCTCGCGCGGGGAGATCATCGCGGCCAGGATGATCTGGGCCAGCGCGGACAGGCCGCCCATGCCGATGCCCTGCACCGCGCGGAAGCCGATGAGCATCCCGGCGTTCTGCGACAGGCCGGCCAGCGCCGAGCCGGCCACGAAGATGATGAGGGCCAGCTGTATCAGCAGCTTCTTGGAGAACAGGTCGGCGAGCTTGCCCCACAGCGGGGTGGACGCGGTCATCGCCAGCAGCGACGCGGTCACGACCCAGGTGTAGGCGCTCTGGCCGCCGCCGAGGTCCTTGATGATGTCGGGCAGGGCGTTGGAGACGATCGTCGACGACAGGATCGCGACGAACATGCCGAGCAGCAGCCCGGTGAGGGCTTCCATGATCTGCCGGTGCGTCATCGGAGCGTGGTCGCCGGAGGAGCCTCCCCCGTGCTTGGCATGAGCCCGCACACCGGCTGGTGTGGTCGTTGCCATGGGCTTCCTTCTCTTATGTGCTTGCGGGCGTACGGGTGGTCTTCGCGGCCGGGGGCGGCGCTGCGGGCGGCCGGGGCGGTGGGACCGGCGGGGGCGCGGTCCGGCAGTCGTCGAAACTCGCCCTGAGCCGGGCCATCAGCCGGGTGAGCTGGCCGACCTCCTCGTCGGACCAGTCGCCGAGGCGCTCGGCGAGCAGCTGGGTGGTGCGGCGGGTGAGTTCGCCGACCTGTGCGTGACCCGCGGGGGTGAGGCGCAGGATGCGGGAGCGCTTGTCCGCCGGGTCGGGGGAGCGCTCGATCCAGCCGCGCTCGGCCAGCTGGGCGACCTGGCGGCTGGTGACCGACATGTCGACGGAGAGCAGCTCGGAGAGCTTGCTCATGCGTATGTCTCCGTGGCGGTCGAGCAGGGTCAGTACGGTGGCGGAGCCGCTGGGGCAGTCGGCCGGCATGATGCGGCCCAGCTCCCGCTTCACGGCACCGAAGGCGCCGAACTGACGGACCAGCTCCTCGTACTGCGCGTTCCCGGCCATCGCACCTCCCCTTGTTTGTTGCTTAGGGCAACCATATGGGCTGTTGGTTGCTACAGGCAAATAAATCCGGAGGGCTCGCGGACAAAAACTTGGTAAAGGCAAGTATTGCGGCCGTAAACGCCGTGATCGTGGAGCCTCCGGTTTGTACCGGCTTGCGGCGGAGCCCCCACTTGGGCCGCACCCGTGGATTCGCTAGGGTCTCGGGCCATGGCTAACAACCAGGGCCCCCAGGGCAACCACGACCCCGCTGGCAGCACTCAGATGTTCCGCGCGTTCGTCGACGAGGGCGGCCCGCAGTCCCGCCAGGCCGTCGCCTCCTCCTCCTCCTCCTCCTCCTCGGGGCCGCGCATCGGCCTGATCATCGGTGTGGTCGCCGCCGTGGCGATCGTGGCGGCTGTGGCCTGGCTGGCGCTGAAGTAGGCCACCGCGGCCGGCGGGGTTCACCCAGGTCGGCCGAGTCGCCGGAGTCTGCCGAGTCGCCGGAGAGTCGCTACCGCCACTCGACGGAGACGTCCCGCGTCTCGACGTGCATGCCCAGCGGTACGCGCCACTCCTCGACGCACACCGTCCAGGTCTGCTTCTTCCGTGCCCCGGGCGCGATCGGCGCCGGAAGCCTCTCGGTCGACTCGACGGTCGCCCAGTCGATCCCGAGCGCGCCGATGACGTGCGTCTCGAAGGTCACGGTGCCCGAACCCACGGCGGTACCGCCGGTGTTGCGGAAGACCAGCGTCACCTTCTCGCACCAGCGCTTGTCGGCAGCCTTCCGCTCGGGCTCACCCACGCGCAGCGCGGCGAGCTCCTGAGGGGCGGTACGGCTGGGCCCCGGGCGCGGAGAGTTCGTCTCGTCATCGTCGGTACGAGGGGACTCGCCACCACCGCCCGGCGCCCCGCGTCCACCACCGTCGCCCGCACGCCGCTCCGCCCCGGGCGCGGACTCGGCGCCCCCGGCCCCCGGATCCCTCTCGCTCTCCACCGAGTTACTGCCGCTGCCGCTGCCGCTGCCGCTGCCGTCGCCCGACCGGTTGCCGTTCTCCGCCTCGTCGAGTGGTGCGAACGTCACCCCGCCTGTCGGCTCCGCCGTACCGGACGCCTGCGGTGGGCCACCCGCCACGCCGACGGCGACGTACGGATCGCTCCCGCCCCCGCTTCCGCACGCGGCCAGAACCCCGCCCAGACACACCACGGCCACCGACGCACCCACCACGACACCCCGGCGACCACGCGTCCACGTCCCTCGAAGCATCGCCACATGGTGTCTGACGCTCCGTCAAATAGTAACCCCCGCGATCCCCTTCAGTCTCCAGGGACCCACGGCAGGGACCTCGCGCGAAATCCCCTGGCTCTCGCCGTAGCCGACGTCGCGCGAGTGCTCCCGTCCCGTCAGTCCGAGATCAGGCCTTCCCTCAGCTGGGACAGCGTGCGGGTCAGGAGGCGGGAGACGTGCATCTGGGAGATGCCGACCTCCTCGCCGATCTGGGACTGGGTCATGTTGGCGAAGAAGCGCAGCATGATGATGCGGCGCTCGCGGGGCGGGAGCTTGGCCAGGAGGGGCTTCAGGGACTCGCGGTACTCCACGCCCTCCAGCGCGCTGTCCTCGTAGCCGAGGCGGTCCGCGAGGGAGCCCTCGCCGCCGTCGTCCTCGGGTGCCGGGGAGTCGAGGGAGGACGCCGTGTACGCGTTGCCGACCGCCAGGCCGTCGACCACGTCCTCCTCGGACACGCCCAGCACGGCGGCGAGTTCGGCGACCGTCGGGGAGCGGTCGAGCTTCTGGGAGAGCTCGTCGCTGGCCTTGGTGAGGGCCAGGCGCAGTTCCTGGAGGCGGCGCGGGACGCGCACCGACCAGGACGTGTCACGGAAGAACCGCTTGATCTCGCCGACCACCGTCGGCATCGCGAAGGTCGGGAACTCCACGCCCCGTTCGCAGTCGAAGCGGTCGATCGCCTTGATCAGCCCGATGGTGCCGACCTGGACGATGTCCTCCATCGGCTCGTTCCGGGAGCGGAAGCGCGCCGCCGCGTACCGCACCAGCGGGAGGTTGAGCTCGATCAGGGTGTCCCGGACGTAGGCGCGCTCCGGGCTGTCCTCGTCGAGCGCGGCGAGCCGCAGGAACAGGGAACGGGACAGGGTGCGGGTGTCGATGTCCGCCGAGGCCGGCAGGGCCGGGGTATCGGCGGCCGGGAGCGTGGAGGTGGGCGCGGCTTCCAGCGCCGCCACGTCATCGATGGGGCCGAGTGCGTCGAGCGCATTGGGCGCTGTCTCGCTCTCCGCGAGCGTGAGCACCTTCGAGCTGCCCTGTTCTGCGGACATGCCACCCCCTTTGGGTCGCGGGACGGTCGCGGCGAACGCTCCCGTCCGAGGAACGCAGCCTTCACCTGAATACCGGCGCCGAGGCCCCGGCAAACGCTCTTCCCGCAGAATGTCACATGTCGGCAACACGCTGTAGTGACATGTCGACATGCGAGACGCGAAAGAGCCCTGGAAACAGGGGGTCTGACGGCGTTTCGGTGCAGAACTTCCAGGATCAGCCCAGGTGAGCGATTCGCTCGTGTCGGTTACGCCTCGATCGTGTTTGCGGATCGCAGCCGCTGGAAGCTACGCGCGAGTAGCCGCGACACATGCATCTGGGAGACGCCGAGTTCCGCACTGATCTGCGACTGGGTGAGATTGTTGTAGTAGCGCAGAAGGAGAATTCGCTGTTCCCGTTCGGGGAGTTGGACGAGGAGATGGCGGACGAGATCGCGGTGTTCCACGCCGTCCAGCGCGGGGTCCTCGTAGCCGAGCCGGTCCAGTAGCCCGGGCAGCCCGTCGCCCTCCTGCGCGGCCTCCAGCGAGGTGGCGTGGTACGACCGCCCGGCCTCGATGCAGGACAGCACCTCCTCCTCGGTGATGCGCAGCCGCTCGGCGATCTCGGCGGTGGTCGGGGTGCGCCCGTAGGCGGTGGTGAGGTCCTCGGTGGCGCTGTTGACCTGCACCCACAGCTCGTGCAGCCGGCGCGGTACGTGGACCGTACGGACGTTGTCCCGGAAGTACCGCTTGATCTCGCCGACCACCGTCGGCATCGCGAAGGTCGGGAACTGCACGCCCCGGTCCGGGTCGAAGCGGTCGATGGCGTTGATCAGGCCGATGGTGCCGACCTGGACGACGTCCTCCATCGGCTCGTTGCGGGAGCGGAAGCGCGCGGCGGCGTAGCGCACGAGCGGGAGGTTGGCCTCGATGAGCGCCCCGCGCACCCGGCCGTGCTCCGGTGTGCCCGGCTGAAGCTCCTTGAGCTGGGCGAAGAGCACCTGGGTGAGCGCCCGGGTGTCGGCGCCCCGGCTGCGCGGCGGCGCCGGGGTGGGTTCCTGGGGTGGTGCTTGAGGCGCAGTACTGGCCGGCACGGTCAACTCCACCTCGTGATCCATCAACTCATCCGTCAAAAGCGGTCATAGCATCACAAGACAGTTCATTGTGTTCAAGTACCTCATAACTACGTGTTGGGTATGAAATGGTGCGTAATACGCAGCAAAGCCCCCCGCCGGAGAGGCGGAGGGCTGCGGTGGGCTCCCGCGGAGCGGGCTCAGAACTCGTAGTCGGCGATCACCCACGTGGCGAACTCGCGCCACAGCGCGACGCCCGCCTGGTGGTCCGGGTGCTCGACGTACCGGCGCAGGGCGGTCGCGTCCTCGAAGGCGGAGTTGATCGCGAAGTCGTAGGCGATGGGACGGTCGCTGAGGTTCCAGCCGAGCTCCCAGAAGCGGATCCCGGGGACCCGGCCGTCGAGGGCGCGGAAGGCCTTCTCGCCCGCGACGACCCGCGGGTCGTCGCGGGCGACGCCCTCGTTGAGCTTGAACAGGACCAGATGGCGGATCATGACTTTCCTCCGTTGGCGACCCAGGTCATGAAGTCGCCTATGGCCTTGGCGGCGTCCGATATGCCCTCGAACCCTATCTGGACGTAGTCGGCGGCCTTGGACGGATCCGTGATGATCACGTACAGCGCGAAGACCACGAGCACGAACACGGCGACCTTCTTGGCGTTCAGCGCCATGGTGTGGCCTCCCCTGTCACTGATGTCAACGAGCGGCCACATGATCGCACGAAGGGCCCCGTCTGACGACGGGGCCCTTCTTCAAGCGGTAGCGGAGGGATTTGAACCCTCGGTGCTGAGGGAGGTGCGGCATGGCTAGAGCCATGCCCTCATCTCGTGCGCCCACCCGGGCACGCCGATCAGCCCTCTTCGTCTTCGGATAGGCGATCCCAGACCTCGCCCTCACACCGCAGTTTGAAGCCTTCCTGGGCAGCGACGCTCCTGGCATGCTTCTTGCTGCGGATTTCGACGTCCCAGTATGTCTTCGGGCCTGTGTAGGTGTCGAAACGGTCGTCCTGCACAGTGCGCCAGACCCGGTAGCCGACGCGCCCACGCCTGTCCGCGACAAGAACCATGATCTGATCAACGTTGGGATGAATCTCATCCATAACAAGACGATATGTCCCATTCTTTATCACCGGCAACCGTAACGGTCCTGGGCCACGGTGCCCACCGCGGCCGTCGCGCGCGACGAGTGGACGGATGAGGGCTGGCTCTTCGCGACCGAGACTGGCCGTGGCACGTCGCCCCGCACCGACTACGACGGTCTTGGCCCCTTCCCCGTCACCAACCGGCGATTGCCAGGACCTCGCAGTCTCGGACGCTCGTGCCTGCTGTGATCGGTACTGCTCCGGCAGCGGTCGAACGGCCAGACTTGTCGCACGCAGTGAGAGAGGAGCTCCGGTGCCGGCCAGCTACAAGGTCCACATAGGGGTGTCGTTGTTCCTGGCGGGGCTGACCGCGATCGCAGTGATCCTGACCCTGCTGCCAGGATCGCCAGTGGTACCCGCGGCCGCCGCTTTCACTCTGTTCGGACTGGCTTTTCCGGTGTTCGGGAGTGCGATGCTGCGGTGCTACCGCACAGGCATACTCACCCTCATCCAGGGCCCGCAGTTTCCCCTCCTGCTGTGGCACACGCCTCGATGGCTGCGAGCTGCGGCAGGGAGTCTCGCCGTTGGCGTAGTGCTGTGCGTCGTCGTCGGGGGAGTTCCCGCCAGCGGGCAGCCGGAGCGCACCGCGGGGGGCTACTACCTCAACAACCATGGGGACCTGCAGCCAGTGAGCCGCGCAACGTACGAGTCGGCTCTCAAGTCAAGGACGCGATGGTTCGACGCCGGGGCGACCTTGTTCTTCGCCGTGAGTGCTCTGATGGTCGCCGCCGCCCATCGGGCCGAGGAGGAGGCGTTGGACACGTGACGGAAGACGGTCACGGTGTGTAACTGATGTGCGGGTGAGACGGAGCAACGCGAAGGGGCGGCCCCAAACAGGGACCGCCCCTTCGTTTACCTGCGGTAGCGGAGGGATTTGAACCCTCGGTGACTTGCGCCACACTCGCTTTCGAGGCGAGCTCCTTCGGCCGCTCGGACACGCTACCGAGGGAGACCTTACAGCAAGGTGGGCCGCGGTCAGAAATCAGATTCAGCGGTCACGGAAGAAGTCCGTGAGCACGCCGGCGCACTCCTCGGCGAGCACGCCCTCGATCACCTCCGGGCGGTGGTTGAGCCGCCGGTCCCGTACGACGTCCCACAGGGAACCGGCCGCGCCGGCCTTCTCGTCGCGGGCGCCGTAGACGACGCGGTCGACGCGGGCGAGCACGAGGGCGCCCGCGCACATCGTGCACGGCTCCAGCGTGACCACCAGCGTGCAGCCGGCGAGCCGCCACGCACCGAGTTCGGCGGCGGCCCGCCTGAGGGCGAGGACCTCCGCGTGCGCCGTCGGGTCGCCGGTCGCCTCGCGTTCGTTGTGCCCGGCCGCGAGCACGGTCGTACCATCCGCGGACAGCACGACGGCGCCGACGGGGACGTCCCCGCCCCGGACGGCCCGCCGGGCCTCGTCCAGGGCGAGCCGCATCGCCGCCCGCCACCGGTCGCGCACCGGGTCCGGTGTCCTGCCTTCGGCCTGTGCGGCGGTCAGCGGACGGTCTCCAGCACCTCCGAGGCGCCCAGGGCCTCGGCGATCTCGGTGAGCGCGTCCTCGGTCAGGGTGCGCAGCTCCTTCTCGGTGACACCCAGATCCTCCAGGATCTGTGCGTCACCGACCGGGCCGTGCGGCACGGCCTCGGCGGACCCGGCGGCCGCGTCGCCGTCGTCGTCGGCTTCGTCCTCACCGTCCTCCGTGCCGTCGAGGTCGAGCGCGTCCAGGTCGGCGCCGTCGTCGCCGGGCTCCCGGCCGAGCAGCTCGTCGGTGAGCAGGATCTCGCCGTAGCTGCTGCGGGCAGCGGCGGCGGCGTCGGAGACGTAGATACGAGGGTCCTCCTCGCCGTCCACGCGGACGACGCCGAACCACCCGTCCTCCTGCTCGATCAGCACGAGCACCGTGTCCTCGTCGGGAGAGGCCTCCCGGGCCAGGTCGGCCAGATCCGACAGGGTTTCCACATCGTCGAGCTCCGTGTCGCTCGCTTCCCACCCGTCTTCGGTGCGCGCGAGCAGTGCGGCGAAGTACACCGTGACTCTCCCACTGGTCATAGGCGTGCCGGTTGGGGGTCCCCCCGGCGGAGGTTGCGGGCGGGGAGTTCAGCACTCCGAGCCCCACCCACTCGGAATCGTGGCAGAAACTAGGCGTTCA
Source organism: Streptomyces sp. TRM68367 (assembly GCF_014495685.1). GTDB lineage: Bacteria > Actinomycetota > Actinomycetes > Streptomycetales > Streptomycetaceae > Streptomyces. The sequence continues at coordinate 23,196 of NZ_JACTVI010000044.1, read as the reverse complement.
GGGGACGTCTTCGGCTCCCTGTGTCTGGCTGTTTCTCTCGCACGTCGTCGGGCGCGTCCGTACCGGACTCACCAGCGCACTCGTTGCCGCCACCTGCGGATCGTACGCGGCTCTTCCCACCGTCGGCGCACGGCCACCCGGGCAACATCCGCGCGCCGCGGGATCTTCCCGCTCGCGTTTCCCACCCGTTTCCTACCAGCGGAACGTGCGCATCCGCAGGGCGTGCCGCAACCGCGCGGTCCTGGCGCGGCGCGGCTGGACGCGGTCGCGCAGTTCGCGCGCCGCGGCCAGGTCGCGCAGGAACTGGGCGCGGCGCCTGCGGCGTTCGGCGCCCGTCTCGCCGGGCACGGGCGGCGCTCCGAGGTTCCGTAGTGGCGGCGCTTTGCGCGCCTCACGTATGGACGGATCCTGTTCGGATTCGCGGTCAGGCAGCTCAGGCATCGGCACATCACCCCGGTCCCGTCCCCCAAGGTCCGTCCCTCCCACTTTCCCCCGCACGGGCGCCTCCACACCAGCGTGCCGGCAGACTGCGTCGGCTGGCCCGCGTCTGCCGGGTGGCCGTCGGTTGGTGTGGGCCGGCGGCGGGTTGGGGGAGGCACGCACGCCCGCGGGTTACGGGCGCCTGCGCGCCGTCGTCGGGTGCGGCGCTGCGCGGGTGGGGCTTCGGTGCCGGGCGGGGCGGGCGTGGGTTCGTGGGTGCTGGGCGCGGTTACTGTTGTCGACATGCGTCTCCATGTCGTCGACCACCCCCTGGTCGCCCACAAGCTCACCACGCTGCGCGACCAGCGTACGGACTCCGCGACGTTCCGCCGGCTCGCGGACGAGCTGGTCACCCTGCTCGCCTACGAGGCCACGCGGGACGTGCGCACCGAAGCGGTCGACATCACGACCCCGGTCGCCTCCACCACCGGCGTCAAGCTCTCCCACCCGCGCCCGCTGGTGGTGCCGATCCTGCGGGCCGGCCTCGGCATGCTGGACGGCATGGTCCGGCTGCTGCCGACCGCCGAGGTGGGCTTCCTCGGCATGATCCGCAACGAGGAGACGCTCCAGGCCTCCACGTACGCCACGCGCATGCCGGAGGACCTCTCCGGGCGCCAGGTGTACGTCCTGGACCCGATGCTGGCCACCGGCGGCACGCTGGTCGCGGCGATCCAGGAGCTGATCAGGCGCGGCGCGGACGACGTGACGGCCGTGGTGCTGCTGGCCGCCCCCGAGGGCGTCGAAGTCATGGAGCGCGAACTGGCGGGCACGCCGGTGACGGTCGTGACGGCCTCGGTCGACGAGCGCCTCAACGAGCACGGGTACATCGTGCCGGGGCTGGGGGACGCGGGGGATCGGTTGTACGGGGCGGCCGAGTAGGCCCCGGCTGCGGGGGTCGTACAGCAGCCGTTCGTGCGCCGGCTCGCGTCGTACGGACGCTCCCGCACGGCCGCCGCTGCCGTACGCCGGCTCAGCAGCTCTTGTTGCCGGAGGAGGGTGCCGGCTTCGGCTTGTTCAGCGTGGCCAGGGCCCGGTCCGCCTGTGCCTTCGGGGTGAGCGCCTTGAAGGCGTTGCCGAGGACGAGGTCGACGGCGTCGCCCTTGCGGGCGCCGTCGGTGCGGCGCTCGGCGTCCGCGAGCTGAGTGCCGAGCACCCGCAGTGAGGTGTTCAGGGACGAGGCGGGGCCGAGCAGCACGCCGGTGCCGTCGACCTTCTTGTCGTACTCCTTGGTCGCGTTGCCCACCTCGCCGATCCTGAAGCCACGTTTCTTCAGCTCGTCGGCGGTCTGCTTGGCCAGGCCGCTGCGGGTCGTGGCGTTGAGCACGTTGACGGTGATCCGGCCGGGTTCGGGCAGCGCGGCCGGCCGGGTGCCGGGCGAGGGACTCGCCTTGGCCGGGCAGTCCGGCTTGGGGCCGGCCGCCGAGGCCTCGTCGCCGCCCGTGAAGACGTCGACGAGCTGGAGCGTGCCCCAGCCGATCACGCCGACCGCGGCGGCGGAGGCGACGACGGCGAGTACGAGCCTGCCGCGCCGCCGGTGGGGACGCATCCGCGGATACTTGTCCCCCTTGATCCGGTACTGGCCGCCCATGCCCGGAGGAGTCAGCATGCTCATGGGCGCAGCGTAGTGCGCCTGCGCGACGATGCCTACTAGATGATCATTGCACGTCGCACAGTCCAACCCGAAAGGGCCAAGACGCCGTGCGCGCGACCGGTCAGTCCAGCTCCAGGACTCTCGCGTGCAGGACCTGGCGCTGCTGCAGCGCCGCCCGCACCGCGCGGTGGAGGCCGTCCTCCAGGTACAGGTCGCCCTGCCACTTCACGACGTGCGCGAAGAGGTCGCCGTAGAAGGTCGAGTCCTCGGCGAGGAGGGTCTCCAGGTCGAGCTGCTGCTTGGTCGTCACGAGCTGATCGAGGCGGACCGGGCGCGGCGCGACGTCCGCCCACTGCCGGGTGCTCTCCCGGCCGTGGTCGGGGTACGGCCGGCCGTTTCCGATGCGCTTGAAGATCACACGGAAAGCCTACCGGTCGACACGTTCCGGGCGCAGCCATGAACGCCGAGTGCGACGCTGAAAAAAACGTGAAAAACCGGGGCAAAACCGGAAGAGATCCGGGACTGGCCGAGAACCGTCAGGAGAACAGTCCGAGAACAGGCGCCCGGATCACCGGCCCCGCGCTGGATCTGGGCGCCCTGCTCCGGGACGGCCAGTGCC
>NZ_JACTVI010000044.1:0-20387 GCF_014495685.1 Streptomyces sp. TRM68367 | reverse complement strand
GAGGCGGTAGGCCCCGGTGGGGCTTCCCGCCTCCGCCGCGCCGTCGCTTCACTCAGCCGCGCTCCCGGTCCTTCGGGTGCTGCCGGCGGGCCCGCGGCTCCGCCTTCGGCTCGTGCTTGGGCGCGTTGCGCAGGGCCTCTGCGCGCAGCAGGGCGCGCAGGACCGCGTAGGGGTCATTGGGCATGACTGTGCTCCTTGCGTCGTGCTGAGTCGTGCTGGTGGGGACCGGTGTCGACGCGGCCGGTCGGACGGACCGGTTCCGGGCTGACCGGTCCGCTCAGCAGCGCAGGACCACGGAGCGCAGGGCGCGCAGGGCGTATGGCGGCCTTGACGGCCCCGGCGGCGCGGGTGCCGGGCGGGCCGTGGCGGATGCGGCCGGGACGAGCGGCGGGGGCGCCGGACGCAGGGGTGCGACGGGACGCCGGCCGGATCGGGCCGGGGGGCGTGCGGCGGTGTCGAGGAGGTCGTACTCGGCGGGCGTACCGCCTCTCTCGCTCACCACCGTGGCCGCGGGCAGCGCGGGCGCGGTGGCGAGCGAGAGCGGCACGAGCAGGATGAGCAGCAGCACGAGCATCCGCGGCCAGGAGTGCGCGAGGGCGTGGACGGCGCGGTGCGGTGCGGGGCTCATGGGAGGTCATCTCCCCGCCGGGCGTATGGAGTGCCTCGCACCGGCCGCCGGATCCGCCCGCTCGGCGTACGGCGGGACTGGGGGCAGGTGCGGGCGGTCACAGCGCGCGGGGTATCTGCCGGGCGCCGGCGCGGATGCCGAGCGCGGTGACGATCTCGGTGGCGCCGACCGCGACCAACCAGATGCCGCCGACCAGGGTGAGGACGGCGACGGACTCGAACGGCGCGTCGATCAGGACGATCCCGGCGACGGCGGTGAGGACGCCGAGGAAGATCTGCCGGCCGCGGGCGGGCATGGCCGGGTCGTGCACGGCGGCCAGGGTCTGGGTGAGGCCGCGGAACAGCCAGCCGATGCCGATCCACAGGGCGAGCAGCAGCAGGGACTGCAGGGGGCCGCGGAAGCAGAACAGGCCGAGCAGGACCGACAGGGCGCCGCTGACGAAGGCCAGGACGCGCAGGCTGGTCGTCCGGTGGGTGCCGAAGGCGGCGGCGAGTTGGAGGACGCCGCTGATGACGAGGTAGAGACCGAAGAGTACGCCGGCCGTCAGCAGCGAGGCGCCGGGCCAGACCAGGACCAGGATGCCCAGGACGAGGGACGAGACGCCGGTGAGCAGGACGGTCTGCCAGGCGGCGCGGGACAGCACGTGCAGGGGGCCTTGGAGGGGTGGCTCGGGTTCGCGGGCCGTCGTGGGTGCATGCCGGGCGTGGACCCTGCGGTCGTCGTACTCCGGCCCCCAGGGGGAGCCGCTCGGTGCCTCGGCCATGATCCATGCTTGGCCTGGGCGGGAGCGCGGTGCCAGTGGTGGTGGGCCGAGCGGCTTACGCCGGCTGCGGCGCAGTTGGGTTACGAGCGTGACCGTGGGCTGGTGTGCTGGCCGGGGGTCGGGTGCGCACCCGGCGCCGCGGGGTGCCGCGGGTTGACTGCGTCGGCTGGACCGTGATTGCCGGTCGCTCGGCGGTGCGGCGGCCGGGGGTGGCTCGCGCGGCCCGGCGCTGACGGGGTGCCGCCCGCCCGCGCCCACCCGTGCCGCCCTGGGGGCACCTCCCAGGCCCTTAAGGCGCCTTGAGGCACTGGGGGAGGCACGCATACCCGCGGATTGCGGCATGGCCGGGTGTGGCGCCGCGGCGTGCGGCTTGCGGGCACCTTTCGCGCCGTCGTCCGGCGCGGGTGGGTGGGCAGGCGGCACGTATTGCCGTGGCTTGCGAGTCACTGGGCGCGTGGATGGGGCGCGGAACACATGCCTGTGGTTTGCGAGTGCCTTGCGCGTCGGTGTCGGCTGCTGTGCGGCCGGCGGTTACTTTCGGGCGGCCTTGGCGGCCTTGGCCGCTGCCTTCATCTCCTGTTTGTGGGCGCGCACCTTGGTCAGGGACTCGGGGCCGGTGATGTCGGCGACGGAGCGGAAGGACTCTGGGTCGCCGTAGGAGCCGGCGGCCTCACGCCAGCCTTCCGGGTGGACGCCGAGTTGCTTGCCCAGGAGGGCGAGGAAGATTTGTGCCTTCTGTTTGCCGAAGCCGGGCAGGGCCTCCAGGCGCCGGAGGAGTTCCCGGCCGTCGGCGACGCCCTTCCAGACCAGCTCGGCGTTTCCGTCGTAGTGCTCCACGAGGTACTGGCAGAGCTGCTGGATCCGCCTGGCCATCGAGCCCGGGTAGCGGTGCACGGCCGGCTTCTGCGACAGCAGCGCGGCGAAGGACTCCGGGTCGTGCACGGCAATGTCGTGGGCGTCCAGGTCGTCCGCACCGAGCCGGTCCGCGATCACACGGGGTCCCTTGAACGCCCACTCCATCGGGATCTGCTGGTCCAGCAGCATCCCGACCAGCGCGGCGAGCGGGCTGCGACCGAGGAGTTCGTCGGCGTCCGGATCCTGGGCCAGGTGAAGGGTGACGTCCATGCCTCGATGATCGCCGGGAAGGACCGCTGGTCGCCCGCCGACATGCCGGCCATCCACACCGACACCCACCTCGCCTCCGCCGCCCCCCTGCTGGACCACCTGGCCGCCCTGGACGGCCTCTCCCCCGGGGCCGCCGCCCTCCGCGACCGCCTCCTGCGCTGGGACCGCCGCATGGACGCGGACAGCTCCGGCGCGGCGGCGTTCGCGGCGGTGCGCGGCGCGGTCGTACGGCGGCTGGCGGCGCACGAGGCGTTCGCCGGGCTGGCGGCGCCGCCCGCGTACCCGGAGGTCTTCCAGCCCTGGCTCGCCCTCGCCCCGCGCATCGGCACCGCCCTCGGACACCTGCTGCGCGCCGAGGAGCTGTACGGCGTCGACCGGCCGGCGCTCGTGCGCGCGGCCGTGGAGGAGGCGGCCGCCGCCGGGACGCCCGCCACCTGGGGCGAGACGCACCGGCTGACCCCGTGGCGTCCGCTGCCCGCCGAGCGGGCGTCCGACGGACCCGCCCTGTCCGGCGACCACGACTGCGTGCTGTGCACGTCCTCCGTCCCCGGCGTCACCGACCGCGCCGCGCGCGGCCCCGCCGCCCGGTACGTGTGGGACCTGGCCCGCCGCGAGGACAGCCGCTGGGTGGTCCCGCTCGGCGCCTCGGGCGACCCCGGCTCGCCGCACCACCGCGACCAACTGCCGCTGTGGCTCAAGGGGGACCTCGTCCCCGTCGTCACCGACTGGGAGCAGATGGAGTTGGAGGAGGAGACCGATGTCTGACCCGTACGCCACCCGCGCCGCCGTCCACGAGCAGCCGGTCGACGGCTTTGGCACTGTCCGCCTCCTCCCACTGGACACGCGGGCCGACGCCGCCGTGATCCACCGCTGGATGAGCGGGGAACGCGCCGCCTTCTGGGGCATGAACGGCCTGACCCGCGACCAAGTGGCCGGGATCTACGCCCACATGGGCACCCTCGACACCCACCACGCCTTCCTGGTCGTGAAGGACGGCGAACCGGCCGCGCTGCTCCACACCTACGAGCCGGGGGCCGACCGGGTCGGCGAGGTGTATGCCGTCGAGCCCGGCGACATCGGCATCCACCTGCTGCTCGCGCCCGCCGGACCGGGCGGCGCGCGGCCCGGCTGGACGTCGGCGCTGGTGGCCGTCATGGTGTCGTACGTCCTGCTGGGCCTGGACCGCACGCGGATCGTGGTCGATCCGGACGTGGGCAACGAGAGGGCGATCGCCCGTTTCCTGCGGCAGGGCTTCACGCCCGGTCCGGCGGTCGAGCTGCGGGAAGTCGACCTGCCCGACGTGTACTTGCCGGAGAAGAAGGCCCAACTGGCGTTCCTCACAAGGGAGGTTGCGTTTCCCGCCGAGAGGTAGCCTTCCCGTGCGACGCCGGAGGACCACGTCTACCTCGGCGACCCGCTGGAGCTGCTCCTCCTCGCCCCGCACGGCACCTCGCGCACCGCAGTGCTGGGCCCGGACACCAAGAGCGGTCGGCATCCCCAGCTCACTGTGCCCGCCGGTACCTGGATGGGCGCACGGGTCGTCGCGGGCGGCGTGCGGCCGTGGGTGCGGTGAGTGGGCCGGGGCTTTCGTCCGTACGTATCCGAGAGGCGGCGGCGAGCAGGACAGGCGGAGAGACGACGTGGACGAAGGGCCCGATGGCGAGGGACGACACGGCCGGCGTACGCACGGTGACGGCGGTGCGGGGGGCCGCGGACGCGGGGGTGCGGGGGCGTACGGAGGCCGCGGTGCGGAACCGTACCGAGGCGGCGCTGCGCGTGGCCTCGGACGCGGCGATGGGCGCGGGCACGGACGCCGTGATGCGCGCGGGTACGGACGCGGCCGTGCGGGGTCGTACCGACGACCGGACCGGCGTACGTGCGGCGGAACCCGGCCGCTTCAAGGGCTGGTGCTGCTCGGCACCGTGCTGGTCCTGCTCCTCCTCGGCGGCGCCGGAACGGCGTCGGCCCACGCCGCCCTCCGCGCCACCGACCCCAAGGACGGCACCGTCCTCAAGTCCGCCCCCCGGCACCTCACCCTGACCTTCACCGAGTCCGTCGGACTGCTCGACGACTCCTTCCGCGTCTTCGACCCGGACCGGCGCCGGCTGCACACCGGCGAGGCGCGGCACGCCGGGGGCGCCGACACGGTCCGGGTGTCGCTGCCGGGCGACCTCGACCAGGGCACGTACACCGTGGCCTGGCGGGTGGTGTCGGCGGACAGCCACCCGGTGTCCGGCGCGTTCAGCTTCTCGGTCGGCAAACCGTCGGCGACGTCCGGGCCCGTGGACACCGGCCCGGAGGAGGACCCGGTCACCGGCGGCCTCTACGACACCGCCCGCTACCTCGCCTACGTCGCCGCCGCCCTGCTCGTCGGCACGGCGGCCTTCGTGTTCCTGTGCCGCCCGCCGGACGCGACCCCCCTGCGCCGCCTGCTCCGCACCGGCTGGTGGACCCTGCTGGCGTCCACACTCGCCCTGCTGCTCCTGCGCGCCCCCTACGAGGCGGGCACCGGACCGGCCGCCGCCTTCGACACCTCGTCCCTCACCGAAACCCTGACCAGCCGCCCGGGCCTGGCCCTCCTCGCCCGGCTGATCCTGCTCCTGGCAGCGGCGGTCTTCCTCGTACGGCTGTTCCGGCGCCGTGAAGGTGACGGGGACGAGCCTGGCCCGCTGGTCGATGAACCGAGCCCGCTGGTCCTCGCCTCCGGCGGCGCCCTCGCCGTAGGACTCGCCCTGACCTGGGCCGCCTCCGAGCACGCCTCCGCCGGGATCCAGGTGCCGGTGGCGATGACGTCGTCCGTGCTGCACCTGCTGGCCACTGCGGTCTGGCTCGGCGGCCTGACCGCCCTGCTCACGCTCCTGTTCCGCCGCTCGGACGGCCCACGGCTGCCCCCGGCCACGGTCACCCGCTTCTCCCGCGCGGCCTTCGCCTCGGTGACCGTCCTCGTCGTCACCGGCGTCTACCAGTCCTGGCGCGGCCTCGGCTCCGTGTCGGCGCTCACCGAAACCTCGTACGGCCGCCTCCTGGTCGTCAAGCTCGGGCTGGTGACCGCGCTGCTGCTGGTGGCGTCCCAGTCCCGCCGCTGGACGGCGGCCCTGGTACCGGCAAGCGCGCAGGTAAGCGTGCGGGAACGGGTGCCGGAGCCGGTGGGCGGTCCGCCGGCCGGAGGGCCGGACAGGCCGGACGGCGCGGACGGGCCGGACCGGCCGGGTGACGCGGAGGGGCCGGACCGGCCGGGTGGCGGGGACGGGCCGGACCGGCCGGGTGGCGGGGACGGGCCGGACCGGCACGGTGACGCGGACAAGGCCGGCCACCCGGAGCCACCGCAGCCGCCCTCCGCCGACACCTACCGCCGCGGCCTGCGCCGCTCCGTGCTGGCCGAGGCCGCCGTCGCCGCGGCGGTGCTGGCGGTCACCACCGTGCTCACCGGCACGCTGCCGGGCCGCGCCGAGGCCGAGGCGGCGCAGGCGGCCCCGGCGGGCGCGCTGCCCGTGACGTCCCTGACCACGATCCCCTTCGACACCGGCACCCCGGGCGGACAGGGCAGGCTCCAGATCACCCTCGACCCCGGCCGGGTGGGCGAGAACAACGTGCAGGCCGTGGTCATCGGCTCCGACGGCGCCCTGGCCGCGGTGCCCGAAGTGCGCCTGTCCCTCACGCTCCCGGCCCAGGACATCGGCCCCATAGACGCCCGCCTGACCGACCAGGGCGGCTACTGGGGCACCAACACCCTCAACCTGCCCCTCGGCGGCACCTGGACAATGGAGGCGACGGTCAGGGCCTCCGAACTGGACCAGGTGACCGTGCGGAAGCCGGTGCGGATCGAGGACTGACCGCCGTCGCCGGATTCGCCGCCAACTGCCTGCGCCCGGCCGCACAAGGGTTTTCAAGCCGTCCGGCCGCTCGGGCAACCCACCTTCGCCCCGCCCACCTGGCGCGGAGCGGCTACGGCCTATCGACCTCCGGCCTCGCGCTGGGGTCGTGGCCGCCCCTCCCTCGCGGTGTGGTCGCGCAGCAGCAGGGCGACCTCGCGGTCCCAGAGGGCATGCCGCTGTCCAGCACGTTGATCGTCAGGTGCTTGATGTGGGGTTGGACGGCGTTGAGGAGCTCCTTCGAGTCCCGTGTGCGGGTGCGGGCGGGCCGGTCGAGCGTGACGGTCATGGGCTACTCCTTCGGAGGCTGGTCGTGCCGTACCGATGCGAGCCCGTCCCGCCTGTCAGCCTGCGCTGGGCTGGGGGCGGCGCGGGCGCCTTGCGCTTCCCGGTTCAGCGAGGAACTACTGGTTGACCTGGCTGGATCGGGAGACTTGGGTGGAGCCCTGGTCGTTGTAGTCGTGGCACAGGCAGGTGCAGCGGCGCACGAGCAGGAGTCCTGTGACGTAGGGCAGAGGAACGTCCTCCGTCTGGCGGCACTCCGTGTGCAGGTCCTCGTAACCGGGGCGGAGGGCGACAGCGCACTCTGGGGACAACGAGGCGGTATCGGTGGCAGGAGCGCTCATCGGGCTGCCCTCATGACCCGGTGGCCTGTGCAGGCGCACGGAGGGAACTCCTGCCCGAGGCCTACAGCTGTCTCCGCTTCGGCGCCCTTGAAGCCGTGCGTGCCCGAGTCGCTCGTGACGCGGCCCGCACGGTCCACTGTGTGGACCCGCAGCGTCATCCGGGGCGGGAGGCCACCGTCCTCGCCAGACCTGCCCGTGGCGTTCATTCGTCGCCGCCTTGCCGGAGCGCCTCTGCCAGCCGCATGGCCACGTCGGCGCGTACGCGCCCCAGTTCCACGAGCCCAAGAGCGGGCGAGCCGGCGTCGACTCCGAGCGACGGCAGCACGATGCCCGCCCGAGAAAGGGCCGACCTCAGACGCTCGGTGGCCATGAAGGGATCGACGTCATGCGCTTGGTGTGTTCCAGCCATGAACGCGACGGTAGGGAGCCGGCGTTGTAAGGCGCCATGGAAGTTGCGCGGAGTTGCTCTATTCCTCGGTGAAGTTGCGTACCGAACGAGGGCGAGGTGCCCAACGTGGTGCCGCGCGAGCTTCTGGTCGACTTCGGCCCGAAGGAGGTGGTCCGAGTGCCGAACATCATCGGGCTGGACGAGTTCGACCGGCTCTTCACGCAGTTCGAGCACACGGCGTGGCGCTTGGAGACCCGGCGCCGGTACGCATCGGACGAGCTCACCGACACTTACGACTAGTTCAGGCGCGGTGAGCCCGTCAACTGGGAGGGAGCCGATGCGGAATGGTGCGCGGAGCGCCGTGAGCAGGTGGCGCTCGGCAAGCGATTCGAGCGTGTCCGTATCGTCGACAGCCCGCCCACGGCCGGCCAGCTCTACCTGCTCGACAATGCACGTCGCAACAGCGCCGTCGGCGAGAAGATCCTCAACCTCCGGCGAGCGGATGCCGACCGCCTTGGCCTGCCCGCCGAAGACTTCTGGATCTTCGACTCGCGGCTGGTCGCGCTGCTCAATTTCGACGACGCCGACAACCTGGTCAGCGTCGAGCTGATCACGGAGCCCTCTGCAGTATTTGCGGTACGCCATCGTGCGCGACGCGGCGCTGCATCATGCCGTTCCGTACGAGGAGTTCGCGGCACGGTTGACCACGAAGGAGGACTGAGGGAGGTGTATACCGGTGAGCACGGACTACCAGCAGGCACGAGAAGCACTCGGGGTACGGCTGCGCGAACTCCGGCTCTCCGCCCCTGGAGGACGACTCACGGGTACGGAACTCGCCGAGCGGTACGGCTGGAACAAGTCCAAGGTCAGCAGGCTGGAGAACGGTAGGCAGACTCCCACGCCCGATGACCTGCGCAAGTGGGCGGAGGCAACCGGCCAGCCCGAGTCGTATCACGAACTGCTCGCGCGGAACACACTCCAGGAGTCCGCCGTGTACGGCGCTGAGGCGCAGAACCTCATCAGCGCGGCACGGCGGACGTTGCCCTCGCGCTGAGGCCGAGCCGCCGCAGCGCCTTCGGCGAGATGTGCCGCCCGCCCTGCCTACGCGTCTTCTTCGGCGCTTGCGTTCTCGGGCCGCTCGGCGACGAACGAGCCCAGGCCGACCTCGGCTCGGATGAGCCCCTCGCTCTTGAGGTGGGCGAGTGCCTTCTGCGCGGTCGAGGACGCGATACCGAATTCGGCGGACAACTCGACGACAGACGGCACACGAGCACCGACCGGGTACTCACCGTCGGCAATGCGCGTGGCAATGGTTGCGGCGACCTGCCGCCAGACAGGACGGGTGCGGTCAAGCTCGGGGCTCATGCGGTGGACGCTAAAACTCTGCGGTAGACCACGCGACCGCAGTAGACTGCGGTAGATCGAGAATAAACGCGGCATGAGAGACCCCCGCGACGGGTGCTGCCGTCCGGGGGCGCGGCCACCAGCCAAGCGAATCGGAGCTGTTGACATGAGCGACCTTATCCGCCGACTCGGCGCCTGGATGTCCCTACGGTTGAGGGGGCCCGGCGGGAAATCCCGCCCCCAGCCGTCGGCACCCGTCCTGCCCGTCGGTCTTCCTCACCGCGCCATCCCCCCACTCCCGCCCCACAGCCCTTACGCCCAGGACAACGCCCCACTGGACGCCACGGCGACCCGGTCCGTACGCCCGTACCTGACCGCTCACGAGCAACGTCAGCACCGGCGTGAACTGGCCCTGGCCGCACTGGGCCAGGACATGCCGGGCCCGTACTGGATCCATGGGCTGGAGGTGGCCTGATGGCCAACGAACCCCGCCTGCTTCCCCGTTCCGGCCCCGACGGCAAGCACTGCTACCTGATCAACGACCACCACGGCGGACCGGTCTCCCGATGGGCCGATGCCATGGAGGCCATGCAGTTCCACATGGGCAACGCACTCGTCGACCACGCCCTCGCCCTGCTCCCCGACACCCCGCCCGGCGACCTCCGTTACCTCGCCGAGCGCCTCACCGAGGCGCTGCGAGACGCCCTCCGTATCGCCGAGAGCCGCGGCCGACGACTGAACCACCTGAACTGACAAGCAGCAACACCAGGGGCCCCAGATGTCCCGGGGCCCCTGACATGCTCGCTCAGACCTGGTCGGTCAGAGCTTTCCGACGCCCGCGCCCTTGGTGACGGAGTCCTTGACGGCCGTGGCCGGCTCCGCCGTGTAGTCGTACGGGATCGCCGCGACGTCGCCGCCGGACTGGCCCTCGCCGGAGTTCTCCAAGTGGTTGTCCTTGGCGACGAGCCCGCCGGGGCCGGAGTCGCCCTCGCCTCGGTGGAAGGGGTCTTCCGTGTTCTCGAAGTAGTTGCCCTCGACGAGCACGCCCGCGTCCTGGGTCGACGCGACGCCGTACGAGCCGATGTCGCTGAAGTAGTTGTTCAGGACGTGCACCGGGTTGCCGAAGCGGACGCGCGGGTTGCGCTGGTTGGTGCCGTCGAACCAGTTGTGGTCGTACGTCACCTTCAGCTTGCCCGTGTCCTGGCTGCCGTTGTCGTCCGAGTGCCCGAGCAGCATGTTCTTGTCCTGGTCGTGCGCGTGGTTCCAGGACACGGTGATGTCGGTCGAGCCGCGCTTGATGTCGAGGCCGCCGTCCTTGGCGCCGGAGATGTCGTTGTGGTCGAGCCAGACCTTCGACGACTCCTGGACGTTGATGCCGTCGTCGTTGGAGCCGCTGAACGTGAGGTTCTGGATGATCACGTTCTGGACGCCGCTGACGTTGAGCCCGCTGCCGGTGATCTTCCCGGCAGTGCCCACGCCCACGACGGTCTTGTCACCGGCGACCTTCGTCATCTCGCTCAGCTCGATGGTGCCGTCGACCTTGACCACCAGGGGCCCGTCGCTCTGCACGGCCTCGGTGAACCCGGCCGCGTCCGAGACGGTCACGGTCTCGCCGCCCTCGCCGCCGGTGGTCCCGGCGCCGTATCCGACGGGTCCGGCGGGCGCCCGCGGCGCGGCGTCCGCGTCCGCCGCCGGGTCCGAGGTGGCGTACGCGGTGCCGAGGGCCGCGAGGGCGGCACCGGCGGTGACCGCGGCGGCAACGGTCAGGGTCTTGCGGCTGCGGCGGCCGTGGCGCGCTGTGGGGAGTGCGCTCGTCCTGCGCATGACATTTCTCCGATCCTGTGATGAGTGACAGATGGGGGTTGGCCGGTTGTGGGGGGAGAAGTTACGCGGAAGCGGCGACGGGCTCGGCGGTCAGCCCACGTCCACGGAGTACGCCCGGGTGTCGACCCGGCCCGTGCCCGTGAAGACCTCGGTACCGGCTTCGACCCCGGTCAGGTACTTCGTGTCGGACAACAACCCGCGCCGCACCAGCTCGCCGAGGAAGTCGTCCAGATCGAGGTCGGCCGAGGTGGTGTTGTCGGTCCGTACGAAGGAATGGACCTTCCAGCCGATGTCGCCTTCGTACAGGTCCCACGACGCGCCGCCGAGGTTAACCGTGGCGACCTTCTCGCCGAGCGGGCCCGCGCCGCCCTGACGGTTGAGCCAGACCATGACCTCGTCGCTCGGCTGGTCCCGCCAGTCGACGTCGGACTTGGTGTGCAGCCACAGGTCGTACGCGACGTTCATGGTCCCGGCGGCGGCGCTGACGTCGAAGTCCCAGGACGTGGTGACGTCCTTGTGGTCCCCCACGCTGACCGGGAGCCCGGTGGCGGCCTGGTCGGCCTTCCAGCCCCAGTGCCAGCCGAGCACCGCACTGGCGAAGGACTTCACCTCGTTGTCGGTGCCCGACCAGGTGTACTCCGTGCCCCAGCCGATCGTGTCGCCGCTGTGCGCGGTGTCCCACACGCACTGCCTGCCGGAGCCGTTGTCCTGCCCCCAGAGGTTGTTGTTCACGTAGTACTTGCCGAGGGCGATCGTGCCGAACGCGTCGCAGACTTCCGCGCGGGCACCGGCGCCGCTGTCACCGCTCTCCGTACCGGCGTTGGCGACGCCCAGGCTTGCCGCCGCGGCGAGCGCGACGCCGGAGGCGAGCAGACACTTGGCGGGTCGGCCGAGCCTGCGCCGGCGGTGCGGGCTTGACCTGGCAGGTGCGGGGGTGCGCATGGAGGGCCTTCCACGTGGGGTGCGGTGTACGTCACTTGGTCGCCACCCGCGCGCGGAAGGTTGCCGGGGGCGGGAATTCATCTCGCCGCACTGGGAGGGGTCCCGCCCCGACGCGGCCAGACCTTCCTGGTGCCCAACGGGTACGTCAACACCACCCCGCACTCGGCCGTGCACCACCGGGGCGTGGCGCTGGCCGCCCTGTGCTCGTCCATCATCGCCTCCGGGCACAGCGTGGAGATCTGGTCGGGCGACTGCTCCTACGTCAGTCACACCGAGCGCTACGTCGCGGTGGCGCGTGTGGTCTCGGCGGCGGAGCCGCTGGACATCGGCCGGCTGATGTTCGTGATGGCCCACCCGGCGATGGGCCGGCCTGGGGCTGCTGCGGGGCGAGCGAGGGAGGCGGCGGCCTCGGGATGCGCTGTGGCCGGTCCATGACCGACGATCGAAGGAGAAGGCCAGGCTTCCCAGCCAGTCGAAGGGCGGCGTCTCCCATGCCCGAGCTGCCGGATGTCGAGGGGTTCCGAAAGGTGCTGGAGTCCTGCGCGAAGGGCCGGGTCGTGCAGCGCGTCGACGTACGGGACGCGGGCGTCCTGCACGGGGTCGGCGTGCGGCGGCTGCGGGAGGCGCTGGAGGGGCGGCGGTTCACGAAGGCGGAGCGGCACGGGAAGTGGCTGCTGGCGCGGACCGGCGGCGGCCCCACGCTCCTGCTGCACTTCGGCATGACCGGCCGGCTGGACTGCGCCCGCCCCGACGACGCCACCGAGCCCCACGACCGCGTCCTGTTCACCCTGCGCGGCGGCCGCCAGCTCCGCTACCGCGACCAGCGCAAGCTCCAGGGCCTGTGGCTGGCCGGCGACGACTCCGACGTCGTACGGATTCTGGATGGGCAGGGACCCGACGCGCTCGCGGTGGACCGGGAGGAGTTCGAGGCGGCGCTCTCCTCCCGCCGGGGCCGCGTCAAGGCCGTCCTCACCGACCAGTCCGTCCTGGCCGGACTCGGCAACCTGCTCGCCGACGAGATCCTGTGGCGCGCCAAGCTGCCGCCCACCACCCGGGCGAGCGACCTGACTGCCCCGGAACGCCGCCGCCTCTACATCCACATGCGCCGCACGCTGCACACGGCGAACACCGCCGGCCGCGTCCCGCCCCGCCCGTCCTGGCTCACTGGCCACCGCGACGACCCCGACCCGGCGTGCCCGCGCTGCGGGGACGCCCTGCGCAGGTCGCGCATGTCGGGCCGGACGACGGTGTGGTGCCCCCGCTGCCAGCGGGAGGACGGGCCTTGAGGCGTATCGACAGTGGGACCATGGAGGCGTGCTGGAGCTCGCGATCCTGGGATACCTCGCCGAAGGCCCGCTGCACGGCTATGAGCTGCGTCGGCGGGTCGAGCAGTTGTCGGGGCACACCCGGCCGGTCAGCGACGGCAGTCTCTACCCGGCGATCAACCGACTGCTGAAGCGCGGCCTGCTCACCCGCCGCACCGAACCGGGCACGGCGGCCGCCCAGCGGTACGTGCTGACGCTGACCGAGGCCGGCCGCGACGAGCTGCTGCGGCGGCTGCGCGAGCCCGCGCGGCACGAGATCACCGATCAGGCCCGGTTCTTCATGATCCTGGCGTTCCTTTCCCGACTCAGGGCACTGAGGCCGCCCAGGCCAGTGAGACAGGCTCACCGAGCCCGTCGGCCGGCCGCGGAGGCCATGCCCAGCCAGGTGTGCGGGTTGCCCTCCCAGCACCACCCCAGCTTCGGCGCCTGCTGGCTGATCCAGATCGCGGGCACCCGGCGGTCCCCGGACCGCGAGCCGCCGAGCGAGAAGCACTTGTTCTTCACCAGCACCTGCGGGAAGTGCGTGACGAGCGCGACCCCCTCCTCGATGGTGAGCAGGGTCCGCCCGCGCCCGGCGATCGTGTCCATGGCGTCGCGCGGTACGACACCGCAGAACTCCTCGCCGCGTTCGACGCCGGTCAGCAGGTACGCGCGCTGGTCCGGCAGGTCCGTCTCCTCCGTCGCGACGAAGCGCTCCAGGGCGCCGGGCTCGAACGAGCGGTCGACGAACCCGGGCAGCTTGCCGCCGTGCAGGGTGGTACGGGGCATCGTCTCCTCGACCGGGGCGATTTCCCGCGTGACGACCAGCACGAACGGCACGCGCCCGGCCTCCGGGTCGTAACCCTGCTCCGTCGCCGGTGCGGCGGCGCGCAGCGGTTCGAGCAGCGCGGCGAACTCCTCCGCGGGGAGGCCGGACAGCTTCGGGTATCCGAGCTCGGTGAGCGTACGAACCTGCCGGTCGAACTCGGCCGCGGGATCGAAGTGGGCGGTGCCGACTGCGCTCATGGGACTCCCTCTCGTCTTCTGACCGGTGCTGATCGTCTACCGATCACCGGCCCGGCTGCGGCACTTCCACCGTCAGGTGGCCGAAACCGTTCGAACGAGGGCGAGTTCGTGCGCATGCGGAGCCACCGGCGCGGGGCCCCGTGAGGCGGGGTCAGCCGAGGCAGACCACCAGGAGGCAGAGCTGCGGGGACGACGGGTCGGTCGTCGAGGGGCTCGTCGGCGTCGTCGCCGTGCCCGAACCGCCGGAGCTGTCGGCCGGCGGGGAGGACGGCGTCGTCTCCGCCGGGGCCGGGTCGGTGCGGTCGGGAGCCGTCCGGTCGGTGGCCGGCGGGGTGGTCCGCGGCTGCGGGGCCGTCGTGGGTGCCGTACGAGGACGCGGCGGAGCGGCGTAGTCCGGCTGGATGTCGGACGGCGTGCTGCGGGGGGCGGCGGCCGCGGGCTGCCGGTGCGTGGGCTCGGTGCGCGAGGGGGACGGGGTGGAGCGGGAGGGGCGGTGGGCGTCGGGTCGCGGCGCGGACGGGCGCGCGTGCCGGGGCTGCGGTACTCCCTGCTCCTGCGTGGCGGGCACATCCGTGTGCTCCGGCGCCGTGACCGCCTGGGTCCGGTCGGTGCCGCTCCGCTCCATGGTGGCCACGGTCAGTCCGCCGCCGACGAGTGCCACGGCGGTCGCCACGACCGCCCGCCGCTGCCGCTTCTTCCAGCGGTCCCTCTGCCGCCGCCGTGCCGCCCGCCCCTGGGGTATGGGCGGCACCCCGTCGGCCTCGTCGACATCGCCTGCCGCGCCGGCCGCTTCCCGTACGGGAGGACGGTCGTCGTACCGACCAACCGGCACCGGCACGGTACGGGCGCCCCCGGCGCGCGGGGCGATGTCGGGGGCATAGGCACCGCACCCCGGACACACCAGGGCGCCGTTGAGATGCCGACGACACGAGGAGCAGTAGTCCATCTGCGGTCTTCCTGAGCTGGCTGCGCCGGGGGCCCACCCGGCCGTGGCCTGATCGCGACCCCCTTACGGGATCGGGCGGCCTGTAACGCTAACGAGACTTTCGAAGGGCTGTGTGCAGCCCATGTGATGCTCCTGGACAGATTCCAGGACTTCGTGACCACTTTGCGACCGTGAGTGACCGGATCGGCTGAGGAGGGTCCGGAATGTCATGACGCGCGGCGTCGCCCCGCTTCGCGGAGGTGCAGACGCAGCTGCCTGCGCAGGCCGGGAAGCGGCGCGCCGGCCCGAGCCGCGCGAGGAACTCGTCCACCGGCCACGTGATCAGGCCACCCCGGACCGGCGCTCGGGAGTCTCCCTCGGCCCCGGGTCCACCAACGGTCTCGGCACGCCGTAGGACCGCTACGTGCCAGGAGCCCGGTACTGGATTCGTCCGGCCTGGCGCAGGGCGTCCATCGTCTCGTCGACGGTGAGGAGAACGGTCGTCTCGAACGAGCTGAGCGCGCCGCCTCCACTGATCGCCAGTGCGACCGAGGCCATGGAGACGTTGTCCGGGGCCTCCCACAGGCTGTAGCCGTCGTGGGTGCCGAAGGCGTACCAGAAGCCATGGAGTTCCCCGCCGACGGATTCGATGTACGACTGCGCGGCCTTCGCGCGGTCCTCGGGGTGGCCGGTCAGCCTCGCCCAGGTCTCCGGCGTGTAGCTGAACCTCGACAGATAGAGCGGCATCATGTGTCCTTTCCGTTCCTCCCAGGGATGCCCCGGAGGGGCGGGAACGCGCCGGAGGCGGCCCGCGTGTCCCCCGAACGGCCGGAGAGCGACACCGCCGTTGGAGCTGTCGGGGTGTTCGCGGTGCGGGATGGCCCGGTCGGCCGCCTGCCTGAATGAGTGCCAGGACGACGCCCTGGCCGAAGCCGCTCCAGTGCGTGCCTGTGTCGCCCGTGGAATGTGTCACCATCAGGTCAAGGGCCCGGCGGATGGTCAGCTACCCCGTCGTGCCACGCGACCGGTGGCGCGCTAGTGGGCCCGGTCCACGCTGACGGACAATGGGGCTGCCGGTGGTTTCCGGGAGCGGGCCGGAGCGTCCGGTCGGCTGTTCACGAGGTGGTGGCGTATGCGGGCGGGTGATCTGGCCGAGCAGTATCCGGCGGTGTTCGCCGACGACGACGCGGTGGCGGCGGCGCGGTATTTCGTGGAGCAGCGGTTGCCGGCACTGCTGGTGCTGGATGCCGACCGGCGGCCGTACGCGATCGTGCCGGGGTCGCAGTTGCTGCGGGTCCTGGTGCCGGACTTCGTGCTGGAGAGCCATGTTCTGGCCTCCGCGCTGCGCGACTCCGAGGTTGAGTCGTTGGCGGAGCAGCTGGACGGGCTGACGGTCGCCCAGTGGCTGCCGCGGCCTCGGACATTGCCGACGGTGGTGGGGCCCGATGCGGGTGCCGCGCAGGTGGCCGCGCTGATGGTGCGGACGCATACGCCGTTGGTAGCGGTCGTCGAAGGCGACGCAGAGGCGGTGCGGACCGTGGGGGCGATCACGGCAGCGCGGTTGATGGAGCACTTCCTCGCCTGAGGGGCCCGGACAGCACCGGTCTTCGTGTCCGCCACCAGGAAAGACGGGTGTTCGGTCCGATGGCGGGAGCGAGCAGGGACGGCACCGTTCAACGCCTGAGCATCGGTGTGGCCGACCACAGCGCGATGAGCCGCTGAACGGACAGACGCCTCAACGGCCGCGCACTCAACGGCCCGTCTTCTACAGCCGACAGCCGACAGGCGGCTCGACACGAGCATCCCTTACCTGGAGTGGCGCGTGGCTGCCCGCCGAGGAAGACGGCCAGGGCGACGAGCAGCAGTGCAACGTCCCGCTGCGTCAGCGCCGCGCAGCCGTCCTCGGTCATGACCGGCGGACCGCGTCCTGGTCGTCCACCGCGTCCTGCGGCTTGACGAGCGGCGGCTGAGCCTGTGCCCGGCCCGTCGGTTCGGACTTGCCCAGCCGGGCGGCCAGACGCAGGGCCACGGGCTCGGTGAAGCGGGCGGTGAGCGGGCCGACGATCACCAGGATGAGCACGTATGCCGTGGCCAGCGGGCCGAGCGAGGGCTCGATGCCGGCGGTGACGGCCAGCCCGGCGATGACGATGGAGAACTCGCCACGGGCGACCAGCGTGCCACCCGCCCGCCAGCGCCCCTTGGCCGAGATACGGGCCCGCTTGGCCGCCCAGTAGCCGGTGGCGATCTTCGTCAGCGCGGTGATGACCGCCAGCGCCAGTGCGGGCAGCAGCACCGGCGGGATGCTGGCCGGGTTGGTGTGCAGGCCGAAGAAGACGAAGAACACCGCGGCGAACAGGTCCCGCAACGGGGCCAGCAGGTTGTACGCGCCCTCGGCGACCTCGCCGGACAGGGCGATGCCGACCAGGAACGCGCCGACGGCCGCCGAGACCTGCAACTCCTGAGCGAGCCCCGCCACCAGCAGGGTCACTCCCAGCACCACCAGCAGCAGCTTCTCCGGGTCGTCGCTGGAGACGAACCGGGAGACGTGCCTGCCGTAGCGCACCGCCACCACCAGCACCAGCCCGGCCACACCGAGCGCGATACCGAGCGTCAGACTGCCCGCCGCCAGACCGGTCCCGGCCAGCAGCGCCGTGATGATCGGCAGGTAGACGGCCATGGAGAGGTCTTCCAGGACCAGGATGCTCAGGACCACCGGGGTCTCCCGGTTGCCGAGCCGACCCAGGTCGCCCAGGACCTTGGCGATGACACCCGAGGAGGAGATCCACGTGACCCCGGCGAGGACCACGGCCGCCACCGGGCCCCAGCCGAGCAGCAGCGCCATCGCCGCACCGGGCAGCGCGTTCAACGCGGCGTCGACCAGGCCCGCCGGGTACTGGGTCTTCAGATTGGAGACCAGGTCGCTGGCCGTGTACTCCAGGCCGAGCATGAGCAGGAGGAGGATCACGCCGATCTCGGCGCCGATCGCCACGAACTCCTCACTGGCCCCCAGCGGGAGCAGACCGCCCTCCCCGAAGGCCAGCCCGGCCAGCAGGTAGAGCGGGATCGGGGAGAACCGGAAGCGCCCGGCGAACCGGCCCAGCAGCCCCAGACCGAGAATGATCGCGCCGAACTCGATCAGGAAGACCGCAGACGAGTGCACCGCGGATCACTCCCGCCCGAGTGTCGCGGCGGCCGCATCCACGCCCTCACGCGTACCGATCACGATCAGGATGTCGCCCCCGGCCAGCCGGAAGTCCGGCCCCGGGGACGGGATCGCCTCCGCCCGGCGCAGCACCGCCACGATCGACACACCGGTCTCCGTACGCATCCGGGTCTCACCCAGCAGCCGCCCGTTCCAGTGCGACGTGGTGGACAGCTCGACCCGCTCCGCCACCAGCCCCAACTCGGTCGTCGACAGCAGACTCGGGCTGTGGTGCTTCGGCATCATCGCGTCGATGACCGCCTCCGCCTCCCCCGCGGTCAGCCGCACCGACAGCGCGCACGCGTCCGGATCATCCTCCTGGTACGCGTTCAGCGTCCGCGAACCGTCCCGGTGGGCCACCACCGACAGGCGGCGCTGCTCCCGCGTGGTCAGGTCGTAGCGCACCCCGATCCCCGGCAACGGCGTACTGCTCATCCGCGCAGTGCCCACGGCTGTCCCCCTGTCTGGCTGTCTTGGTTGACTGTTTCTTTGGAAAACCGTTGACGACACCCTAACGAGCACTCCGGAACCGACCACCGGAGCTCGCACGAGGGCCTGGCACCGCAGGCGGCCCCACAGCGCCGGAAACCGGGATCGGACCTCGCGACTCCTGACCGGCACCGGGGCCCCGCGGTTGCGTCATGGCTGTGTTGTCACGCGTGCACGGACCGTCCCGCCGGCATCAGACGTGGGACGAGGCGAACGTAGGCGACCATGCCGAGGACCTCGACCAGGGTCTGGGTGACCACGACGACCGCCGCGACGGCCAGGCTGTCGGGCAGTGCCAGGGCCAGGGGCAGCACGACCAGGGAGTTGCGGGTCGCGCCGGTGAAGACGATCGCCCGCCCGGCGCCGGTCTCCAGCTGGAACAGCCGGGCCACGGTCTTGCCCGCGACGGCCATGACCACCAGGAACAGCACGTAGAAGGGGACGACGGCGGCGACGTCGGTGAGGCTGTCGTCGAGTTTGGGGATCTGGGAGGCGACCACCGTCAGCAGGGTCGCGGCAATCAACGGCACCATCGTGGTGGTCGCCGCATCAGCGACCTTCTGCCCGGCTGGCCGGCGTGCGGCCCACGCCTGCAGGGCCCAGGCGAGGGCGAGCGGGATGACGATCAGGAACGCGAAGGCTTCGAGGAACGGACCTGCCTCGACGATGTCGGCCAGGGCCGAGCCCAAGAACAGGTACAGGAACAGCGGCAGCAGCAACATCTGGGCCACGAGCAGCAGCGGGGTCGCGGCCAGCAGACGGCGGCTGGAGCCGCCGGCCAGCCCGGAGAAGACGATCACGTAGTCCACGCACGGGCACAGCAACACCAGCAACACCCCGACCCGGACGGCCTGATCGGTGGGCAGAAAGGCGAACATCGCCGCGACGACCAGCGGCACCACCACGAAGTTCACCACCAGGGCGGCTGCGAGGAACCGGCCGTCGCGCAGCGAGCGGACCAGCTCGGCGGCCGGGACCTGGAGGAAGGTGACGAACAGCAGGGCACCGAGGACGGGGTTGATGGCGTGCTCCAGCAACCCCGGGCCGGCTGCCGGGGCCAGCCGGCCCAGCAGGCCGCCGACGGCCATCGCCGCGAGGTAGATCGTGACCTGGTGATGCTCCATCCGCTCGACCAGGCCATGCGGTCCCTGCTGCGACACCCTGACTGCTCCATCGTGCTCGTACGGGCTGCCCGGTGGCAGCCGCTCCCCATCCTCACAGTCACGCCACCGGCTCGGACACCAGCAGTGCTCGGCCGCGGATGTGCTTGAGGCGTTCCATGCGGGCGACGCCCATGGTGTCGTTCCACCCTGCTCGTCGGCTCGGCCCACATCCTCCGTAGCCAGGAGCCGCCGACGTGGACGGGCCTGGTCACGAACGCTTTTCCGTTCGTGACCAGGCCCGTGTGCCGCGGGCGCGCACACGCGCGTCCGGCGTACGCCGCGGCGGTACGCCGCCGTGGGCTCAGCTGCCGGTGTAGTAGCCGGTGATGTCGGCGATGAGGTTGACGCTGCCGGCGTTGTTGTAGAAGTCGACCTTGCCGTTGACGACGGGGACGACGACCAGGTTGGGTATGGTCTCGCCCGCGCTGAAGTTGAGGTTGGACGCGGTGGGCCGGGTGGCGCCGTCGGGGTAGACGGTGACGTAGCTGGAGGAGGTGCCCCCGGTCGCGGTCACGTTGAGGACGACGGCGGTGGCGTTCACGGGGACGCCGTTCTTGCCGCCGACGGTCAGGGTGACCTTGGCGGCGGCGCCGACCGTGCCCCGGCGGACGCCGGTGCCGTTGCGGGTGTCCATGACGCGGACCGGGCCGGCGTTGTGCTCGACGGAGCCGCTGCCGCTGTAGTAGCCGGTGATGTCGGCGATGAGGTTGACGCTGCCGGCGTTGTTGTAGAAGTCGACCTTGCCGTTGACGACGGGGACGACGAC
>NZ_JACTVI010000043.1 GCF_014495685.1 Streptomyces sp. TRM68367 | reverse complement strand
TCAGGTGGACTGGCAGTTCACCACCCACGATGCACGCATCAAACTGCGTCACCTTTATCCCAAATATTAGCCGCGACAGTCTACTAGCGCCGCCGTGGGAGTGTCCTCAGGCCCACCATGGATCCGGTCCTCAGGCCCGGGGACTGGCCTTCGTGCCGTCGCTGTTCTTCGGCAACACCCCCGCGCACTTCTACGCGGCGAACGGCTGGGGCACGACCGCCCTCATGGGCGCCGTCCTCAGCTACTGGCTGCCGGCCGTGGGCGTCTCGGCGTACCGCAGTGCCTCGCGTCCGTCGCGGCCCTGCCTCGCTGAAGTCCACCGCCACGGGCGACGGTCAGCCGGCCGTCGCCCGCGGCGGCATGTTGTACGGCGTCACCACCTGGATCGCGGACGGCAGCGTGGGCCCCGCGGGCGGCAGGGCGCCGTGCACCCGCATCACCAGGTGGCAGGCCTCGCGCATGTCCTGGCGCAGGTCGTGGTGGAGCACGGCCGACAGGTGGTGGTCGCGCAGCAGCCGGGTGTTGTCGTGGTCGAGATCGTGCGCGACGAACACGGCGCACTCGCGGCCGAGGTCCGCGAAGGCCCGCAGCGTGGCGATGTTGCCGCCGCCGATCGAGTAGACCGCGCGAATGTCCGGGTCGCGTTCCAGGGCGGCCCGGACCAGTTCGTACTGGGTGGCGTCCAGGCCCTGCCCCTCGGCGATCTCGACGACGGTGCGCTCGGGGTACCGAGCGCGCATGGCGCTGCGGAAGCCCATCTCGCGCTCCTCCTCGTTGCGGAAGAAACCGCTGCTGAGGCTGGTGAGCACATTGCCGGCCCGGTCCCCCAGCCACTGGCCCATGAGGTACGCGGCCGTGGCGCCCGCCGCGCGGTTGTCGATCCCGACGTAGGCCAGGCGGGCGCTGGCCGGCAGGTCGGTCACCAGCGTCACGACGGGGATGCCCGCCGCCCCCAGCCGGCCGACGGCGGCGGTGACCTCGGGGACGTCCGGGGCCTTCAGGATCACCCCCTGCGAGCCGCGCCGGGCTATCCGGTCCAGCGTGGCGACCAGCTCCCCGACCGGGCCCGTCTCGCGGAAGTGAAAGCGGGAGCGCAGCACAGCCGGGTGCAGGGAGGGCAGCTCCGCCTCCAAGGCGGCGCGGACGGCGGTGGAGAACCGCTCCGGCGCCTGCATCACGATGTCCACCATGAACGCACGGCCGACCAGCCGGACCTGGGTGCGCTGCCGGTCCAGGTCGGCGATCGCCCGGTGCACCTCCTGCGCGGTGCTCTCCCGCACCCCGCCCCTGCCGTTCAGGACCCGGTCCACGGTCGCCTCGCTCAGGCCCGCCTGACGTGCGATCTCCCGGATCGGGAAGGGATGGCCCATGCGCCGGCTCCTTGAAGGGTTTTTGATGGCCGCCTGCTGGTTGTTCGAGGGGTTTGTACTGACAAGAATGGCAGAGCTGCGCCGCCCCGTGACCCGAGAGGACGTCGATGTCCTTCACTTCCGTACAGCGCCCCGTCTGGCTGTCCGAGCAGGACTGTGACCTGGACGCCTTCCGCGCTCTCGTCGAGCAGCCCACCGACCCGGCCGACTACCCGCACGCCTCCCTGGTGGAGCGGGGCGTGCCGGTCTATGACGCCGACGGCCCGGAGGCCGACCGCGAGTTCCAGACCGAGCTGGTGCACGCCCTCACCGAAGGGCCCGGCATCGTGGTCTTCCGCGGCGCCTTCCCGGACCCGGCGGTCGTCGACCGGGCCTCCGCCGTCTTCGACGCCCTGATCGCCGAGCAGCGCGCCGCGGGCGCGACGGCCGGCGACCACTTCGCCGTGCCGGGCGCCAACGACCGGGTGTGGAACGCGCTGGAGAAGGCGGCCCTGTACGACGCGGAGGCGTTCGCCGAGTACTACGCCAACGACGTGCTCGCCCTGGTGTCGCAGGCCTGGCTCGGCCCCGGCTACCAGGTGACCTCGCAGATCAACGTGGTCAACCCGGGTGGCGCCGCGCAGACCGCGCACCGCGACTACCACCTCGGCTTCCTCTCCGACGAGACGGCCGCCGCCTACCCGGCGCACGTGCACCGCCTCTCCCCCGTGCTCACCCTCCAGGGCGCGGTCGCGCACTGCGACATGCCCGTCGAGTCCGGCCCGACGATGTACCTGCCGCACTCGCAGAAGTACGAGCCGGGCTACCTCGCGTGGCGGCGCCCCGATTTCCGCGCGTACTTCGAGGCGTGCCATGTGCAGCTTCCGCTCGCCAAGGGCGACGCGGTGTTCTTCAACCCCGCGCTGTTCCACGCCGCCGGCACCAACCGCTCGGCGGACATCCGCCGCATGGCAAACCTGCTCCAGGTGTCGTCCGCGTTCGGGCGCGCGATGGAGACGGTGGACCGCGAGGCCGTCACGAACGCGGTCTATCCGGTGCTGCTGAGGCGCAAGGCCGAGGGCGTCGGCGCGCAGTGGCTGGACAACGTGATCGCGGCGTCCGCCGAGGGCTACCCCTTCCCCACCAACCTCGACAGCGACCCGCCGGTGGACGGTCTGGCCCCGCCCTCGCAGGCGGACCTCGTACGGCGGGCGCTGCGCGAGGAGTGGACGCCTCAGACGCTGCGGGCGCAGCTGCGGGCCGGCACCGAACGGCGAGAGAGCTGAGGAACACCGATGGGACTTCTCGACGACAAGGTCGTCCTGGTCAACGGCGGCAGCCAGGGAGTGGGCGCCGCCGTCGCGCGGGCCGCGGTCCGCGAGGGGGCGGTCGTGGCCGTCACCGGTCGGCGCCCCGAACCCGGTGAGGCCCTGGTGGCCGAGCTGGCCGCCGCGGGCGGGAAGGCCGTGTTCGTACGGGCCGACCTCTCGGACGCCGAGCAGGCGAAGGCCTCCGTCGCGCAGGTCGTGGCGGCGTACGGCCGGCTCGACTGCCTGGTGAACTCGGCGGGGCTGACCTCCCGGGGCACGCTGCTGGACACCACGCCCGAGCTGTTCGACCAGCACATCGCGATCAACCTCAAGGCGCCGTTCTTCGCCATGCAGGCCGCCGTCGCGGACATGGTCAGGCGCGAGGCGCCCGGCACGGTCGTCAACATCGTCACGTCGTCGGCGCACGGCGGGCAGCCGTTCCTCGCGCCGTACGTCGCCGCGAAGGCCGGCCTCGCCGGGCTGACCCGCAACGCCGCGCACGCCCACCGCTGGGACCGGATCCGCATCAACGGCCTGAACATCGGCTGGACGGCGACCGAGGGCGAGGACGCGACGCAGCGCGCCTTCCACGGCGCCGGGGACGACTGGCGCCAAGAGGCTGCCGCCCGGCTGCCGATGGGGAAGCTGGGCCAACCGGACGAGATAGCCGACTTCGTGGTCTTCCTGCTGTCGGAACGGTCCGGGGTGGTCACCGGGTCCGTGATCGACTGGGACCAGAACGTCCTGGGCGGCCTGGACTGAGCCTGCCTCCGCTGTAAGAGAACCCATGCAAGGAGCACCAACCCCCATGCGTATCGGAATCCTCGGCCTCGGCCGCATCGGCGCCTTTCACGCCGAGACCCTCTCCGGGCTCGACGCCGTCGAGTCGCTCGTCGTCTCCGACCCGTTCGCGGACGCCGCCAAGGCCGCCGCCGAGCGGTTCGGCGCCGAGGTCGCGGACTCCCCCGAGGCCGTGCTGGCCGCCGGCGTGGACGGCCTCGTCGTCGCGGCGGCGACCGACGCCCACCCGGACCTGATCCTGGCCGGCGTCGAGGCGGGGGTCCCCGTCTTCTGCGAGAAGCCCGTCGCCAGGACCATGGGCGAGGGCGTCGAGGTGCTCAAGGCCGTCCAGGGCAAGGACGTGCCGATCCAGATCGGCTACAACCGCCGCTTCGACACCGGGTTCGTCGCCGCGCGGGCCGCCGTGCAGGGCGGTGAGCTGGGCAAGCTGCACACCGTGCGGTCGACCACGCTGGACCCGGCGCCGCCGCCCGCCGCGTACATCGCCGCCTCCGGCGGCATCTTCCGGGACTGCTCAGTGCACGACTTCGACATCATCCGCTGGGTGACCGGCCGCGAGGTGAGCGAGGTGTACGCGGTCGGCGGCAACCGCGGCGCCGAGTACATCAAGGAGGCCGGTGACGCCGACACCACCGGCGCGATCCTCACCCTGGACGACGGCACCATCGCGGTGATCTCCAACTCCCGCCACAACGCCCGCGGTTACGACGTCCGCATGGAGATCCACGGCTTCACGGACTCCATCGCGGTCGGCCTGGAGGACAAGCTGCCGCTGCGCTCGGTGGAGCCCGGCGTGACCTTCCCGGCGGGCACCCCGCACGACTTCTTCATGGACCGCTTCACCGAGGCCTACCGCACCGAACTCACCGCGTTCACCGAGGTCGTCGCGGGCACCCGCCCGTCCCCCTGCACGATCGAGGACGCCCTTGAGGCGGGCTGGATCGCCGAGGCGTGCACCCTGTCGCTGCACGAGCACCGGCCGGTGACGATCGCCGAGGTCCGCACCGCCTGAATCCTCCCCTGTGTACCGGGTGCCCGTAGGCGCCCGGTACACAGGCATGTGAACACCAGGTCACCGGTATCCGTTTACGGCCATGTGATCTCTCCGTACGACCATGAGGGCCGCCCGGCCCGACCGACCGAGGAGCGATAGCATGACCGTCCGTCAGGAGATACCCCGGCCTTACGACGACGCCACCGGCCCGCGCAGCGTGGTCGTCGTCGGGGCCGGACCGAGCGGCCTGGTGGCCGCCCGTGAACTGGAGCGTGCCGGGCACCGGGTGACCGTCCTGGAGGAGCAGGACACAGTGGCCGGGAAGTGCCAGAGCGTGGTGCTCGACGGCCGGGCCTACGACCTCGGCGGCCACATCTGCACCAACCAGTACGAGCGGACCGCGGAGTTGGTGACCGAGCTGGACGTGGCGACGGAGCGGACGAGCCGGTATCGCGTCCTCGATGTCGCGGCGGGCACCGCGAGCCGCCAGGCCATGGCGTTCCTCCGGGACGGCGCCTTCCGCCGCTACCGGGAGCTGCGCGAGCGCGAGTTCCCGCGCATCGCCGAACCCGGGCTCGCGCACTCGGCGCAGGCACTCGCCGCCCCCGTCAGCAGGTGGCTCGCCGAGCACGGCCTCGAGTCCATGGCGGGGTCGTTCGGCACCGGGTACACGGCGGCCGGGTACGGCTATCTCGACGACGACGTGCCCGCGCTGTACTTCGTCAAGTACGCCGAGATGACCGGGCTGCTGTCCCGCAGACCCGAACTGCTTGGGCACGGCGGCGCGTTCACCGTCGTGGGCGGGTTCGCCACGCTGTGGCGGCGAGTCGCCGAGGAGCTGAAGGACGTACGGTGCGCAGTGCGCGTGGAGTCCGTCGAACGGCACGCGGGCGGGGTGCGGGTGCACACCGACGCGGGCCCGGTCGAGGCGGACGAACTCGTGCTCGCCGTCGCCCTGGACCGGATCCTGCCGGTCCTGGACGCCACCGAGGAGGAACGGGACCTCGCCGCGCGGATTCGCAGCAACGCCTACCACACCGTCCTCGCCACCGCGTCCGGCCTGCCGGAGGATGCCTTCTACTTCCTCGAGGGCCACACCGCGACCCGCGAGGCGACCGGCCACTGCGTCTCGTACCACCACCGCTACCCGGACAGCGACGTACGGACCTTCTACTCCTACGGCCGTCCGGAGGACGTCGGCGCGCTGCTGCGGGACGACGTCGCGGCCCTCGGCG
This sequence comes from Streptomyces sp. TRM68367, assembly GCF_014495685.1. Taxonomy (GTDB): domain Bacteria; phylum Actinomycetota; class Actinomycetes; order Streptomycetales; family Streptomycetaceae; genus Streptomyces. The sequence goes on along the minus strand of NZ_JACTVI010000043.1, from coordinate 61,786 downwards.
GGCGGCTGGAGGAAGTCCGTCTGCGGCGCCAGTGGGCGTTCATGCCGCACTTCGGCAGCGACGACCTCGCCGACGGTGTCCTGGACCGGCTGGACGCCCTGCAGGGCCGCGCCCGCACCTACTACGTTGGCGGCCTGCCCGCCTTCGAGCTGATCGAGTGCGCCGTCGCCCACGCTCAGGACTTCGCGCGCCGTCACTTCCCGCCCGTGGACGGCGCGCACACCCCGCAGATCACCGCCGCCCCGCCGCCGCCACGGGATGCACACTGACGCTGCGGGAGCACCGTCGCGCCACGAACGAGGAGGAGAAGGCAGCATGAGCGGACCGGACCGGGAACCCTGCGGATAGGACTGCTGGGAGCCGCTCGGATCACCGAGAACTCCCTGATCGGCCCGGCCCGGGCGACCGGCCACCGCCTCGTCGCGGTGGCCGCCCGCGACCGCTCCCGCGCCGAGGCCTACGCCCGCGCGCACGGCGTGCGACGGCCCGCGTACGCGTGCGCGGGCCGTTTCACATGGACCGGTTGGCCGGATCAGTCGTACAGCGCGGGCCGCTCCACGAGCTCCACCTCCACCCGACCGCCGTCCTCCAGCGCCCGCACGCCCGCCTCGCAGACGGCGGCCGCGGCGTAGCCGTCCCAGACGCTGGGACCGGTGACGTCGCCACGCCGGGTGGCCTCGACCCAGGCCTGGAGTTCGCGGTCGTAGGCGTCGGCGAAGCGCTCGGTGAAGTCCTGGGCGATGGTGCCGCCCCAGCGGCCGGCCATGTTGGTGACCATGGCGTGGCCGTCGCCGATGCGGGCGGTGCCGCGTTCGCAGACCACCTCGGCCTGCACCTGGTAGCCGAAGCCGCAGTTGACGAAGATCTCCACGTCGGAGAGGGCACCGCCGCCGGTCTCGAAGACGACGAACTGCGGATCGCGCAGTCCGTCGGGGGCGTTGTCGGACGGCGTCGGGCGCAGCACTGTGACCGCCGTGATCTCGTGGCCGAGCAGCCAGCGCGTCGAGTCCGCCTCGTGGGCGACGGAGTCGGTGATGAGCATCGCACTCGTGAAGAAGGGCGGGCTCGCGACGTTGCGGTGTCTGTTGTGCAGCATCAGCGGGCGGCCCAGCTGCCCGGACTCCAGCAGCGCCTTGAGCTTGACGTGCTCGGCGTCGTAGCGGCGCATGAAGCCGACCTGGACCCGGCGGTGGCCGAGCCGCTGTTCGGCCTGAAGGATCCGCAGCGCGGACGCCGCGTCCGGGGTCAGGGGCTTCTCGCACAGCACCGGCAGATCGCGCTCGAACGCCGCCAGGAGCGCGGCCTCGTGGGCCGGCCCGGAGGAGGCGATGAGCACGGCGTCGACATCGGCCGCCGCCATCGCGGCAACCGGGTCGGTGTGGGCCGTACAGCCGTCGACGCGGGCGGCCACGGCCTTGGCCCGCTCCGCGTCGACGTCCGCGACCGCCGTCACCCGCGCGCCGCTGATGACCGTGTCGATACGGCGCACATGGTCGGCCCCCATGCGGCCGGTGCCGATGACGGCCACACCGAGCGTTCCGTGCGTTCCGCGCCGGTTCATGGGCTCTCGCCTCCCCTTCCGGGTCGTCAGGCGCCGCAGGAACGAAGGAACTTGCGGGTGCGCACCGCGATGGGCAGCGGCTTGTCCGGCTCGCAGGGGTACATGTCCTGCTCGACGATCGCGAACAGGTCGACGCCCAGCTTCTGCGCGGCCTGAAGGACCGGGCCCATCTCCGGCACGCCGGCCGGCGGTTCGCACATCACACCGCGCGCCACGGCCGGGCCGAACGGCACCTCGCTCGCGCGGACGTCCGCGAGGATCTCGGGGTCGACTTGCTTGAGGTGGAGGTAGCCGATGCGCTCGCCGTACGTCTCGATCAGCTTGACGCTGTCGCCGCCGCAGTAGGCGTAGTGACCGGTGTCCAGGCAGAGGTTGACCAGGTCGGAGTCGGTGGAGTCGAGGAACTGCTCGACGTGCTCCTCGGTGTCGATGTGGGTGTCGGCGTGCGGGTGGACGACGATGTCCAGGCCGTACTTCTCCTTCACCTCGTGGCCGAGCCGCTCCATGCCCGAGGTGAGGTGCCCCCACTGCTCGCTGGTGAGCTCCGGGGGCTCCAGGATCTCGGCGGTCTTGTCGTCGCGCCAGAACGACGGGATGACGACCAGGTGCTCGGCGTTCATGGCCTTGGTGAGCGCGGCGACCCGGCTGACCTGCTCCCAGGTGGAGTCCCACTCGGAGGGGCCGCGGTGCAGGCCGCAGAAGATCGTGCCCGCGGAGACCTTCAGGTTGCGCTTGGTCACCTCGTCGGTGAGCCGGGCCGGGTCGGTCGGCAGGTAGCCGTACGGGCCGAGTTCGATCCAGGAGTAGCCGGCGTCGGTGACCTCGTCGAGGAAGCGTTCCCAGGGCACCTGCTGCGGGTCGTCGGGGAACCAGACGCCCCAGGAGTCGGGGGCGGAGCCGACCCGGATGCGGTCGAGCGCGGGGGCCATGTCAGGAATTTCCTTCCGGAGTTGCCGCTACGGGGGACTGGAGGTCCTCCTCCTCGGGGAGTTCCTCGGTGTCGACGCCGCGGACCTGGGACAGTTCGTGCTTGAGGGCGGCGAGTTCGGTGCCGCCGGCCATGTGGTTGGTGAGCTCGTCGAGGCTGACCTCGCTGCGGTCGGCGGACAGTTCCATGGTGCCCAGGCGCAGCACGCTGAAGTGGTCGCCGACCATGTAGGCGTGGTGCGGGTTGTGGGTGATGAAGATGACGCCCAGGCCGCGGTCGCGGGCGGCGGCGATGTACTTCAGCACCACACCGGACTGCTTCACACCCAGCGCGGCGGTCGGCTCGTCCAGGATCAGCACCCGGGCGCCGAAGTAGACGGCGCGGGCGATGGCCACGCACTGGCGCTGGCCGCCGGAGAGGGTGCCGATGGGCTGCTCCAGGTCATCGAGGACGATGCCCATCTCACGCAGCTCGTGGTCGGCGGTCTTCTTCATCTGCTCGATGTCCAGGCGGCGCAGTGGCCAGGGGCCCTTGGTCATCTCGGAGCCGAGGAAGAAGTTGCGCCACACCGGCATCAGGGGCACGACGGCGAGGTCCTGGTAAACGGTCGCGATGCCCTTGTCGAGGGCCTCGCGCGGGGTGCTGAAACGCACGGGTTCGCCGTCGACGAGGAACTCGCCCTCGGTGTGCTGGTGCAGGCCGGAGATGATTTTGATCAGGGTGGACTTGCCGGCGCCGTTGTCGCCGAGCACGCAGGTCACCTTGCCGGCGTGCACGGACAGGTCCACACCGTGCAGGGCGCGGATGTTGCCGTACGACTTGCCGGCGGCCTTCAGCTCGACGACGGGCCGCTCGTCCGTGGGCTGGGTGTCCTTCAGAACGGCCCCGTGGGTGCCGGTGGAGTTGCTTGTCATTGCGATCACCTCCGGGTCGCTTGCTTGCGGACCCACAGATTGACGAGGGTGGCGCCGACGAGCATCACGCCGAGGAAGGTCTTGAACCAGTCGGGGTTCCAGCCGGCGAACACGATGCCCTGGTTGACCAGGCCGAACATGAACGCACCGAAGACCGGGCCGATCACCGTGCCGTAGCCACCGGTCAGCAGACAACCGCCGACCACCGCCGCCGCGATGTAGATCAGCTCGTTGCCGACGCCCTCACCGGACTGCACGGTGTTGTACTGGAACAGGTTGTGCATGCCGACGAACCAGGCGCCGAAGCCGACCAGCATGAAGAGCGTGATCTTGGTGAAGTTCACCGGCACGCCGACGGCGCGGGCGCTGTCCTTGTTCCCGCCGACGGAGAAGATCCAGTTGCCGTACTTGGTGCGCAGCAGCACCCAGGACGCCAGCGCCGCGAACACCAGCCACCAGATGATGGTGATCTTCACGTTGACGCCACCGACGTTGAAGGACGACGCGAAGACCGCCTTGGCCTGGTCGAAGCCGTCCATGTCGCTGATGTCGTCGGTGGCCACGTTGCCGGTGACCAGCTTGGTCACCGCGAGGTTCACGCCCTGCAGGCCCATGAACGTGCCCAGGGTGACCAGGAAGCTCGGCAGCCCGGTCTTGACCAGCAGCCAGCCGTTGAAGAAGCCGATCGCCAGCGACACCGCCAGCGCCACCAGCACGCCGACCCACACGTTCAGGGTCAGCTGGAAGGCGGTCATGCTCGCGGTCAGCGCCGAGGCGATCGGGGCGACGCCGGACGACAGGTCGAACTCGCCGCCGATCATCAGCAGCGCCACGGGCACGACCATGATCCCGATGGTCGACGCCTGGTAGAGGACGGTCGCGATCGAACTGCCCTGGCGCAGCGACGGCGCCGCGACCAGGAAGAAGACGAAGACCGCGACGGCGCCGAGGAAGACGCCGACCTCGGGCCGGGCGAGCAGTCTGAGCGCCAGGGGGCGCCGCGCCGTCCGCCCGTCGGTTTGCTTGGGGCCGGAGGCCGGCGGTGTGTTCACCGCCGGCGCAGCCTGTTGGGTCATGGTCATCACCGGGTGCCCTTCGCGGCGAACTCGGCGATCTTGTCGACGTTGGACTTGTCGACGAAGGCCGGGCCGGTCAGCACGGGCTGCTCACCGCCGCCGCTGTAGTTTCCGTTGTTCTTGTAGAGCCACAGGCCGTCGACGGCCAGGTAGCCCTGGAGGTAGGGCTGCTGGTCGACGGCGAACTGGATGGAGCCGTCCTGGATGGCCTTGATGAGTTGCTTGTTGAGGTCGAAGGTGGCGACCTTCGCCTTGCTGCCGGCGTCGCTCACCGACTGCACCGCGGTCAGCGCGAACGGGGCGCCGAGCGTGACGACGTAGTCGATGGAGGGGTCCTGCTTCAGCTTGGCGGTGATCGTCGACTTCACCGACGGCATGTCCGTGCCGTTGACGTTGTCGGGGGTGGTCTTGCCGTTGAAGGTCTTCGCCACGCCGTCGCAGCGCTGGGTCAGGCCGACGTTGCCCTGCTCCTGCATGACGCACAGGACGTGCTTGGCGCCGACCTCGTTCAGCTTCTTGCCGAACGCCTCGCCGGCCACGGACTCGTCCTGGCCGAAGAACTCCAGCATGTTGAGCTTCTTCCAGGCGCTCAGGCCGGAGTTGAGGCCGACGACGGGTATGCCGGCCTGCTCCGCCTTGCCGACGACGCTCTTCATGGCGTCCGGCTTGGCGAGGGTGACCGCGATGCCGTCGACCTTCTGGTCGATCGCGTTCTGCACCAGGGTGGCCTGGTTGCCCGCGTTCGGGTCCGCGGAGTAGATGAGCTTGATGTTGTCCTTGGCCGCGGCGGCCTCGGCGCCCTTGCGTACGGTGTCCCAGAAGGTGTCACCGGGCGCCTGGTGCGTGACGAGCGCGACGGTCATGCGGGGCGTGTTCGCCTTGCCGGCGGAGGCGTTGGCCCCGCCTTCCTCGGACTTCTTGCCCCCGGAACTGCTGGAGCATCCGGCGAGGGTCAGGGCGGCTGCCGCGGCCACGGCTACGACGGGAACGAGCCTGCGGGAGCGGCGGGGGTGAGAAGAGCGGTCCATCTTTCCTGGCACCTCACTGTGCTATGCGGGGGAAAGGGGGGATCACAAGAGGATCCGTGGTCCCGGAGCCTTACGGGTCCGGATCATGATGCCGCACAACGGTTGTTGCGATGCCACGGGATCCAAGCCTCTGCCACGCCCGGTGTCAATACTTTGTTAAGACATCATTTCACGTGCAGGTCCGAATGTCAGTACAAAGTATTGACAGCATGTGCCCGCAGGATCTACACCTGGGAGGCGGCAGGCCCCCGCCCAGTCCAGAGGAGCGTCGTTCATGGCCGAGTCAACCCAGCAATTCGACCTGATCACGATGGGCCGCATCGGGGTGGACATCTACCCCCTCCAGACCGGCGTCCCCCTGGCCCAGGTGGAGTCCTTCGGGAAGTTCCTCGGCGGTTCGCCCGCCAACGTGGCGGTGGCCGCCGCCCGGCTCGGCCGGAGCACCGCGGTGATCACGCGCACCGGCGACGACCCCTTCGGCACCTATCTGCACGAGGCTTTGCAGGGCTTCGGCGTCGACGACCGCTGGGTCACCCCGGTCGCCGCGTACCCGACGCCGGTCACGTTCTGCGAGATCTTCCCGCCGGACGACTTCCCGCTGTACTTCTACCGGCAGCCCAAGGCCCCCGACCTGGAGATCCACACCGACGAGTTGGACTTCTTCGCGATCCGCGGGGCCCGCATCTTCTGGATCACCGGCACCGGCCTGAGCGAGGAGCCGAGCCGCTCCGCCACGCTCGCCGCCCTCAAGGCGCGTGCCAAGGCCGGCACCACGATCTTCGACCTCGACTGGCGGCCGATGTTCTGGAGCAGTGACATCAGCGGCTCCCGCCGCGGGCCGGAGGAGGCCCGCCTGTACTACCGCGAGGCGCTGCGGCACGTCACCGTCGCGGTCGGCAACCTCGACGAGTGCGAGGTCGCCACCGGCGTCCGCGAACCGCAGGCGTGCGCCGAGGCGCTGCTGGAGGCCGGCGTCGAGCTGGCCGTGGTCAAGCAGGGCCCCAAGGGCGTGCTGGCCGTGCACCGCGACGGCACACGCGCCGAGGTGCCGCCGGTGCCGGTCGAGGTAGTCAACGGCCTCGGCGCGGGCGACGCCTTCGGCGGCTCCCTGTGCCACGGGCTGCTCGCCGGCTGGGAGCTGGAGAAGACCATGCGGTACGCCAACGCGGCCGGCGCCCTCGTCGCCTCCCGCCTCGCCTGCTCCTCCGCGATGCCGACCGAGTCCGAGGTCGACGACCTCCTCGCGCGCCGCTGACCCGAGCCATCCCCGAACGGAGCCTGTCTTGAGCATCAGCATCCCCGACCTCGTCTCGATCAGGGCGAGGCACCCCGAGGCGATCGCCGAGGCGGCCGCCCGGCGCGCCCGCCGGCCGCTGGTCGGCGACAGCGGCCGCCTGATGATCGTGGCCGCCGACCATCCGGCCCGCGGTGCCCTGGGCGTCGGCGACCGGAGCCTGGCCATGGCCAACCGGGCGGATCTGCTGGAACGTCTGTGCGTCGCGCTGTCCCGGCCCGGCGTCGACGGGGTGCTCGGCACCGCCGACATCCTGGAGGATCTGCTGCTGCTCGGAGTCCTGGAGAACAAGGTCGTCATGTGCTCGATGAACCGCGGAGGCCTGGCCGGCGCCGCCTTCGAGATGGACGACCGGTTCACCGGCTACCGCGCCGAGGACATCGCCCGGCTCCGCTTCGACGCGGGCAAGCTGCTGGTCCGCATCGACTACGCCGACCCGGGCTCCCTGACCACGCTGGAAGCCACCGCCCGCGCCGTCGACGACTCGGCCGCGCACCGGCTGCCGATATTCGTCGAGCCGTTCATCTCCCGCCGCGTCGACGGCAAGGTCCGCAACGACCTGTCCGCCGAGGCCGTCACCAAGTCCATCGCCATCGCCTCCGGTCTGGGCGGCACCTCCGCCTACACCTGGCTGAAGCTGCCGGTCACCGACGACCCGGACGACATGGCGCAGGTCATGGAAACCTCGACGCTGCCCACCGTGCTGCTCGGCGGCGAGGTCGGCAAGGACCAGGAGGGCGCCTACGAGCGCTGGCGCAAGGCGCTGCGGCTGCCCACCGTGAAGGGCATGGTCGTCGGCCGTTCGCTGCTCTACCCGGCCGAGGGCAGCGTGGAGACGGCGGTGGACACGGCCGTCGGCCTGTTGTGATCCGGCCTGTAGTGATCCGGAGGAGACCATGACGTTTCACCTGCCCGCTGGAAAGGCCCTCGGCGGCCCGTACGTCGTCGACGTCACGCCCGAGAAGGCCGGCTGGAGCCACTCCAGCCTGCGGATCCTGGAGCTGCCCCCTGGCGGCACGCACACCTTCGAGACCGGTGACAGCGAGTGGATCGTCGTGCCGCTCAGCGGCGGCTGCACGGTCGCCGCCAACGACGACTTCGGCCACGACACCTTCGAGCTGACCGGCCGCGCGGACGTCTTCAGCGGCGTGAGCGACTTCGCGTACGTGCCGCGCGACGCCCGTACGACGGTGACGTCCACCGGCGGCGGACGGTTCGCGCTGACCGGCGCGCGCTGCACCCGCCGGCTGCCCGCCCGCTACGGCCCGGCCGAGTCGGTCCCGGTCGAGCTGCGCGGCACCGGCAACTGCTCCCGCCAGGTCAACAACTTCGGCGCGGCCGGGGTCTTCGACTGCGACAAGCTGATCGCGGTCGAGGTGATCACGCCGGGCGGCAACTGGTCGTCGTTCCCGCCGCACAAGCACGACGAGCACCGGCCGGGCGAGGAGTCCGTGCTGGAGGAGATCTACTACTTCGAGTTCGCCGGGCACGACGGCATCCCCGGCCTCGGCTACCAGCGGGTCTCCCCCTCCGGTCCGGGCCGCGACACGGACGTGCTGGCCGAGGTGCGCGACGGCGACGTCGTGCTCATCCCGGACGGCTGGCACGGTCCGTCCATGGCCACACCCGGCCACCACATGTACTACCTGAACGTCATGGCGGGCCCGGAGGACGAGCGCGCCTGGCTGATCTGCGACCACCCCGACCACGCCTGGATCCGCGGCACCTGGCCGGACCAGCCCGTCGACCCCCGTCTGCCCCTCTACACCGCCCCCGAGAGGTCCCGATGAGCTCCACCCGCCGACTGACGACCGCCCAGGCGCTGGTGCGGTTCCTGGCCGCCCAGTACACCGAGCGGGACGGCGTACGGCGCCGGCTGATCGCCGGTACCTGGGGCATCTTCGGCCACGGCAACGTGGCCGGCGTCGGCCAGGCCCTGCTGGAGGCCGGCGAGGACGTCATGCCGTACCACCAGGGCCGCAACGAGCAGGCCATGGTGCACGCGGCGGTCGGCTACGCCCGCCAGCTGGGCCGCCTGTCCGCGCAGGCGGTGACGACGTCGATCGGCCCCGGCGCCACGAACCTCGTCACGGGCGCCGCCCTGGCGACGATCAACCGCCTGCCGGTGCTCCTGCTGCCCGGCGACTACTTCGCCAGCCACGCCCCCGACCCGCTGCTCCAGCAGCTGGAGCACCCGGTCGAGGCGGACGTGTCGGTGAACGACTCGCTGCGTCCGGTGTCCCGGTACTTCGACCGCGTCACCCGCCCCGAGGCCCTGATCCCCTCGGCCCTGAAAGCCATGCGGGTGCTCGCCGACCCGGCCGAGACCGGCGCGGTGACGCTGGCCCTCCCCCAGGACGTGCAGGCGGAGGCGTACGACTGGCCGGAGGAGTTCTTCGCCGAGCGCGTCTGGTACGTACGGCGCCCCGCGCCCGACCCGGTGGAGCTGACGGCGGCCGTCGAGGCGATCCGGGCCGCCGAGCGCCCGCTGATCGTCGCGGGCGGCGGCGTCCACCACAGCGAGGCCGAGGCCGCACTGAAGTCGTTCGTGGAGGCCACCGGCATCCCGGTCGCCTCCACCCAGGCGGGCAAGGGCTCCCTGCGCTACGACCACCCGGCCGATCTGGGCGGCATCGGCCACACCGGCACGTCGGTCAGCGACGACATCGCCCGCGCCGCCGACCTGGTGATCGGTGTCGGCACCCGCTACTCCGACTTCACCACGGCCTCCGGCACGCTGTTCCAGAACCCGGACGTGCGGTTCCTGAACCTCAACATCACCGCCTTCGACGCGCACAAGCTGTCGGCGAGCACGCTCGTCTGCGACGCGCGGACAGGGCTCACGGGTCTGACGCAGGCGCTGGCCGACCACCGCGTGGCGGACGCGTACGAGGCCGAGTACCGCGCCGGCAAGGAGCGCTGGGACCAGGTCGTCGAGGCCGCCTACCGGGCCGACGACGAGAGCGCGGTGCCGACCCAGACGCAGGTGCTCGGCGCGCTGGACGCGGTCGTCGGCGACGACGACGTGGTGATCAACGCGGCCGGTTCGCTCCCGGGCGACCTGCACAAGCTGTGGCGTTCCCGCAGCCCGCGCCAGTACCACCTGGAGTACGGCTACTCCTGCATGGGCTACGAGATCCCGGCCGGCATCGGCATCCAGCAGGCCGCCCCGGACACGGTCGTGTGGTCGCTGGTCGGCGACGGCACCTACCTGATGATGCCGACGGAGATCGTCACCGCGGTCCAGGAGGGGCTGCCGGTCAACATCGTTCTGATCCAGAACCACGGCTACGCCTCCATCGGCGGGCTGTCGGCCGAGACCGGCGGCGAGCGCTTCGGCACCGACTACCGCTACCGGTCCGCCGACGGCACCTTCAGCGGCGCCCCGCTCCCGGTGGACCTGGCCGCCAACGCGGCCAGCCTCGGCATGGACGTCCTGCGCGCCAAGACGGTGCGCGAGCTGCGCGCGGCGCTGGCTACTGCCCGCGCCTCCGACCGGCCGACCTGCGTGTACGTCGAGACGGACATCATGAACCCCACCTCCCCCGGCCCTCAGGCCTGGTGGGACGTTCCCGTGGCCGAGGCCGCCTCCCGCGAGGCGGCGGTCGAGGCCCGCGAGCGCTACGACCACCACCTCGCCGGACGCCGCCACCACCTCTGAACTCCCCCGCTCCCGAAAGGCCCCGCACCATGCAGAACATCACCCACTGGATCGACGGCAAGCCCGTCGAGGGCACCTCCGGCCGCTTCGGCGCCGTCTACAATCCGGCCACCGGCGCCCAGGAGAAGCAGGTCGCGTTCGCGACCGTCGACGAGGTGGACGCCGCGGTCGCCTCCGCCAGCGCCGCGTATCAGAGCTGGGGCACGGTGTCCCTGGCCAAGCGCACCGCGATCCTGTTCAAGTACCGCGAGCTGTTGGACGCCCACCGCGACGAGATCGCCGAGCTGATCACCGCGGAGCACGGCAAGGTGCACTCCGACGCGCTCGGCGAGGTCGCGCGGGGCATGGAGATCGTCGAGCTGGCCTGCGGCATCTCCGAGAAGCTCAAGGGCGAGCTGTCCACGCAGGTCTCCACCCGGGTCGACGTCGCCTCGATCCGCCAGCCGCTCGGCGTGGTCGCGGGCATCACGCCGTTCAACTTCCCGGCGATGGTGCCGATGTGGATGTTCCCGCTGGCCATCGCGTGCGGCAACACGTTCGTGCTCAAGCCCAGCGAGAAGGACCCGTCGGCGTCGTACCGGCTGGCGGAACTGGCCACCGAGGCGGGCCTGCCCGAGGGCGTGCTGAACGTCGTCCAGGGCGACAAGGTGGCCGTCGACCGTCTCCTGGAGCACCCGGACGTGGAGGCCGTCTCCTTCGTCGGCTCGACGCCGATCGCCAAGTACATCCAGGCCCGGGCGGTCGAGCACGGCAAGCGCGTGCAGGCTCTGGGCGGCGCCAAGAACCACATGCTGGTCCTGCCGGACGCCGACCTGGACTTCGCCGCCGACCAGGCGATCAACGCCGCGTACGGCTCGGCGGGCGAGCGCTGCATGGCCGTCTCCGTCGTGGTCGCGGTCGGCGACACGGGTGACGAGCTGGTCGGCAAGATCGCCGAGCGCGCGAAGAACCTGAAGATCGGCCCCGGCAACGACCCCGCCTCGGAGATGGGCCCGCTGATCACCCGCGAGCACCGCGACAAGGTGGCGTCGTACGTGGCGAGCGCGGCCGGGCAGGGCGCCGAGGTCGTCGTCGACGGCACGGGCTACACGGTCGACGGCCACCCTGAATGCGCTGACGGCTTCTTCCTGGGCGTGTCCCTCCTGGACCGCGTGCCGGTCACGGCGGACGCGTACAAGGACGAGATCTTCGGCCCGGTGCTGTGCGTGGTCCGCGCGGAGACCTACGAGGAGGCCATCCAGCTGATCAACTCCTCCCGCTGGGGCAACGGCACCGCGATCTTCACCCGGGACGGCGGCGCCGCCCGCCGCTTCCAGCTGGAGGTCAAGGCGGGCATGGTCGGCGTGAACGTCCCGATCCCGGTCCCCGTCGGCTACCACTCCTTCGGCGGCTGGAAGGACTCCCTCTTCGGCGACCTGCACATCTACGGCAACGACGGCATCGCCTTCTACACCCAGGGCAAGGTCATCACCACCCGCTGGCCGGACCCGGCCGACGCGGGCATCAACCTCGGTTTCCCGAGCAACTCCTGACCCTGCCGCGCCCTCAGTTGGGAAGTACGTCCATGGCGAAGACCAGTGACCGCACACGTGCCGGGAGCGCCCCCGCGCTCAGCACGCTGGACTTCGCCCTGGACCGCGGCAGTCCGGTGCCGCTCTACTATCAGCTCGCGCAGCAGCTGGAGGAGGCGATCGAGCACGGGGTCCTCGCCCCGGGCAGCCTCCTGGGCAACGAGGTCGACCTCTCCGTACGCCTGGGCCTGTCCCGCCCCACCGTCCGCCAGGCCATCCAGTCCCTCGTCGACAAGGGACTGCTGGTCCGGCGGCGCGGCGTCGGCACCCAGGTCGTGCACAGCCAGGTCAAGCGCCCGCTGGAGCTGAGCAGCCTCTACGACGACCTGGAGGCAGCCGGGCAGGGCCCGACCACGAAGGTGGTGCGCAACGAGCCGGTACCGGCGTCCCCCGACGTGGCGGCCGCCCTCGGTCTCACCGAGGGCAGCGACGTCATCGCCCTGGAACGACTGCGCTGCACGCACGGCCAGCCGGTCGCCCTCCTGTCCAACTACCTCCCGGCGACGCTGCTGGACCTCGACAGCGCCCGCCTGGAGTCGACCGGCCTGTACCGCATGATGCGCTCGGCCGGCATCACCCTGCACAGCGCCCACCAGACCATCGGCGCCCGCTCGGCCACCGCGACGGAGGCGTCCCGCCTGGACGAACAGGAGGGCGCCGCACTGCTCACCATGCAGCGCACGGCGTACGACGACACTGGGCGGCCGGTGGAGTACGGGACGCACATCTACCGGGCGTCGCGGTATGCGTTTGATTTCCAGTTGCTGGTCAGGGCCTGACGTCCGGACCTTGACTCAAGGAAACGAAAGGAGGAAAGTCGTGTATACGTCGTAAGCGTACGACGTTCGAGGGAGCCGGGTCCATGAGCGCACCGACAACAGTCCTGATCACCGGCGGGGCCGGTTTCATCGGGAGCCACGCGTGCGTCGATCTGCTCGACCACGGCTACGAGGTGATCGTGGTCGATGACTACTCCAACAGCACGCCGCAGGTCTTCGCGCGCGTGGAGCGGATCGCCGGACGCTTCGTCGGTGATGTCTACGAGTTGGACATCCGCGACCGGCAGGCCCTCTCGGCCGTTTTCGACCGGCACGCGGTGGACGCGGTGATGCACTTCGCCTCCCTGAAGTCCGTGAGCGCATCGACGAGCACGCCCATCGAGTACTACGACACGAACGTGGGCGGCATGACGGCCCTGCTGCGGACCATGCACGAGCACGGAGTGCACCAGCTCGTGTACTCCTCGTCCTGCTCCGTCTACGGCGAGGCGGGGACGGGGCCGCTCGACGAATCCACCCCCGCCCGGCCCACCAATCCCTACGCCGCCTCCAAGTGGGTCTGCGAGCAGATCCTCGCCGACGTCTGCCGCCGACGACCCGAGTACACCGTGCTGTGCCTGAGATACTTCAACCCGGTCGGCGCCCACCCCAGCGGACTGCTCGGGGAGGACCCGCACGGCACGCCCGGGAACCTGATGCCGTACCTGGCGCAGGTGGCCATCGGCAGGCGGGAACGGCTGAGCGTGTACGGCGGGGACTATCCCACGCACGACGGCACCGCGATTCGCGACTACATCCACGTCATGGACACCGTAGAAGCACACCGCGTCGCCCTCGACCACTTCGGCGACGCCCCGGGCATGCACGTGTACAACCTCGGCCTGGGCCACGGCAACTCGGTCCTCGACGTCGTCGCCGCGTTCACCAGGGCATGCGGCAGACCCATCCCGTACGAGATCGTGCCGCGCCGCCCCGGCGACGTTGCCGCACTCGTCGCCGACTCGTCCGCCGTACGGCGCGCCTGGGGCTGGGGCCCCGTCCGGGACCTCGCCGACATGTGCCGGGATGCCTGGCACTTCCAGCGGCTCAACCCGCGCGGCTACGCCGACTCGGCCCGGCGCCCGGCGGCGCAGCAGTAGCACCCCCTTGCGGCTTCCGACCGTCAGCGAGAGGCCCGTACGGCCGGCCGACGCCGGGACGGCCGGGACCTCGCTCGCGCTGACGCTTCCGCGCGCGCCCCACAGCAGGACGACATGCGGCGCATGCCGGTCACGCCTTATGATCGGTACAGAAAGCCCAAGTTGGCATATACCGCGCATTTCGGTCGCCACCGATTCGGGGTGCTTGCCCTTGTTGCTGGCCCACCGCCTGATGGCAGCCCACATTGCCCTGGTCGGCCCCCTCACCGGCGTATACCTGACCGTTCCGGACATGCGGGCGCCGGTGTGGGCCGTCATAGCCCTGGCGGGTGTCGTCGCCGTCCTGACCGGTGTGCGGATCCACCGGCCCGCGCATCGCTGGCCGTGGTGGGTCCTCGCCGCCGGGCTGCTGGCCTTCGCCGCGGGGGGCACCTACTCCAACGTGCGGGAGACGTACTTTCACGCGTCGAACTCGTTCACGTCCCCGTCCGACGTCTGCTCCCTCGCCGGGTACCCTCTCCTCACCGCGGGACTGTTCGGGCTGGTGCGCTACCGCCGGGCGGGTCGTGATCTGCCCAGCCTGCTCGACGCGCTGATCGTCACGGCCGGGCTCGCGCTACCGGTGTGGGTCTACTTGGTGCAGCCGCTGGTCCGGCTCGAGGGCCTCACCTGGCAGCAGCATGCGATCAGCGTGGCCTACCCGCTCGGGGATGTCCTGGTGCTCGCGATGCTGGTCCGGCTGCTCGCCCCCAGACCCGGGCCCGGCCGCCAACGCGCCGTGCAGTTGCTCGTCCTGGGCACGAGCACACTGCTGAGCTTCGACATCGCCTACGGGATCCTGCGGCTCAACGAGATGGGGCAGGCGGACACCCTGCTGGACTCCGGCCGGATCGTCTTCTGCACGGCCTGGGGACTGGCCGCGCTCCACCCCTCCATGACGCAGCTGACCGCGTCGGAGCCCCGGTCGCAGTGGCAGTCCCTGTTTCCGCCCTGGCGTCGCCTGCTGCTGCTCACAGCGGCCACACTGATTCCGCCCGCGATCCTGGTCCACGAGGAGAGCGCGGGCACCGTGCACGACGCGACAGTGCTGGCCGCGTTCTCCGCCGCGCTGTTCGTGCTGGTGATCCTGCGGCTCGCCGTGATGGTCGTGGCGCACCGCAAGGCCGTGGCGCGGGAACAGGCACTGCGCGCGGCGTCCGCATCACTGGTGGGTGCGTTCTGGCCGGAGGAGGTCGCGCGGGCCTGCGACACGGCGGTCACCGCGCTGTTCGGACCGAGCGTCCGGCACGCGACCTTGGTCCTGTCGGCCCAGCACGCCCAGGACCTGTACACGCGTCTGAACGGTGGTGAGCCCGGCCTTCCGAGCGGGCAGGGCAGCCTCGCCCGGCACCGCGCCCTCATGGTGCCCGTCGCCGCGCTCGGGCCGGACATCGCCGCGCGGCTCGCGGATCTGCCGACCGCCCTGATCTGCCCCATGGACCGGCCCGACCGGCCAACCGACGGCGGGCCCTCGGGCGTGCTGCTGGCAGCCGGCCCTGAGCAGCAACTCGCCGAGATGCGCGGCTCGCTCGAGATCCTGGCCTCGCACGCGAGGTTGGTGGCGGAACGCATCGCGCTGCGGCGGGAGATCACCCGCAAGGAGAGCGAGGCGTACTTCCGCACCCTGGTGCACAACGCCTCGGACGTCATCCTCATCGTCGACGAGGACACGACCGTCCGTTATGCCAGTCCGTCCGCGCGCGTCCTGTTCGGCAGCGCCGACCTGGTCGGCACCGAACTGCAGGCACTTGTCGATCCCCAGGAGCGCGACCGGGTGAACCGCGCGCTGACGAGCCTGCTGGATGAGGCACGGCAGGAAGCGCACGACCACTGGTGGGTGGTACGGGATTCGAGCCGCATCGAGGTGGAGGTGCGCTGCCGTGACCTGCGGCAGGACCGGACCGTGGGCGGTCTGGTCATCACCCTGCGGGACGTCACCGAGCAGCGTCGGCTGGAGCACGAGCTCACGCAGCGCGCCTTCCACGACCCCCTGACCGGTCTGCCCAACCGGACGCTGCTGCTGGAGCGGACCGAGCGCGCGCTGCTGCGCGGCCGGCGCGAGTCGGCGATCACATGCCTGCTCTTCATCGACCTGGACGACTTCAAGATCGTCAACGACACGCGCGGGCACGCGGTCGGCGACCGGCTGCTGTGCGCCGTGGCGGAGCGCCTGTCGGGGGCCCTGCGCCGTACCGACACGGCGGCTCGGCTGGGTGGCGACGAGTTCGCGGTGCTGATGGAGGACGCCAAGCAGCCCCTCGACGCCGAGTTGCTGGCCGCTCAGGTGATCCAGACCCTGAACCGGCCCTTCCAGCTTGCTGAGGACTCGGTGAGCGTCTCCGGCAGCATAGGCGTGGCCACTGCCCAGGACACCACTGACGCCGACGAACTCCTGGCGCTCGCCGATCTGGCCCTGTATGCCGCCAAGGCCGCCGGAAAGCGACAGTGGCGCCGTTTCCAGCCCCAGCAGCGTGTCCGCCTGGTCGAGCGCCACGACCTCCGGGCGCAGCTGAACGGAGCGATCGCCAGGGGGGAGTTCACCCTGCGCTACCAGCCCGTGGTGGATATCGCCGCAGACCAGGTCGTGGGCTTCGAGGCACTGGCCCGCTGGCCGGGTCTGTCCAGCGGACCGGTCCCGCCGGGGCAGTTCATCCCGCTGGCCGAGGAATCCGGGCACATCTCGATACTGGGCGCCTGGGTGCTGCGCCATGCCACGGCCGACATCGCCCGGCTGCAGCGGCGCGTCCGACTGCCCGCACCGCCGTACCTCAGCGTCAACGTGTCCGCCCGGCAGTGGCGCGACATGAGCTTTCTGGACGAGGTCTGCAGGTCCGTCGACGCCTCCGGTCTGGTCCCGGGCACGCTGCAGCTGGAACTCACCGAATCGGTGCTCATGCAGCGGACCGACCAGATCGACACGCTCATCCGGGAGCTGAAGGAGATCGGCGTGCGCATCGCGATCGACGACTTCGGCACCGGTTACGCCTCGCTGCGCTACCTTCGGGACTTCCCCATCGACGTACTCAAGATCGACAAGACGTTCATCGACGACATCCCGCGGGACCCGCAGCAGGTGGCCCTGGTCGAGGGCATCGTCCGCCTCGCCGACACGCTCGGGCTGGAGGTGATCGCCGAGGGGATCGAGGAGCGGGTGCAACGGGACCTGCTGGCCGACATCGGCTGCCGGTACGGACAGGGATACCTGTTCGCCCGGCCGATGACGGTGGAGGAGGGCGAGCTCGTCCTGCGGCAAGGGGCCCATGGCCACACCGCCGGGCCTGCGTGAAGGAACGACGACGTACGTCCGACGACAGTGCCCCGGTGGGCCCGCACACCTCGGAACGGCACGGCAGCGCTCCGCACGCGGTCAGCGCGATCCCGTCGGCCGGACGAGGCGACGGGCCGGCAGGGGATCTGTGGGCATCGGGGGGCTGTCGCGCGCGCTGCGGCGCAGGTGTCGCACGTACTGCTCTCGCGGTACGAGAACGCCGCCCAGGCTGCGGACGTGCGGGCTGTCCCGCTGAGCGTCGAGCAGCACGCCGCCGGCCTGTGCGAAGCGCGCCGCGAGGTCGGCCACCGCGACCTTCGAGGCGCCGGGACGGCGGAAGAACATCGAGTCCATGCTGAAGACCGATCCGACCTGGAGGCCGAAGACGCCGCCGACCAGATCGCCCTCCTCCCACACCTCGACGCTGTGGGCATGACCCAGATCGTGGAGGCGGACCAGGCTTGCGATCAGCTCTTCGGTGAGCCACAGGGGGGTGCGGCCGGCGCCGCACTCGCGGACGACCTGCTCGAACCGCCGGTCGAGGCTGGTCGTCCAGTCAAGGCGGCTGCGCAGCCGCCGGGCGAGGCTCCGGCTGACGTGTGCGGCCGAGACGGGCACCACCGGTCTGGGGTCCGGCGACCACCAGGAGACGGCGTAGGGGTCGTCCGGCTCCTCCCCCACGAGACGGATGCGGCCCTCCTGGACCTGGTCGGCGAACATCGCCTCGTTGAGGGCGCGGACGTACTCGTCGGACGCCGGGAACGGATAGACCCCGGTGCGGTACGCCGCCAGCAGGCAGGCGGGCGAGAGGTCGGCGCAGAAGGCAACCGGAGCGTCGGGCGCCGCTTCCAGCACGTCCAGCGCCTCCCAGCCAGGGCATCGGCTCACCACCATGGCGCTCCCTGCTCCTGGCCTGTCACCGGCCGGACGTAGTCGGCCTGTCGGAGGAAGTCGATGTGGCGGTCGATCATCTCCACGTCGACGGGGGGTATGTCGATCCGGGCATCCGCCAGCGCCTGTTCGGCGTTGCCGCGGGTGAACTCCGGGAAGACGCCCTGGAAGTACATCTCGCTCACGGTGATGTCGGCGAGCGCACACCGGTCGACGAAGAGCGGGACGAACGGGGTGATCGGGTCGGTGGGATGCCCGGCCGCGTACGTCACCAAGGCCGCGATCCACTCCTCGTACGGCATCTCCCGGACCGGGTAACCCCGCTCGCGCAGGCGCTCGGTGAGCGAATCCAGCAGCGCGGGACGCGGATTGGTGAGGTGGTAGACCTGGCCGCGCGCAGGATGGCGGGTGGAGATGTGGCCGAGCGCACGCGTGAGGCAGTCGGCCGGCAGGAAGTCCAGCGGCAGCGGAACGTCGGGGCACAGCCCGGTCCGCGCGATGAAGCCGATGAGGGCGGCCATCTCGCTGCCGGTGTTCATCACGCCGGTTCCGCTGCTGCCCGTGACGTCCATCAAGCGGTAGACGGCGACCGGCAGCCCTGCGTCGGACGCCTTCTTCAGCAGCGCCTCGCCGACCCATTTGGTCTCCACGTACCCCACCGACAGATACTCGGGGAAGCGCAGCGGCGTGCTCTCCGTCACCTCGCGCACCCCGGCCGGCCCGAATCCGGCCAGCACCGCCATGCTGGAGGTGAAGTGGACGGGGACGGCCCGGCTCGCGGCCAGGCGGATGATCTCGTGGGTGCCGTCGACGTTGGCCGCGCACAACTCGTGGTACGGGTAAATGAAGTTGACCTGGCCGCCGAAGTGGTAGACGGCGTCGATGGTCGATCCCAGCTCCTCGAAGTGGCCGGGTGACAGCCCCAGGAGGGGCTTGCCCAGGTCGCCGATGACCGGCTGGATGCGGGCGCTGGACAGATCGCGGTGGACGTGCCGCTGGTGGCTGGCGCGGATCCGCTCCATGCCGTGCTGCTCGTCGGAGGCCCTGACCAGGCACAGCACCCGTCCTGTCGTGATGCTCAGCAGCTCGTCGATCATGTGCGCGCCGCAGAACCCGGTCGCCCCGGTGAGGAGGACGTCGCGGGGGTGGCTGGGGTCGGGAGCCGGCGCGTGGTGGCCCACCGTCGGAACGCGCCGATCGGCCTCGGCGGCGAAGTAGATGCTGCCGCCGGCCGGGGGGGCCAAGGTGCCCGCCCGCGCCTGGCGCACGGCCTCGGCGAAGGCGGCAAGCGTCGGATGCCGCAGCAGAGAACGGGTCAGGTCGCGGATCTGCGTGACGCCGATGCCGAAGATGACCCGGGTCCGGGCGAGCATCTCCATGACCAGCAGCGAGTTGCCGCCCAGCTCGAAGAAGTCGTCGTGCGGATGGACGTAGTCGACGCCCAGGATCCGTCCCCACAACTGGGCCATGCCCTGCGGCACCGGACGGTCGTGGGCGCCGACCGTCACCGGCGCCGTGGCCGCGGGTTCCAGCACGGCCCGGCGGTCGAGCTTTCCGCCTGGCGTGACGGGCAGCCGCTCCACCGTGTGGAAAGCCGCCGGGATCATGTAGCCCGGCAGGACCTCGCCGAGTGCCGCCCGCAGCCGAGCGCGCCGTGTCGCCTCGCCGTCCTCCCGTGGTGAGGCCGTTGTGCAGTACGCGACGAGGTCCCGGTCGCCATCGTCGCGCGCCCGGGCCACGACCATCGCCTGGCTGATCTCCGGGAGGGAGACGAGCGCGGCCTCGACCTCGGCCGGGTCGACCCGGAACCCGCGGATCTTCAGCTGGTCGTCGACCCGGCCCAGGACCTCCAGGTGGCCGTCCGGGCGCCGACGGCCCAGATCCCCGGTGCGATACATCCGGTCCCCCTGCGCCAAGCCGTGCGGGTCGGGCAGGAACTGCCGTGCGGTCAGGGCGGGTTGCCGCCAGATACCGCGGGCCAGCCCCCGGCCGCCGATGTAGATCTCGCCGCGCTCGCCCGGTCGCACCGGGTGCAGTTCGGCGTCGAGCACGTGGACGTGACTGCCCTCCAGGGGCCTGCCGACCGGGGCGACTGCGGTGTCGGGCGCGGTGAGCACCTCCTCGTTCAGGTCGCAGAGCGTGGAGGTGATGGTGGTCTCGGTGAGCCCGTAGGCATTGATGAGCCGCGCGCCGGGGACCCGGCGCAGAACGGCCCGGCAGTCCTTCGCAGTGACGATCTCGCCGCCGACGATGGCGAGCCTGAGCGATGCCATGCGCTCGCCGCGGTCAGCGGCGGAGACCAGCTGCCGCCAGTAGGCCGGGGTCAGGTCGGCGACGGTGATCCCGTGCTCCGGGAGGCGGTGCAGCAGGTCGGTGGGCGCCCAGGCGTGTGTTCCCGCGAGCACGAGCGTCGCACCGCTGATCAGCGTGGCGAAGATCTGCTCCAGCGACGTGTCGAAGCCGAGGGCCGCCGCGTGCAGCACGCGGTCGCCGGGCGTCAGTTGGTACGCCCCGGCCACCGCGGTGAGGGAATGGGTCAGCGACCTGTGGGTGATCATCACACCCTTGGGGGGCCCGGTGGATCCGGAGGTGTAGATCACGTAGGCGAGGTCGTCCGGCCGCGGGCCGGGGGCCGGCCGCGGTCCCTCCAGCGGAGTCTGCGGGGCCACCTCCCCGGCATGGACGATCCGCGCCTGGCACCCGGCGAAGATCGGGGCGTGCTCGCGGCTCGAGACGATGAGGCGTGAACCGGTCTCTCCTACCAGTCCCACCAGCCGCTGCCGCGGAGTCGCCGGGTCGAGGGGCAGGAACGCACCGCCGGAGCTCAACACCGCCAGCAGCGCGACGACCAGCTCGGGCACACGGTCGAGGCACACGGTGACGAGGGACTCCGCGCCGACGCCCGACGCGCGCAGCTCGTGGGCAAGCCGGTCGGCGCGTCCGGTCAGCTCGGCGTAGCTGAGGCGGCCCGCGTCCGAGAGCACCGCGTCCGCGGACGGCTCACGCCGCGCCCACTCCCGGACCAGCTCGGGCACGGTGCCCGGCCCCGGGGCCGGGGGCCGCCACCCGGCGCGGGTGCTCGCGGGGCGCATGTCGGTCCACTGGCGGTCCACCAGGCCCGCGCACCAGGCGGCGGTCGCCGGCCCGCCCACCCGGCGCCATCCGGCCGGGATCCGGCGACCGGCGGGCCAGATCGCGTACTGCTCCTCGTCATTGCGCAGCACGACGCACGGCGCAGCCGATTCGGCCGACGGGGCATCACGTTGCGACACCTTGGGTCTCCTGCCACCCGCGGCGTCCTGCGGAGCGCAATCCGCGCCCTGCACTGGAGAGCGCCGTCCCCATCACTGCTTCCCTTCCGCGGGCGCACCAGGCAGTTCCGCCAGGCGGCCGAGTGGCGGCGCGAGGACGAGCTGCTGCGCCTCCTCGGCACCGACCGGCTCGGCAAAGAGGTATCCCTGCCCGAACCGGCAGCCCATGGAGACCAGCGACTCCTGTTGCCTCACGTTCTCCACTCCTTCCGCGATCACCGTGAGGCCGAGCGTGTCCGCGAGATGGGTGATGCCCTCGACCAGGGCGTACTGCTCCGGAGAGTGCCCCAGTTCGCTGATGAACGATTTGTCGATCTTGAGTATCGAGATCGGGAATTCACGCAGATAGCTCAATGACGAGTATCCCGTTCCGAAATCGTCAATCGCGATGCGGATTCCGAGATCGGTGAGCGAACTCATCTCAGCCAGGATGCGTTCGTCGTTATACATCAGAACACTCTCGGTCAGTTCCATGACGAGGGACGACGGTTCGATGCCGGAGAGATCCAGGGCACGCCGGACCACCTGCGGGAACCCCTCGTCCCGGAACTGACGCGGCGACACGTTCACGCTGACGTACGGTGCGCTGCGTCCGGCCGCTCCGTCGCGCCGCACGGAGCTCTCCCACCGGACGGCCTCGGCCGAGGCCTGATCAAGTACCCAGGCGCCGAGCGGGACGATCTGCCCGCTCTCCTCGGCCAGCGTGATGAACTCCTCCGGCAGCACCATGCCGCGCGTGGAGTGGGGCCAGCGAACGAGCGCCTCGAAGCCCACGATCCGCCCGCCGGTCAGCTCCACGATGGGTTGGTACAGCACCATGAACGACGACTCGATCGACGAACTGTCCAGGCCCGCCTGCAACTTGGCGCGCTCGGCCATGCCACTCTGCAGCTCCGGGCGGTAGCGGCGCCACTGCCGCTTGCCCGCCGTCTTCGCCGCGTACAACGCGAGATCAGCGTGCCTGAGCAGTTCGACCGAGTCGATGCTGTCCTCCGTCGTCGCGACGCCGACGCTGGCGTACGTGCTCACCGGCCCGACGCTGAGCCGGAACGGCTCGTCGAACACGGTCATCACGTGTTCGGTGAACCGCTCCACACCCCCCGCGGTGACGGAGCCCTCCACCAGGAGCGCGAACTCGTCACCGCCGATGCGCGCGGCCGTGTCGGAGGCACGGACGGCGGTCTGCAGCCTCAGTGACAGCGCGACCAGAAGTTCGTCGCCCACGCTGTGGCCGTGGATGTCGTTGACGACCTTGAAGTTGTCGACGTCGACGAAGAGCACGCCGACCACCGTGCCGTCGCGCTGTGCCTGCATCAGGGCATGGCTGACGCGGTCCTGGAAGAGCACGCGGTTGGCCAGGCCGGTGAGCGCGTCGTGGAACGCCCGGTGGGTGAGTTCGCGTTCGAGCTTGCGCTGTTCGGTCACGTCCCGCAGGGTGAGCACCACACCTCCGACCGTCGCCTCCTCACGCAGGTCGCTCCATCTCACCTCGACCTCGATGGACGTCCGGTCGACGCGGACCATGCGCCAGTGCTCGCGGCGGGTCTGGTAGTCACGGCTGCGTATCCGGCCGAGTGTCTGGACCACCGTGCGGCTGTCCTGCGGGGGCACCAGATCGATGAGGTGGGTGCCCTCCAGGTTCGGCACGCCGAGCACCTGGTCGGCGGAGGGGCTGGCGTAGCGGACCCGGTCGTCGTCGTCGAGGATCAGGATGACGTCGGAGGCGTTCTGCACCAGGGTGCGGAAGTACGCCTCGCTGTTGCGGCGGTTGACCTCTTCGGCGAGGTCGAGCCGCGTCACGGCGAGTGCGGTCTGCGCCGCGAGGGTCGCCAGCGTTTCACGGAGCACGAGCAGGTCCCGCTCGTCCCCGGCCACGATCAGCGCCCCGATCAGCGGTTCGCCGCACGGGTGGTCGTGTGAGACGAGCGGGCAGACCAGTGCCCGGCCTGTGCGGGCCGGCTCCTCGTCGTCCGGTCCCACGAGGTCGGCGGCGAGATCGCGCACGAGGCCGTCGAGGGGCACCAGGCGGTTCTCGCCGGACGCGGTCAGGTTCTGTACGGCCGCGGTCACCCACGCGGGCACGGGCCGGCGTTCGCCGTCGTGCGCCCCGTTCAGCCAGAAAGTGTCGTCCGGCACGATGAGCAGCGCGGAACGCGCCGGGCCGTGATTCATCAGCCCCGTCACCGCGGTGTGGACGGCGGCGGCCACATGAGGCACGCCGTTCGCCTGGCCAAGCGACGACACCGCGACGCGCAGCACCTTCTCCCGGCCGACCGCCTGCCGGTGGGTCGTCGCCACGCCCGCCAGGCGGTAGAGCACGAGCACGAAGAGCACCGCGGAGAACACTCCGATGACGCCGCCGTTGGAGCTCACGCCGCGCACCGCCTGCACCAGCAGGATGGTCGGCGCGATCAGCGACGCCAGGGTGAGCAGGCTCAGCCGGCCCACACCGGTGTCGGCGCGCCATTCCACCGGCTGGGTCATCGACCGCATGGACGGATCCAGCGCGGCGGCCGCCCAGGCGCCGTACAGGACGGCCCAGCCGAGATCGACAAGCGTACCGGTGCGCCAGGTCCCGTTCAGTTGTATCAGGCCGTACGCCACGTCGGCGGTGAGCAGGCCGAGGGTGCCCGTGGTGAGCAGCGCGAGCGAGCGGCTCTTGCCGCCATGGCCTGCGAGCAGGCGCAGCAGCATAGCCAGGACGAGGATGTCGCCGAGCGGATAGGCGATGGAGAACGCCTTCTGCACCCAGGTCAGGCCCTCCAGACGGGCGAACGGGTCGATGAGGAAGAGCCAGGAGAGCAATGCCAGGCCGACCGTCAGCGTCAGCGCGTCGACGAGGCTCGCGCGGTCGCGCCACCCCGTGTGCCAGTGGACGAAGCCCAGCAGCCCGGCCGCGTAGAGCGGGTACGCAGCGAGGTAGAAGCCGTCGGCTATCGACGGAAACGGGCTCGGCTGCTGGAGAAACTGAATATAGGTGATCTGGGCGGTCTGGCCCGCGGCAAAGGAGAGGTTTCCCGCGGCGAGCAGCAGCCAGGGGCGTCGGTGCACCGGACGGTTGAGAAAGACACCCAGAAGGATACCGGTGACGCCGACTATTCCTATGGCGACGAAGAGCAGCCGCCGTTCCGGAAATATGTAGTAAAACACCGTCAGCGCGATGATGCATGCGCTGACCGCGGCCATCGGTGCATGGCTTCGCGGTAGTGCGTTCACACCCCCATTCACCTCCTGGGAAGGCCACTTTCGGGCGGGCCGAGCCGAGCGAACGGCACCGGGCGACGGCTGAGAAGCCCGCGTGATCGGGCTGGTGGAGGAGGAAGGATTCTCCAGGGCCGCGACGTGTCTTCCCTCCAGCTTACTCATCTCGCCATCTCCCGCATGCGCAGGGAGATATACCGACCGGCATACGCCCTGAGAGAAAGCGCGTCGCCTCGCGGCATACCGAGTCATGCGGGAAAATAGGCGACTTGGGGATGGTGACATCGGACGGATCAGCCCAACGACGATCGGCTCCTGACGGGGCGTGGAGTCCCCATGCTCTCCGATTACCGCCGGATCTTCTCTGCCACTGGCAGCCTGCACTTCTGTACCGCGGGCTTCATCGCGCGCGTTCCGCTGTCGATGATCGGCGTCGCCATCGTCACCATGCTGTCGCAGTTCGGCGGTGAGTACCTGCTCGCCGGTACGGTCTCCGCCACACAGGCGTTCGCCACCGCGGCGATCGGGCCGCAGATCTCCCGGCTGGTCGACCGCCATGGCCAGCGCCGGGTCGTCGTTCCGGCGATGGTCGTGTCGGTCGCCGCCATCTGTGCGCTCGTGCTGTGCGCCCGGTACGCCGCGCCGGTCTGGACGCTGTACGCCGCGGCGGCGGTGGCGGGCTGCATGCCCAGCATGGGCGCGCTCGTCAGGTCCCGCTGGGCGGAGATCCACCGGGGATCACGGCAGCTGCTGCACACCGCGTACTCGCTGGAGTCGCTGCTCGACGAGGTGACCTACGTCGCCGGGCCGATCTTGGCGATCACTTTGTCGACCGAGGTCAGCGCCGAGGCCGGACCGCTGACGGCCGCGGTCCTGCTCGCCGTCGGCGTCCTGCTGTTCGCCGCACAACGGCGCACGGAACCGCCGGTGCGCCCGCAGCCGCAGCGCTCGAAGGGCTGGGCGCTGCGCATCCCGGGCCTCGGCTTGCTGGTGCTGACGCTGACGTCGGTGGGCGCGACCTATGGTTCGGTGGAGGTCGCGACGGTGGCGTTCGCCGACGCACACCACCACAAGGCGCTCTCCGGTCTGCTGCTGGGCGTGTACGCCCTCGGCTCGGCCCTGGCGGGCGTGGTCTTCGGCGCGATCCGGCCGCGGGGGGCGATCACGCGGCGGTTGCTGGTCGGCGTCTGGGCGATGGCGGTGGCGACGGCACCGCTCGTGTTCGCGCCGGGTCTCGCGGTGCTGACGGGGATGCTCTTCGTGGCGGGCGCCTCCATCGCGCCGACCTTGATCACCACGATGGAGCTGGTAAGCCGTCTGGCGCCGGCCGCACGGCTCACCGAGAGCATCACCTGGATCGTCTCAGGCCTCTCCGTCGGGGTGGCGCTGGGCTACGGCGGGGCCGGGTGGGTGGCCGACGCGGCGGGGGCCTCGGCGGGCTACTGGGTGCCGTGCGCGGCGGCTCTGCTCGCCGCCTCGACAGTCTTCCTCGCCCTGCCGCGGCTCACCCGCGCGAGCGCGCGGTCAGCGGGGTGTTGACGCTCTTGACCGATCGCCCGAAGGTGACGAGGACCGTCGCCGGTCCGACGCTTCTCCGATTCGGGGACTCCGCGATGGGGCTACAGACAGGGTGAACGCCGTTTCCACCAGGGTGATGTGGCTGAACGCCTGGGGAGCGTTGCCCAGCTGGCGCCCGGCGTCCGGATCCCACTGCTCCGACAGCAGTCCGACGTCATTGCGGACGCCAAGCACCCGTTCGAAGGCATCCCGGGCCTGTTGGGTGTGTCCGGTGGCGGCGAGAGCGTCGGCATACCACAGGGAGCATGCCACGAACGTCCCTTCGCGACCCCGCATGCCGTCCACGCCCTCGCCGCCCGGGCCGTACCGCCGTACGAAGCCGCCGTGGTTCAGTCGGCTCATCTCGCGGACGGTGCACAGCACCCTCGGGTCCCGGGCGGGCAGAAAGCCGAGTCGTGGCATCAGCAGGGCGGAGGCGTCCAGGCCGGCCGAACCGTAGGACTGCACGAAGGACCGCTGCCCCGCGTCCCAGCCCAGGCGCAGAACCTGCCGGCGCACCTCGTCCCGCAGGGCCCGCCACTCCGCCGAAGGACCGTTGCGGCCGAGCGCCTCCGCCATGCGCAGAGCACGGTCGGCGGCAACCCACACCATCACCTTGGAGTGGACGAACTGCCGCCGCGGCCCCCGCATCTGCCACAGCCCCTGGTCGGGTTCCCGCCAATGCCGCTGCAGGAAGCCCATCAGTGCCTCGACCAGATCCCATACATGGGCGGGCATGGGGATGCCGGCCCGCAGGGACAGCGACAGCGCGTCCAGGACCTCGCCGTAGACGTCCAGCTGGAAGTGGCCGACCGCGGAGTTCCCGAACCGCACCGGCTGTGATCCCTCGTAGCCGGGCAGCCAGGGCGCCTCGGTCTCCGGCAGCAGCCGTTGTCCACCGAGGCCGTACACCGTCTGCAGATCGGCCGGGTCGCCCGCGACGGCCCGTACCAGCCAGTCCAGCCAGGCGCAGGCCTCCTCCCGGTAGCCGCTGCGCAGGAGGCAGGACAGGGTGAGGGCGGAGTCGCGCAGCCAGCAGTACCGGTAGTCCCAGTTGCGTTCGCCGCCGATGCACCCGGGCAGCGAGGTGGTCGGAGCGGCGACGATGCCGCCCGTGGGGGCGTAGGTGAGCGCCTTCAGCATGATCAGGGAGCGCACCACGGCGTCCCGCCACGGCCCCTGGTAGCGGCACTGGCCCGCCCAGCGCCGCCAGAAGTCGCCGGTCTCCTTGAGCATCGTCTCCGCCGGGACACCCAGGGGTGCGGGCAGCCCGGGGCGGTGCGAGGGCGCCCATGCCAGGGTGAGGGCCATCCGCCGTCCGGCCGGGACGCTGAAGTCCAGAACCGTGGTGCCCTCCCCGCCCAGGGGGCGCACCGGACCGTCCGCGCTCAGCCATACGGCGTCCGGCCCGGCGACCGCGACGGTGCAGTCGCCGATGTCGCGGACCCAGGGCACCACGCGCCCGTGGTGGAAGCGCAGGCGCAGTTCGCTGCGCATGCGCACGGCGCCCGACAAACCCTCGACCACACGGACGATGCACGGCAGCCGGGCACGGGGCGACATGAAGTCGGTGACCCGCACCGCTCCCTCGGCGGTCTCCCACCAGGTGTCCAGAACCAGCGTGTCGGGCCGGTAGGCGCGCCGGGTACAGGTACCCGGCGCGGCGGTCGGAGCGACCCGCCAGAAGCCGTGGTCCCGTGTGCCCAGCAGCGCGGCAAGACAGGCCTCCGAGTCGAAGCGGGGCAGACACAGCCAGTCGACCGAACCGTCCCGGCCGACCATGGCGGCGGTTTCCAGGTCGCTGAGAAGGGCGTAGTCCTCGATGGGCAGGCTCATGACGGATTCTCCGTCCTCCGCACCGGTAGGCCGGAGGTGCGCAGGGCCGGGCCTCCGGCCGCTCGGTCCACCAGCGGCTCCCACCAGGAGCGGTGCGTGCGGTACCAGCGGACGGTCTCCGCGAGTCCCGTGGCCAGGTCCTTGCGCGGTGTGTAGCCGAGCTCGGTGCGGATCTTCGTGAAGTCGACCGAGTAGCGGCGGTCGTGCCCCTTGCGGTCCTCGACGAACCTCACCATCCGCCGGTCGGCGCCGCACGCGAGCAGCAGCAGGTCGGTCATTTCCCGGTTGGACAGTTCGTTGCCGCCGCCGATGTTGTAGACCTCGCCGGGGCAGCCTCGGGTGCGGACGAGTTCGATGCCGCGCACATGGTCGTCGATGTGGATCCAGTCGCGCACGTTGCCGCCGTCGCCGTAGAGCGGGACGGGCCTGCCGTTCAGCAGACGGGTGATGAAGAGGGGGACGACCTTCTCGGGGTACTGGTGGTGGCCGTAGTTGTTCGAGCACCGGGTGACCCGCACGTCGAGGCCGTGGGTGCGGTGGTACGCCAGCGCGATCAGGTCCGACGCCGCTTTGGAGGCGGAGTAGGGCGAGTTGGGCCGCAGCGGGTCGGTCTCCGGCCAGGAGCCCTTCTCGATGGAGCCGTACACCTCGTCGGAGGAGATGTGGACGAAGGTCCCCAGTCCGTGGCGCAGGGCCGCGTCCAGCAGGGTCTGTGTGCCCAGCACGTTCGTCCGTACGAATGCGTCGGCGCCCAGGATGGACCGGTCGACGTGCGACTCGGCGGCGAAGTGCACCACCTGGTCGTGTGCGGCGACCAGCCGGTCGACGAGCTCCGCGTCGCAGATGTCGCCGCGGACGAAGGTGAAGCCGTCCGCGTCGCGGACCTCGTGCAGATTCGCCGGGTTGCCGGCGTAGGTGAGCTTGTCCAGCACCGTGACGGTCACCTCCGGCGGGCCGTCCGGGCCGAGCAGCGTGCGGACGTAGTGGGAGCCGATGAACCCGGCTCCGCCGGTGACCAGGACGCGGATGGTGGTCATGACGGGATCTGCACCTTGCTGTGGTCGCCGAGCACCAGCCGGTGCACGGCAGGGGTACGGGGCGCCGGGGTCACCTCGACGCTGTTGCCGATCAGCGACACCTCGATCCGGCGCGTCCCGACGACGGTCGCCTGCCGCAGCACGATCGAGTACTCGATCTCGCTCTCCTCGACCAGACAGTTCTCGGCGATCGAGGTGAAGGGCCCGACGTAGGAGTCGGCGATCACCGTCCCGGCCCCGATGAGGGCCGGGCCGACGACGCGGCTGGCGAAGACCTTGGCGCCGGCCTCGATGCGGACCCGGCCGATGATCTCGCTGACCTCGTCGACGCTGCCCTCGGTCCGCGGCTGAAGGGTCTCCAGGACGGAGCGGTTCACCTCCAGCATGTCGGTGACGTTCCCGGTGTCCTTCCAGTAGCCCGAGATGGTGCTGGCCCGGACGTTGTACCCCTGGTCGAGCAGCCACTGGAGGGCGTCGGTGATCTCCAGCTCGCCGCGCCGGGACGGCCGTACGGCCCGTACGGCCTCGTGCACGGCGGGGGTGAACAGGTAGACGCCCACGAGCGCCAGATCGCTCTTCGGATGCCGCGGTTTCTCCTCCAGGCCCACCACCCGGCCCGTCCCGTCCAGCTCGGCGATGCCGAAGGCGGTCGGTTCGGGCACGTGGGTCAGCAGAATCCGGGCGTCGGGCCGCTCACGGCGGAAGTCGTCGACCACGCCGGAGATGCCACCGACGATGAAGTTGTCGCCGAGGTACATCACGAAGTCGTCGTCGTCCAGGAAGCCCCGGGCGATCAGGACGGCGTGCGCCAGCCCCAGCGGCGCTTCCTGCGGAAGGTAGCTCACGTCGAGTCCGAACCGGGAGCCGTCGCCGACGGCTTCGCGGATCTCCGGCGCGGTGTCGCCGACGATGATGCCGGTCCGGGTCACGCCGGCGGCGGCGATGGCCTCCAGGCCGTAGAACAGCACCGGTTTGTTGGCCACCGGCACGAGTTGCTTCGCGGAGGTGTGTGTGATGGGGCGCAGGCGGGTGCCGGCTCCGCCGCACAGGACGAGTGCTTTCATGAGGGCCACCCCGCTGTAGAAGGGTCGGGGGCTTGTACGGGCGTGTCCGGCCGCGCGGCGAACCAGGCGACAGTGCGGCGCAGCCCTTCTTCCAGGGGCACCTGCGGCTGCCAGCCGAGCTCTTCGCGGGCCCGCGTGATGGCGGGGCGCCGGCGGACCGGATCGTCGACGGGCAGTGGCAGGAAGCGCAGTCCGCTGTCCGAGCCCGTGATCAGCAGTACCAGTTCCGCGAGCTCCCGCACGGTCCGCTCACCGGGGTTGCCGAGGTTGACGGGGCCGGGCAGGTCCGAGTCCACCATGGCCAGCAGGCCGCGGACCATGTCGTCGACGTAGCACAGGCTGCGGGTCTGGCTGCCGTCGCCGAAGACGGTCAGTGCTTCCCTGTCCAGGGCTTGCCGGACGAAGGTGGACACCACCCGTCCGTCGTCGGCACGCATCCGCGGACCGTACGTGTTGAAGATCCGCACGATACCGGTGGCCGCGCCCCGGCTGCGCCGGTAGGCCATGGTCAGGGCCTCGGCGAAGCGCTTGGCCTCGTCGTAGACGCTGCGCGGTCCGACGGGGTTGACGTGTCCCCAGTACTCCTCCTCCTGCGGGTGCACCGCGGGGTCGCCGTAGACCTCGCTGGTGGACGCCAGGACGAAACGGGCCCGGTGCCGGACCGCCAGCAGCAGCAGGTTCTCGGTGCCCCGGCTGCCGGCGGCCAGTGTCTGCAGGGGCCAGCGCTGGTAGTCGGGCGGCGAGGCGGGGCTCGCGAGGTGGACCACGGCGTCGACGTGCCCGAAGACCCGGAAGCGGGTGGTGACGTCGCCCCGTGTACAGACGAAGCCGGGCACGGGCATCAGGTGGTTGATATTGGCCGCCCGGCCCGAGGAGAAGTCGTCCAGGCAGCAGACGGCGTCCCCCCTGCTGAGCAGCGCCTCGCACAGATGCGATCCCAGGAAGCCGCTCCCGCCGGCCACCACGACACGCATGACATCCTCCTGCCGGTCAGCCGAGCCGCGGACGGCCGGGTGCGCACAGGGTCCAGCCCGCCGCGCGCCAGGCCACCGAGTCGAGGGTGTGGCGCGCGTCCACGATGGCCGGGGTGCGCACCACGGTGGCCAGAGAGGCCGGGTCGAGCTCTCGGTACTGGGGCCACTCGGTGAGGTGCAGCACCACGTCGGCCCGCTCGCATGCCTTGGCCACGTCCAGGGCGAACTGCAGCGCGGGGTGCGCCGCCCGGGCGTTGTCGACCGCCTCCGGATCGTGGACGCGGACCCGGGCGCCCCGGCGTCGAACCTCCTCCGCGACTGCGAGCGCCGGCGAGTCGCGGACGTCGTCGCTGCGGGGCTTGAAGGCGGCCCCGAGGACCGCGACACCGCGGTCGGTGAAGGACCCGCCGACCAGCCGTTCGGCAAGGTCGACGACACGCCGCCGCTGCCGGGTGTTGATCGCGTCGGCCTCCCGGAGGAGGGTCACCGACTCCGCGACGCCCCGCTCCTCCGCCCAGGCGGCGAAGGCCCGGATGTCCTTGGGCAGGCAGCTGCCGCCGAAGCCGAGGCCGGGGGCCAGGAAGCGGGGCCCGATGCGGGAGTCCGCGCCCATGGCCTCGGCGAGGGTGCGGACGTCGGCACCGGTGACGTCGCAGATCTCGGCCATGGCGTTGATGAAGGAGATCTTCGTGGCAAGGAAGGCGTTCGACGCCAGCTTGACCATTTCGGCGGTGGCGGTGTCGGTGGCGATGAAGGGCATGCCGGCGGTGAGCAGCGGCGCGTAGAGCTCGCGCAGCCGCATCTCGGCGTGCGCTGTGCGGACCCCGGCGACGATGCGTTCCGGCCGCAGGGTGTCCTGGACCGCGCACCCTTCGCGCAGGAACTCCGGGTTCCAGGCAACGTCGGCGGCGCCCTTCAGCCGCTGGGCGAGGCGCTCGGCCGTCCCGACAGGGACGGTGGACTTGCCGACGACGAGGGCTTGCGTGGGTCCGCCGCCCGGTATGTGGGCGGCCAGCGCGTCCACGGCGGCCTCCACGTACCGCAGATCGGCGGCGCCGGAGCCGGGCCGCTGCGGAGTGCCGACGCACACGAAGTGCATGTCGGCGAAGCGGACCGCCTCGGCCGTCGACGTGGTGAAGCGCAGCCGTCCGCCGTCCACGGTCCGCTTGAGCATCCCGCCGAGTCCCGGCTCGTAGAAGGGCACACGGCCCGCGGCGAGCGCGGTGATCCGCTCGGCGTCGACGTCCACGCCGAGGACCTCGTGCCCGACCTCCGCCATGCAGGCGGCGTGCACGGCTCCTACGTATCCGGTGCCGATGACTGAGAGGCGCATGGTGGTTTCTCCGTGGCAGTGGGAGCGTCCCCGTCAGGACGTGGGGACAGGCACGGCGTCGGTGGACGTCACGGTCCGTTGGGCGGTGGGGGCGGGTCCGGCCGGCCGGATGCCCGGCAGGCCCAGCAGTTCGCGGTAGCAGGCGTCGAGGCGGGCGCACATGTCCTCGGGGGCGAAGGCCGCCCGTACGCGGTCCCGTCCCTGCCGCCCCATCGCGGCGGCCTCGCTGGGGTGTTCGAGCAGCCAGCCGACCGCGCGGACGAGGTCCTCCCGGTCATCCGGCCTCGTCAGCAGGCCCGTGGCGCCGTGCTCCACCAGGTCGGGGACTCCGTTGACGGCCGTCGCGACGACCGGCCGCGCCGCGGCGAGCGCCTCCGTGAGGGCGCGGCCGAGCCCCTCGTACAGGGACGTGATGACGAAGACGTCCAGTCCGGCTACGAGTGCGGCGGCGTCCGGACGGTGACCGGTGAGCCGTATCTCGACGCCCAGTTCAGCAGCGAGCCGCCGGACGTCCCCGGCCAGCGGCCCGTCGCCGATCATGACGAATGCGGTGTCGGGAAACACCTCCTGAACGGCGGCGGCCATCCGGACGAAGTCCAGTGGCGCCTTCTGGGTGTCGATCCGCCCGACGGTGCCGATGAGCTTCATCCCGGGCGGCACACCGAGCGCACGCCGTGCGGCCGGTTCGAACCCGTCGGGAATGCTGGCCAGTTCGACCGCCGACGGCACGACGTGGACGCTGCCGGCTGGAGCCAGCCGCTCCTCCACGACCTGGCGCGCCACGCGCGGCGCGACGGCGAGGTAGCGGTGGGCGAGGCGCCTCGTCACCCGTTCGAGCCCGTGGTAGATCCTGCGCCGGCCCAGGGGCATCCGGTCGTGGAAGCTCAGGCCGTGGAAGGTGTGCACCACCACCGGCGTGCGGCACAGCCGTGCGGCCAGCCGGCCGAGGAAGCCGCCCTTCGCGGAGTGGGTGTGCACGACGGTGAAGCGTTCGCGGCGGATCAGCCTGATCAGCCGCCAGAGCACGCGGATGTCCGCGGGAGTGAGAACGTGGCGGAACTCCGGGATCTCGACCGTGCGCACACCCGCCGCCCGGGCCCGGTCCCACAGCTCACCGCCCGGCCCGCCCGCGATCCACATCTCGTACCGGTCAGGGTCCATCCCCATGGACGACAGCAGGGTGTTGCCTCCGGCACCGCCCAGCATGCGGGTGATCACATGGAGCACCTTGACGCGCGGCAGCACCGGCTGCGGCGGCAACCGGTCGGCCGACGACGCGCGTGGTGGCGGTGCGGGCCAGTCGGGGGCGGAGCCCGATGGAGGGGTGGTCGCCGCAAGAGCTGGGGTCGACATTCCGCCACTCCTTCCCAGCATGTATATTTACGTCGTATACGTACACATACTCCCTCTCCCGTCAAGCCGGGTCAAGCCGACGGCGCAGCGGACGGAGGAGCTCAATGGCCCTGATCGAACTGGACCGCATCGAGCGGCTACTGATGTGCCCGCGCTGCCGGTCCCCCCTGAACGCGGCGCGCGACGCCTTCTGCTGCACGTCGCCCGAGTGCCCGCACCACGCGTCGGCCGGCTTCCCGGTGATCGGCGGGTGGCCGGTCCTCGTCGACTTCGAGCGCAGCGTGCTCCGCCGAGAGGACTTCGCGGACGGTGCCGGACGCACCGGGCAGAATCCCCTCGGCCGCGTCTCCCGGCTGCCCCGCCCGCTGCGCCGCCTCTGGAAGCCGTCAAACCGGGTAGCGGCCCGGAACATCGACGTCCTGATGCGCTCTCTTCCCGGCTCCGCCCCGACGCTGCTCGTCATAGGCGGCGGGACGGTGGGCAACGGCGTGGACGCGGTCTACCGCGATCGGCGTGTCCAGGTCATCGCCTTCGACCTCGTCGGCAGCCCGGTGACCCAGTTCGTCGCGGACGCCCATCACATCCCGCTGCCCACGGCGAGCGTCGACGGGGTGCTGGTGCAGGCCGTACTGGAGCACGTGCTCGATCCGGCCCTGGTCGTCGCCGAGGCCCACCGCGTCCTGAAGAGCGACGGCCTCGTCTACGCGGAGACCCCGTTCCTGCAGCAGGTGCACGCCGGGCCCTACGACTTCACGCGGTTCACCGCGAGCGGCCACCGCTATCTCTTCCGAGGGTTCGAGGAACTCGCGGCCGGCCCTGTCGCGGGTCCCGGCACCCAACTGCTCTGGAGCGTCGACCACTTGGTGCGGGGCCTGACCCGCTCCGCCTTCGCGGGCCGGGTGGCGCGCCTGCTGCTGTGCTGGCTGCGGGCCCTCGACCGCCTCGTCCCGGCGCCGTACGCGATGGACGACGCCACGGCCTACTACTTCCTGGGACGCAGACGGGAGGGCGAGATGTCGGCCTCGGAAATCGTGGCCTATTACGGCGGAGCGCAAAGGAAGGCCTGAGTGCGCGGCAGACGCACTTCGTACCCCCAGCCCGACTACGACGCGCACACGCCATAAAACATACGCCGTAAATTGACGAAGGCGGTGATAGCGGCCGCGCAGCTGCGCCGCTCTGATCAAAGATCGATTCACGGGCAGGCTCTGATGTCAAGTCTGGCAATGGAGCAAGTTTAGGGTAGAGTACCGCACCCGAGCGGGCGCCGACCGCTGACATTGTTCCACGCACACGGAGTCCCTGGTTTGCACCGAGCACAGAGATCACAGGCGGAGATACCCTCCGGTTTCAGCCCTGTTTCCCGCAGGTCGATATTGGCGCTGATATCAATCCCTCTTCTGACCGCAGCACGACGCCCTTCGGGCGACGGCGGCGCTGTCCTCGTGGCGGACTACGCCACACCTCAGTTGGCGGCCGACGCCGCCGCCGGCAAGCGTCTCGTCTTCCCGGCAGGGCGGACGTACACGGTCACCTCGCTGTCGATTCCGGCCAACTGCTACGTCGAAGGCAATGGTTCGGTCCTGCGCTTCCCCGACAACTCCACCGCGTCGACCAGGCAGAGCGACGAGATCCTGAAGGTGAGTGGCTCGGGCGTCACGATCGACAACCTCACATTCGACGGACGTGCGGCGAACCAGGGAGCCACCTGGTCCCAATACCGCCACTGCGTGAGGATCCACGGAAACTTCAGCAACGTGGTTGTCAAGAACTGCCAGTTCAACAACATCATCGGTGACGGCGTCTATGTGAACATCGGGAGTTCCGCCAAGAATTGCACGATCGGGCCGAACAACACGTTCACGTCTGATCACTTCAATCGGAACGGTGTTTCCATCATCACCGGTACGCGCATCGAGGTGCATAACAACACCTTTGTCAAGTGTTCGCGTTCCGGAATGCCCGGCCCCATCGACCTCGAGCCCAACTCGTCCAGCGAGATGTTGTCCGACGTATTCGTTCACCACAACACGATCGTCGGCGGTTCCACGACCGGCACAGGTACGTTGCCGGGCATTGTATACAGCGGCTTCCAGAACGCGGCAGCCGACAACATCCTTATCCACGACAACGACATCAGTGGAACCAGATTCACGAACGGTGTCGTGATCATCGGCATCAGCGGCGGTCCGTTCAACGCCGCGAAGAACCTGAACGTCTACCGGAACAACATCCACAACATCGGGAATGCGGACAGGTTCGGCGTCGGCATCAACCACTACATAGGCGCGAATGTGTACGACAACACATTCGACGGCATGCAGTGGGCCATATACAACTACAAGGGCGCTCTGGGTACGTCGACCGGCAACACGTTCGTCGGAGTGACCACCCCCATCACCAATGACGATCCGCACTTTGCCTAGCCGAACAGGGATGTCTGACGAACCTGCTGGTCGCACGGTCGTCCCGGTGGTCAGACGGCCGGCACCGGGCGGCCGGTGCGTGCGGCCGTCACCATCGCCGCGAGTCCGTCCCGCAGGCCCGTTGCCGGCCGGTAGCCGAACGCCTCACGTGCGCGGGTGATGTCGGCTGCGGTACGGCGGGCGTCGCCCGGCTGACGCGGCACGCGGACCACGCGCACCGGGGCGCCGAGCAGGCGGAGCAGGGCGATGGCCTCGTTCATCGTCACCTCGCAGCCGCCCCCCACATTGGCGACACCGCTCCACGAGGAGAGCGCCACCGCGCGCATGGCGGTCACCACGTCGGTGACGTAGGTGAAGTCGCGGCTCTGCTCCCCGTCCCCGTAGAGCAGGAACGGACGCTCACTGATCGCTGTCGTGACCAGCCGTGAGAACGCCATGTCGGGACGCTGCCCCGGCCCGTAGACGCTGAACAGCCGCAGCGAGGCGACGGGGACACCGAAGGCGGCACGATAGGCCTCGCACAGGTGCTCCGCGGCGAGCTTCGTCACGCCGTACGGGGAGACGGGGCTGGGGCGCACGGTCTCCCGGGTCGGGTACGCCTCGGCGTCTCCGTACACCGACGAACTGGAGGCGTAGACGAGGCGGCGCAGGCCGGTGGCGCGGGCCGCCTCCAGCACGCGCTGGGTCGCCAGGACGTTGCGTTCCACGTAGACGGCGAACTCCGGGCCCCAGGATCCGCGGACGCCGGGCTGGCCCGCGAGGTGGTAGACGGCGTCGGCCTCGGCGAAGACCGGCTCCAGGGGAACCTGGAGCAGATCGGCCCGCCGGAAGGCGAATCCGTCCCGGTCCAGCAGCGGGCCGAGGTTCTCCCGCTTGCGCGCGGGGGTGTAGAAGTCCGTCATGGCGTCGACGCCGATCACCTCGTCGCCGCGGGACAACAAGTGCTCGCACAGATGGGAGCCGATGAATCCGGCTGCCCCGGTCACGACCGCTCGCATGGGGAATCAACCTTCCTCGGTGCACCGTGTGCCGGCATCGCCGGGCCGGTCGGAGCGTGTACCGGAACCACTCCTGTCCCACATGGCGGACAGCACGTACCACAGCGTCCGAGCGATGTAACGCAGCACGGTGGTCAAGGAGGCGTGGGAAAATAGCTCCGCGTTCAGCTCGGCGCGCAGCGGAACCATGACCGCGAGGTAGTACTCCTCGGGATCCGGCTTGTCGTTGAGCAGCGCAGCGTGCTCGCGCGAAAGCAGCTGGCACGGTCCGGTGAGCCCGGGACGGTGACGGAACATCCATCGGTGTTCGGGCGGGAAACGGCGAGCCACGTGGGCCGGTTCCGGGCGGGGACCCACCAGCGTCATGTCACCGCGCAGCACGTTGGCCAGTTGCGGCAGCTCGTCCAGGTGGAAGCGCCTGAGCAGTCGGCCCGTGCCGGTCACACGGGGGTCGCAGCCGCTGGTGAGCCCGGGGCCGGTCATACCGTGCCGCATGGTACGGAACTTGTAGAGGGTGAACTCCCGTGCCCCTTCTCCTGTCCGCTGCTGCCGGAAGAGCACGGGGCTGCCGCTTGTCGCGCGGATCAGGACGGCAAGGAACAGCATCAGGGGTGACAGGAGGACGAGCAGTGTCACCGCGACGACGACGTCCAGGGCCCGGAGCGTCCACGGGAGAGGCACGGGAGTCATCGGCGGAACGGCCGCTCGGCCACGGACGCCGGCAGGCAGGGGCTCGCGGGAGGCGGCGGTCATGACGGCACACCCTCGAGTTCCAGTGCCGCGGCCCACCGGGGAAGCCAGGCGTCGTACGAGTAGTGGCGGCGGACGACGGCCCGCGCTTGCCTCCCCAGCCGCTCCCTGGCGGCATCCGACGCCCTCAGCAGGCTCTGGATCACCTCGGTCCACTCGCGTTCGTCGCGGGCGGCCGGCATCCCGAGCCGATCGAGGATCTCGGCGTTCACCCCGATCGGCGTGGCCACGGCGGGCAGCCCCGCGGCCCCGCACTGGAGCAGCTTGTAACCGCACTTGCCCATGCTGTAAGGGGTCGACGGCAGGGGCATGAGACCGATGTCGATGTCCGCGAGCATGGTGCGCTCGCGGTGCGGGCTCCAGTCGAACCGGTCGATGAAGGCCTCGATGCGGCCCAGCGAACGCGTCGTGGTGCCGATGAGCGTCAGGCGGGCGCCGCTGCCCCGGTGGATCTCCTCTAGCGCCCCGGCCACCCGCAGCAGGCAGGCCTCGTTGTGCCGTGAGCCGATCCAGCCGAGGCGTGGCGGGTCGTGCAACGCATAAGCGGTTTTCGGCGCGTAGTCCTCCGGCGCGACGCAACTGGGGATCACCACGACGTCGCGGTGGCGCCCCGCGGCCCAGTTCCCGAGGACGTCGTTGCCCGCGATGACGCGGTCGGCGTACCGGACCGCGGTTCGCGCCTTGCCGGCCTTCGGGGCGAGCCTGCGCACCGCCCCACCGGCACCCCAGTCCCACTGCAGGGCGTCGTCGAAGTCGTACACGCCGAAGTCCGCGGAGGTGAGCAGCCTGCGTTCCCACCAGCCGCGGCTGAGCGGGGACGCCTCCCGGTGCAGCAGCAGACGACGCGGGCGCGCGGCCGCCAGGTGGTACAGCCGCCGTTCCGCCAGCGCCACGGCCACCGGGTGCCGGGCCAGCCGGGACGGGGCGGCATCGGCGAACGACGCGTAGCTGCTGACGGTGAAGTCTGTGTCGACGCGGTCCAGCCACTCGAAGACACGGACCCGCGAGCTGCCGGCTCCCCGCCCGTAGGGGGTGATCGCGCAGTGCCCAAGGCGATTGTCCATGACTTCCCACCTTGCAACATAAGCTGATAACGTACATTTACGACGTAAACCAGCATATGCCTCTATGGGCGGGCAAGGTCAAGCGGTCCCGCCCCAAGCCGCAGAGGAGCTCCCGTGGATCTCCGTGAATACGTCGATGTCCTGCGCCGGCGTTGGCGGTTCGTCGTGGTGTGCGTCCTGGTGGGACTGTTCACAGCGGCAGCCGTGACCGCCCTGACGCCGCGCACCTATACGGCGAAGGCGCAGCTCTTCATCGCCACCAACGACAAGAACAGCGCCGACGCGTATGCGGGCGGCCTGTTCACCCAGCAGCGCGTCAAGTCCTATACGAAGATCACGACGAGTCCCGTGGTGCTCCGCGGCGTCATCGACGAACTCGATCTGCGCACGACACCCGAGCACCTCGCGAACAAGATCAGTGCGCAGGCGCCGCTCGACACCACCCTGGTCGACATCGGGGTGGAGGACCCGTCCGCCACGCGTGCACAGGCGATCGCCGACGAGACCGCCACCCAGTTCACGAGGTACATCGACAGCATCGAGAAGGGCTCGGACGACGCGCCGCAACTGGTCAAGGCCAGCGTGGTCGGCAATCCCGAACCGCCGACGACACCCACAAGTCCGCGCCCGGTGCTGAACGGGGCGATCGGTCTGCTCGCCGGCATCGTCGTCGGCATCACGGGCGCCGTCCTGCGCAACTCGCTCGACACCAGGGTCCGTTCGGCAGGCGACCTCCGCAGGCGTCTGGAGGTCGCGACGCTGGGCGTCCTCCCCAAGCCCGCACGGCGCAGGGCGGGCACAGCCGACCGGGGCCGAGGCACCCAGCGTGACGAAGCGCTCAGCCAGTTGCGGATCCGCCTGCGCCTGCCACGCGACGGCACACCGAACTCACTGCTCGTCACCAGCGCCGTGAGCGGTGAGGCCCGGACCGACACCGCCGTCGACCTGGCGGTCAACGTCGCCCGCACGGGCCGACGCGTCGTACTCGTCGAGGCGGACCTGCGTCGTCCGCGTCTGGCCGAGACGCTCGGCCTGCACGACGCCCCCGGCCTGACTGACGTCGTCACCGGTGAGGTGGGACTCGCCGACGCCCTCCAGACCTGGGAGGCCGGACATCTGCGGGTGCTGCCGAGCGGCGCTCCTCCGCCCGACCCGGCCGCACTGCTGTCGTCACGCCACCTGAGGCAGTTGCTGCGCACGCTCGAGGCGGACGCGGATTTCGTCGTGCTGGACAGCCCACCCCTGCTTCCGTTCGCCGACGCGGCGATCCTCGCCGCCGAGGCGGAGGCGGTGGTGCTCGTGGTCCGGGTCGGCAAGAGCCGGTTCGACCAGGTACGCCGTGCGCTCGAGGGCCTGGCCTCGATCGGTGCGCGCGTCCTCGGCGCCGTCGTCACCGCCGCGCCGCCCGACAGGCACACCCGCCCGCACCGGCGCCGCCAAGCGGCACAGCGGCACGGTGCTCCGGCACCCGAGGACCGGGCGAAGGCGCTTCCCGACGGCATCCGCACCCCGGCCGGCCGCAGCCGGTAGTCACCCGGGAGGCCGCCGATGACGCAACAGCAGTCCACCACGGTACTGATCATCGGGATCCTGACACTCCTGTCCCTGATCCCCTGGGCGATCGCCCTTCGCAGGGCCCGCGTGTTCGGCGACTGGGACCTCACCTCGACCCTGGTCCTGCTGATCGGCGTCCTGGCCAACCTGCCCGCCACCGTGTACACGATCGTCACCGGCCGGGCGGAGCACCTGGATCCCCTCGGCGACACCGTGATCGGGTTCCCGAGCTGGGTGAACCGGATCGGCTCCCTCGCCAACGGTCTGATTCTCCTGGTCTGCGTGCTGTTCGTCGTCGGCCGGCTGCTGGTCGCCCGCGCCCGTATCAATGTGGCGCCCCTGATCGCGACCGTGATCGTCCTGGCCCTCGCCGCGTCCGACGCCCTGCACGGACAGCCCCTGTGGACGCCGCGACAACTCACCTTGCTGGCGGCCCTGCTGGCGGCAGCCGTCGCACGCCCCGGACGCTCCGCGTTGCTCGGCGGTGCCGCCGTGGTCATGGTGTACACCGTGCTGGGCGGCATCGAGTCGTTCGTCGAGCCCGCCACTGTCGTACGCTCCTGCCGCGGCGACAATCCGTGCGGCGAACTGGGGATCCTCTACGCGGGCGTCTTCACCAACGAGAACATCTTCAGCCTGCTGGTGGTGGCGAGCATCCCCTTCGTCTGGCTGGGCCTGCGCGGCTGGGTGCGCGTCCCGCTGGTGTGCTACCTCGCCTTCGTGGCGATCGCCACCGGCAGCGTCCTGGCGAGCGTGACCGCCATCGCGGCGGTGGCCCTGCTGGCGTTGCTGCGGCCGAGGCTTCCCGACCAGCCGGACCCGGCACCGAACGCGGGCGTTACCCCCGGCCGC
The DNA here is from genome assembly GCF_014495685.1 of Streptomyces sp. TRM68367. Lineage (GTDB taxonomy): Bacteria > Actinomycetota > Actinomycetes > Streptomycetales > Streptomycetaceae > Streptomyces. The sequence goes on along the minus strand of NZ_JACTVI010000043.1, from coordinate 20,327 downwards.
CTTCTGCTGGGCGGGACGGTCGTCGCCGGGGTGACAGCGGTCGGCCTCGCCGTGCCGCTCCGCCCCGCGCACTTCGGCGATCTCGGACTGCGTGCCGCCATCTGGGACCTGGCCAAGGAGGAGTGGACCCGCTCTCCGCTCCTCGGTTACGGCAGCAAGGCCTGGTCCGCCAAGTACCAGAGTGGCGAGATACCCGCAGCCGTCTCGCCCTCGTTGCACAACCAATGGATCGACACCCTGTACGCGGGCGGAATCGTCGGACTGCTCCTGTTCGCCGTTCTGCTGGCGTATCTGCTCTTCCGCGGCGGGACCCGCGGTTTTCCGGTCGCGGCCTGCGTCCTGCTCCCCGTGCTCCTCGCCTCCGTGCTGGAGCGCCCCTGGTCCTTCGGCATCAGCAATTCGATGACCTTCGCGCTCGTCGCGGCAACACTCCTGCCGGTCCAGGCGCGGGCGCGGGCCGGGACATCCGTACGACAACACCACCACTCGAAACCAAGGATGATGAGCGATGTTTGAGCCGTACTACTTCTCGGACGACCGCCTGTCGCAACTCGCCGACACCTCTCGCGATCGCTTCCGCAGCGCCGAGCCGTTCCCCCATGTCGTCTTCGACGGCCTCCTGCCCGAGTGGGTCCTGGACCAGGTCGTGTCGGAGTTCCCTCAGCCCGGTGACGGGCCCTGGAAGAAGTTCGACCGGTCCACCTCGAAGAAGCTGGCCAGTGAAGGAGACGCCCTGTTCGGGGAGTTCACCCGCCATCTGCTGGCGCAGTTCAACTCGGCGGTGTTCCTCGGCTTTCTCGAGCGGCTGACCGGAATCGACGGTCTCGTACCTGACCCGTACTTCGAGGGCGGGGGCCTGCACCAGATCGAGCGGGGCGGATTCCTCAAAGTGCACGCGGACTTCAACTGGCATCAGAAACTGCGCCTCGACCGCAGGCTGAACGCCATCGTCTACCTGAACAGGGACTGGCAGGAGTCGTACGGGGGTGCTCTGGAGCTGTGGGACCGGCAGATGACCCACGCGGTTGCGGAAGTCCTTCCCGTCTTCAACCGCTTCGTCGTCTTCGCCACCACGGACTTCGCCTACCACGGCCACCCCGAGCCGCTGGCCTGCCCGCCGGGCCGGACCCGTCGGTCGCTCGCCCTCTACTACTACACCAACGGCCGCCCGGCGGAGGAGCGCAGCTCCGAGCACAGCACCCTGTACCAGCAGCGGCCGGGCGAACGCCAGGGGCGCACGCGCAGGACCGTTGAGCGCGTGACACCACCCGTTCTGCTCGATGCCGCGCGGCATGTCCGGCGCCGGGCGCACGCCCGCTAGGTGTGCGGCTCACGCCGACTGTACTGTTCGGCGGCTACAGCAGTTCGGCGCCGCTGTGGGTGCTGTGGGTGCAGCCCCTCGCGTCCAGCAGAAGCGGCGCGGCGGCCACGATGGCGTCCAGGTCATAGGCCGCGTGCGGCTGGAGCAGGATGGTGAGATCCGCCGCGGCGGCGGCCCGTACGACGTCCGCCGCCCGGTCCACCGGCTCGTCGTCCACGGTGAACCCGGCGACATACGGGTCGTGATAGGTCACGTTCGCCGACTCGGCCCGCAGCCGCCGCACGATCGGTCGCGCCGGGGTCTCCCGCAGGTCGGAGACATTCTCCTTGTACGTCACCCCGACCAGGAGGACGCAGACGCCTCTCAGCGATCTGCCCGCACCGAGCACTTCTGCCGCGCGCCGCACGACGTACTCGGGCATACCGCGGTTGATCTCCTGTGCGAGTTCGACCAGGCGAACAGCGCTGCCCGCCGCATGCGCCTGGTGAATGAGGTAGTTCGGGTCGACGGGGATGCAGTGCCCCCCGACGCCCGGCCCCGGGTGGAAGGGCTGGAAGCCGAACGGCTTCGTGGCAGCGCACGCGATCGCGTCCCACAGGTCGACGTCCAGTTCGTGGGCAACCATCGCGAGCTCGTTGACCAGCGCGATATTGACATTCCGATAGGTGTTCTCCAGCAGCTTGGCCATCTCCGCCTCGCGCGTGCCCTTGGCCATCACCACCGTGTCGCAGACCTTGCCGTAGAGCGCGGCGGCGGCCTGGGCACAGCACGGCATGAGCCCACCCACGACCTTCGGTGTGTTGCGCAACCCGAAACCCTTGTTGCCCGGGTCGATACGCTCCGGCGCGAACGCCAGATGGAAGTCGGTCCCGGCGGTCAACCCCGTGCCCCGCTCCAGCACCGGGCGCACCACGTCGTCCGTGGTGCCCGGGTAGGTCGTCGACTCCAGCACCACCAGTGTGCCGCGGCCGACGTACGGGGCGAGCGTCTGCGTGGCCCGACGGACGGGCGTGAGGTCCGGACTGCCATCGGCGTGCAGCGGCGTCGGCACGCAGATCACCACTGCGTGTGCGGTGCCCAGCGCGGCCGTATCAAGGGTGGCGGTGAAACCGGCGTCGAACATGGCCCGTACGTCGTGGTCGGACACGTCGTCGACATGCGACCGACCCGCGTTGAGGCCTTCCACCACACGAGGATTGACGTCGTACCCTGCCACGCACAGTCCGGCCGCCGCCGCCTCGCGGGCCAGCGGCAGCCCGGCGTAGCCGAGCCCGATCACGGCGAGGTCTCTCATCGGGACTCCTCGGTCCTGGTGCCCACGGTTTCCCGGGCACGTCCGCGCTGGTCGGCCGCCACGGCCGCGATCATCTCGTCGAGGCCCGTCCGCGGCCGGTATCCGATCAGTTGCCGGGCCCTGGCCGTGTCCGGCATCCGGCGCGCCATGTCCTCGAACCCCGGCTCATAAGCCCGCTCGTAGGGGACGTGAACGACGGGGCTGTGCGACCCGGTGACCCGCAGGACCCGGTCGGCCAGCTCCCGCATCGACACCTCTTCGGTGCCACCGAGGTTGAACACACGACCGTACGCGCGTGGGTCCGTCACCAGCGCGACCAGAGCCGGGACGATGTCACCGACCGCGCAGAAGCACCTGCGTTGGGTGCCGTCGCCGTGGACGGTGAGCGGACGGCCGGCCAGCGCCTGCCCGACCAGGGTCGGCACGACCATGCCGTAGCGAGCGGACTGCCGGGGACCGACAACGTTGAACGGTCGCACGATCACGGCACGCAAGCCGTGCTCGCGCCAGTAGCAGTACGCCATCAGTTCGTCGAGGCCCTTGACGGCGGCGTACGACCAGCGGCTCTTGAGCGGCGAGCCGAGGACGCGGTCGTCGTCCTCGTCGAGACGGTCCTTGGTGTTCTTGCCGTACACCTCGGACGAGGAGGCGAGCAGCAGCCGAGTCCCCTGGCGCCGGGCCACGTCGAGAACAGTCTCGGTGCCCAGCAGGTTCTTGCGCAGCGACTCCAGCGGCCGGTTCACGATGGTGTGCACGCCGACCGCGGCGGCCAGGTGAAAGACGGTGTCACAGCCGTCCGTCGCCTCCGTCACGTCGGCCTCGTCGAGGATCGAACCGCGCACCATGGTCACGGCATCGGAGGTCCGCGTGAGATTCGCCATCGAGCCGGTGCTGAAGTCGTCGAGTACGACGACCTCGTGGCCCAGGGCCAGCAGGTGTTCGACCAGGTGCGAGCCGATGAAACCCGCACCGCCAGTGATGAGCGCCCTCATGCCGACCTCCTCCTCGTAGGTGCCGGATGGACGGGTCGCGGCTCGGCAATCTGCCGTGCCGGTATGGACGAGTGCGGGGGCGGCCCCGTCGGGCGGCCGTGCCGCAGCCACCGCAGGAACGCCCACTGGACGGCGAGTGTGGCCCGCACGTTCAGAGGTTGTCCGCGCAACGCCGCTCCCACCAGCCGCGCGACCGGTTCCACGGACAGGGACAGGCCGGCCAGCGACCACGCCTGGGGCCGCGACCAGTGCCGCAGCATGTAACGGGTGCGGCTGCACAGCAGCAGATAGTGCCGCCACGGCCCCAGTTGGGCCGAACTGATCGCCTCGGCGTGATAGACCCGTGCGTCCGCGAGGTGGTACGAGGGCCAGCCCAGTCGGCGAGCCCGCAGGGCGAAGTCGACCTCCTCCAGGTACAGGAAGTAGCCCTCGTCGAAGCCGTTCAGTTCGTTGAACAGGGGTCGGCGCACCAGGAAGAACGCGCCGATGACCTGGTCGACCGGGCCGGAGCGGGGCAGGTCCTGCGGCCGCAGGTGGTGCGGGGGGAAGAGGGCGGGCGCCACCCGGTCGAGCCCCGTCATCCCTCCGACGTACGTGCGGGGACTGGGAAAGCGTGAGACGGAGATCCGCGGGCGCCCGTGCTCATCCACCATGCGCGCTCCGACGATCCCGAAGCGCTGCGCGCCCGGTGTGCGGAGAAACTCGCCCGTGATCCGCAAGGTGTCCGGGTACAGCTCGGTGTCCGGGTTCAGGAAGAGCACGAAGTCGGAACGGCACCGCGCGGCGCCCTGGTTGCAGGCCGCCGCGAAGCCACGGTTGTCGGGGTTGCGCACCACCCGCAGGGGCAGCCCGGGTACCTGAAGGTCGTGGGCGGAGCCGTCGCTCGAGGCGTTGTCGACGACCACCACCTCGCCGACCCGCAGGAGCGACTGGTCGGCCCGGGCGATGGAGCGCAGGCAGTTGTGGAGGTGGACTCCGGCGTTCCAGTTGACGATCACGACATCGACGAGCAGGGTCATGGCGCACGACCTGTCCCGCCGGAGGGCGCGTATCGCTGGTCCGGCAGAGCTTCCGCCCCGGGATGCGCCGGCGAACCGTCCAGCAGCCGCCGCAGCGGCTCCAGCGTCCGGTTCCAGTCCAGCCTCCGGGCCTGCTCGTACGCCTCGTCGCTGGCCGACTGCCACCGTGCCTCGTCGCTCAGGTCGTCGATGCGGGCGGTGAAGTCCTCCTCGGTGTAGGGCACCGATCCGCGCAGCAGATCGAGGTGGCGCCGCCAGGCCGGAACGAGGACGGGCAGCCCGTACGCGAGGTAGTGCAGGTGCTTGGCAGAGAAGCCTTCTTCGCGGAGCGCGTCTTGAGTGCAGGTGATCAGCCCGAACTGGTACTCGCGCAGAACCTCGGCAGAGGCGTAGCCGCGGTAGTTGAGTCCCAGGGACGGATCCGGCGGCGGCCCGCCGTACACATCGATGTACGGATAGAGCCGGCTCAGCCGGGACAGCAGCGGGAGGTTGATGAACTGCCCGCTGAGCGAACCGAGGTAGGCCACGCGGGGCGGACGGTCGAACCCCGCCCGCTCGGCGGACGGTGTGCAGCCCCAGTTGAGCTGGACGAAGTTGTCGCCGCTGATGCCGTAGTTCGCCTGCGCGTACCGGCCGTAGGTCTCCCAGCTGAACGACAGGTACTCCATGCCCTCGAGGAAGTCCCTTTCCCAGTCCCGGAGCTTCCTGTGCTGGCGCGCGGTGAGCCGGCCCTCGTTGAGTACCTCGTCGGCCCAGGGGTTGGGGCAGTCGTAGAGGGTGGCGGCGGACGTGGGGTTCGTCAGCACGCCCGCGTCGTAGGGTGTTTCGCAGATGACGAGATCGAAGTCGTCCGGAGCCAGTTCGCTCCTGAGGATGCGGCGGCGCAGCCGGTGGTCCGTCAGCAGCACGTAGTACGAGAGGTGGCGCCGTCCGAAGCCCCACCGTCTGGTGAGCACCTTGGAGGCGACGTCGTTCGCGTACAGGGCGAGCTTGCCGGGGCGCGCGGATCCCGGGAGCATCCGCCCGAGGGAGCCACGAGCGGTCGACGCGCGCGCCAGGCAGTTGGTGTCCACCAGGTCCACGTCGTAGCCGTGTTCCCGCAGGAACCGCTCGATGGCCAGGGGTTTGACGCTGTTGGCGTACCCGTCGAGCTGAGCCACGATCAGGACGCGTCGAGACCGCCCGTCGCCACGCCCTGGCGAGGTCCGTCCGGTCATGATGTCTCCTTCCTTCGCGGGCGTGGACTCCGCCCGGATGCGGGGGCCCTGGATGAGTTCGCGGCCGATGAACGGCCATGCGAGGGCGAGGCCTGCCAGCACGGGGAGGCCGGCCAGCAGCAGCGGCAGTGCACCGTGCCACCCCAGCTGCAGCACCAGGACGTCGCCGAGGACGGCCGTGGTCACGGCCAGCGCGGTCGCCGGCACCCATCGCTTCGGCAGGTGCTGTTCGCGCAGGTCGGCCAGTCGCCGGCACAGGACGACGAAGTACAGGGAGCCCGCGATGATCCCGACCGAGGTGGCCAGGACGACGCCGACGACTCCGAAGGCGATGGTCAGCGGCACGGTGAGCGCGAGGTTCACCGCTGTCGAGCACCAGGAGTAGCGGGTCTCGAGCCCCGGGCGCCCGATGGCCCGGACGAAGCAGGTGCGCATCCCGGTGAAGGCCACCTGTACGGCGTATCCGGCCAGCAGGACGGCGGCCACCGCTCCGCTGAGCGCCAGCTCGGGGCCCAGCCACACCTGGACCGCCAGGCCCGCCGCCGCCGCCGTCACCGCCCCGTAGGTCAGCACCGCCGGCAGCCAGCGGAGCTGCAGCGCGTGGAACTCCCGGACCGCGCCTGGGAGTTCATGCGCTGCGTAGACCTGGGTCATCCTGGTCAGGATCGGTGGGAAGGCGTACAGCGGCAGGCTGCGCAGAGCGATCGCGGCCTGGTAGCCGGCGGCGAAGATGCCCACGTAGCGCACCGGGAGCAGCGCGGCGATCACCAGGGCGTCGACCTCTCCGTTGAGGAAGACGGTGAACCCCGACAACTGCATACGGGACGCGTAGCCGACGAACTCGCGGCGCTCGGCCGGCAGGGGCAGCAGGGGGCGGCGGATGCGGACGTGGCGCGCCCCGGCCGAAAGACCGCCGACCGTGACGAGCAGGTACCGGCCCGTGGTGAGCAGGGCGAGCAGCGGGAGGTCCGGCCCGCTGTCGATCACCGTGACCACGGCCACCGCGTAGAGCAGACACGATCCCCCGCTGACGACCGCGAGAGAGCCGAAGCGGGCGTTCGCCTGCAGCAGCGCGATGGCGGAGTGGGCGGCCAGGGCCAGGGTGAGCAGAGGACCGAGGGCCAGCAGCAGTTGCTCGGCTTCCTGCGAGAGATGCGGCGGTACGTCGAGCGCGGCCACTACGACGGGAGCGAGCAGCACGCTGAGCCCGGTGACGAGCGCGCCCAGCCCGAAGAAGAGCGTCAGCGACCCGACGACCAGCCGGCCGGTGCCGTCGCGGTCGCCCCGGGCGCCGTGGTAGGCGTAGAAGCGCGCCAGGGAGGCTCCGACACCGCCGTCCAGCACGGCGAGGGTGGCCAGGAAGACCAGGATCAGTGACCACACGCCGAATCGGTCGAGCCCCAGTTGGCGGATCAGGAAGGGCGTCAGCGCCAGGTTGGTGAGCAGGGGAGCCACCTGCGCCAGCGCGCTGAAGCCCATGCCCGAGAAGAGACGCCGTGCCGGAGCGGCGGACGAGGTGCCGTGCGGGGCAGCGGGATCACCATGCCCTGCGCGGTGCGGCGTGGCGGCCGGGCCGGGAAGTCGCGGCACGTGGTGGCTGGGGCGCACGTCCTGCCTCACTTCCCGGTGCCGGCGGAATGTCCTGCCACCATGCGCTGGCAGAGCGTCCGCAGCCCGCTTCGGTCGACGATCAGGGCGTACTGGCCGTCGATCATGTCCGACCGGACGATCGGCGCGGTCCTGAAGGAGGCGTCCGCGGCGTTCAGGTGACGCAGGGCGAGGACGAGGTTGCGCAGGTCGGCGTTGGACAGGTGGTCGTCCACGCTCACGGCGGCGGTGAGGGCGTCGAGCATCCGGGAGACCCCCAGCGGGTCGGTGATGCGCACGTCTGCGCCGATCTCGCCGACCAGGCTCCGCAGGAACTGCTGCTGCCGCTTGATCCGGTCCAGCTCGCCGCCGGGCAGACCGTGGCGCTGCCGGACGTAGGCGAGCGCCTCCTCGCCGTTCATCGTGTGGGTGCCCGCAGTGAAGTGCTTGTGCTGCTCCGAGTCGTAGGAGCTCTCACGCACGGTGATCGGTACGCCGCCGACCGCGTCGGTGAGCGCCATGAAGCCGTGCCAGTCGACGACGGCGAAATGATCGACCCGCACATCGGTGAGCCGTTCTACCGTCTGGACGAGGAGAGCAGGGCCACCCCAGGAGAACGCGGCGTTGATCTTCGCGTGTCCGTGTCCCGGGATGGGCACCCAGCTGTCCCGCGGGATCGACACGGTGTACGCCGCGTCCTCGCCGGGGCCGAGGTGCACCAGCATCAGTGTGTCGCTGCGCTGGGCGCCTACCTTCCACAGAGGGGCCGCGGCGTCGTCTCCGGTGGTCGGCTTCCGGGAGCGGCTGTCGACACCCGCCAGCAGGAAGGTGGTTCCCTCACTGGGCTCGGGCCGCGGGCCGTCCGGGAAGGCGTGGGGTATGCGGGTGACCTGGTCGCCGTAGTGATCGGTGGCCCACCACAGGCCGCCGCCCCCCAGCCCGAGCACGGCGAGCAGGACGACCACGAGACCGACCAGCAGGCGGTTGCGCAGACGGTGACGCGGCCGGACGTTCTTTTTCGGCGCCCAGCGCGGCCACTCGTGGTTCGTGGACATCAGAAGTCGTCCAGGTGTGGATCGGCCGCCCCGGCACGCCTGTGGCGAGCCAGTGGGAACGTGGGGCACCCCGCGAGGAGTCCGGCGAGGACGCGGCGGACATCGCCGGTGTCGTTGCGTTCCACGCCGGGCAGGTGCACGGTGCGTGCGTCCGCTCGGAGGAGGTCCGTGATCCGCACGGGGCCGCTCCTGTGCAGGACGAAGACCTCGCCGACCTCGGCCATGCTCCCCACCTCCGGGAGCAGGCCGACGGCCTCCTCGACGGTCATGCCGAGCGCGGTGCCGGGCGGGGTGTTCTGCACGATGAGCGCGGCCGGCCGCGGCAGGTCGATGCCGGGGCGGTCCCGGATGTCCGAGATCACCCCGTCGTCGGCGTGCAGGGCGTCGCCGTGGAGCTCCAGCAGGAGCCGGTACAGCGCGTCCACGTCCATGGAACGCATGTCGCCGGCCCGCATGTGGCGGCGGAGCGCGGCGATGAGCGACGGTCGGTACCGCACGCCTGCCCCCGCGGCCTCCGCGGCGCGCGCCATCCGCCGGAAGCGATCCGCACCGGGGCCGGGGACGGCGACGACCACCGCCTCGATCCGGTGCGCGGGCACGTCCGCCCCGGTGCCGTCGAGCCGGCCGATTGCGGGCGGGCCCCCTATGACGCCTGACGCCGGCCCGATGACGCCGGCCCGGCGCCTGGCCGGATCGTCGTCTTCGTCGTCCAGGAAGCCGGCATAGTCGAGCCCGAGCTGCGGGGTGCGGGACGGATCACGGGCGAGCTCCTGCCCGGCCTCGCCGCTGCCGATGGCACGTGTACGCGGCCCGGTCGCCCGTCGCGTCCGCGGGGTGGGACGCCGTGGACCGAGCCGGGCCAGCTCCCCGCAGACGCGGTCGACGACCCGCTCGGTGAGGTGCGGGTGCAAAGGCAGGGACAGCAGCTGCGGGAACAGCGTGTCAGCACCCGGCAGGCCACCCGGCGGGATGAGCGCGGCCCGCTGAAAGTACGGCATGTGGTGCAGCGGGATGAAGTGGACCGAGGTGCCGATACCGCGCGCCGCCAGGCGTTCGATCAGTTCGTCACGGTCGGTTCCGTACTCCCGGAGCACCCGCACCACGCAGAGGTGACGGGCGTGCACCCCCGCGGTGGCGGGCTCCAGTCGGTCGAGTCCGGGCACGGTCCGAAGCGCCGCCTCGTAGCGCGCGGCCAGGGTGTGCCGACGCCGCTGCCAGTCGTCGAGGTGCCGGAGCTGAGCCCGCCCGATGGCGGCCTGTACGTCGGTCATGTTGGCCTTGAGACCGGCCTCCTCGACGGTGTACCGCCAGCTGCCGCCGGGCAGATTGCGCCGCCAGGCGCCGGCGGACATACCGTGCAGCCGACCGCGGCGGACCAGCCCGGCGAGTTCGGCGTCGTCGGTGGTGACCATGCCGCCCTCGCCGATGGGCAGGTTCTTGGTGGCGTAGAAGCTGAAGCAGGTGGCCCGCGACAGGCTGCCCACGGGCCGGTCGCCCACCGTCGTGCCCACGGCGTGCGCGGCGTCCTCGATCACGTGCGTCAGGGGCAGGTGCGCGGCTTCGGCCAGCTCGGCGACCGGGGCCGGCGACCCGGCGTAGTGCAGGACCATCATCGCGTGCGGGCAGCCGCACGCCCGGGCCGCGCGGGCCACCGTGGCCGGCGTCGGCATCCCGGTGCGCGGGTCCACGTCGACGAGCACGGGTCGCAGCCCTGCGTGCAGCACGGCATGGGCCGCGCCGCAGAAGGTCACGGCCGGGACCAGGACGGTACCGCCGGCCGGCAGCCGCAGGGCCCGCAGCGCCAGTTCCAGGGCCGCCGTGCAGGAACTCACCGCGACCGCGTGGGCGGCCGAGACATAATCCGCGAACTCGTGCTCGAAGCGTTCCGTCTCCGGGCCGGTGGTCACCCACCCGGAAGCGAGCACCCGCTGCGCCGCCCTGCGGGCCTCCGGGCTGATCCGGGTGAGGGCGAAGGGCACGCCACCGCCCGCAGAGCCGGGCGCCGGGGCGTCGACACGCGACTCGCCGTCGGGGGCGGGGGGCCGACCGCGCCCGCCCGGTTGCCGCCCGGACCGCAACCTGTGAACTGTCATGGGGGTGCTCCCCCTGTGCTGGCTTCCGTGGGGAACGTTCCGTCGGGAACGATGACGCCGTCCGCTGTCTCTTCGAGACATCCTTATCGCGTATATTTACGTCGTATACGTACAGATTGCGCTGCGGACCGCCTAGAGTCAACAGGAACGGAACACCGCACGCACCGAGCGTCTGGAGACGAGGCATGGCGAAGGACCCGGCCGAGGATGCCGCACCGGCGCGGCGCGCCAGCGACCGCGGCCGTTACGGACGGCTGAGCCGGGAGCGAGTGCTGGCCAGTGCCCTCGAGCTGGTGGACCGGGAGGGTCTGTCGGCGCTGAGCATGCGCCGGCTCGGCACCGAGCTCGGTGTGGAGGCGATGGCGCTCTACCGGTACGCCGCGAGCAAGGACGCCCTCCTCGACGGCCTCGTCGAGGCCCTGTACCTCGAGCTGGAGGCCCGGCTCGCCGCGGAGCCCGGTCCCGAGCCGGGGGTACCGGCGTGGCGGGCCGGGCTGCACCGCATGGCGCGGGCGACCTACGACGTGTGCCTCGCGCACCCCCGGGCGGTGCCGCTGCTCGCCACCCGCATGCTGGCAGTCCCGCTGGCCCGGCGGCCGACCGCCGTGTTGCGGGATCACGAGCGGGTGCTCGCGCTGCTTCGGGAGGCCGGGTTCGACGACGTGCGCAGTGGTGCTGTCTTCCGGGCCTACACCGCCTGGCTGCTCGGCTATGTGTCCGTGGAGCTGCGGCCCATGGTGGACAACCCGGACGAGCCCGATCCCGCCTTCCGCCTCGGGCTGCACCGGCTGTCGGCGCAGGAACTGCCCACGCTCCGGGAGACCGCCGCCACGCTCGCCGACCGGGGCGGGCCGGAGGGGCTGGCGGCCGGGCTGGACGCGCTGCTCGACCGGTTCACGAGGACGGAGGTCGGCGGGACAGCGCCTCGCTGAAATGCGTCACCGGGCGTTCCAGGGGTTCGCCGTCCACGGTGATGTCGACCGCCTCGTTGTAGAAGGCGAGGAGGTCCTTGACGGCGGCCGCGGGTGGCAGGGGGGCCGGGTAGCTCCAGAGGATGTGGGGCGGTACGTCGGGGTTTCCCCGCCAGGACCAGTAGCGGGCCGTGCCCTTGTACGGGCAGCCGGTGCTGTGGTCGGCGGGCTCGAACAGGTCGAGGCGGACGTCCTCGCGCGGGATGTAGTAGCGGGTCGGCAGGGCGGTCTCGAAGAGCAGGACCGGGCGGTGGGTGTCGGCTACGACCGTGCCGTCGATCTCGACCTGCACGTGGCGGCTGCTGGGCAGCGCGTCGACCCGCTTGTGCGGGTCACGGGGGTGGACGAAGATCTCTTCCTCCTCCTCGAACCAGCGGTCGAGGCCGGTGTCGGTGCGCCGGAACCACTCGAAGGCGATGTGTCCGGCCAGGTCGTCGGCGGGGAACGTCCAGGCCGCGTTCTCCCGCACCTCGCCGTCGGCGTGGAGGTCGTAGAAGATCCGGGAGCCGGTGTGGGTGCCCATGGCCGGGTGGTGCGCCGGGCGGAGGAGATCCGTGCGGACCTCCTCACGCGGGAAGGCGTACATCGGTACCGGGAAGGCCGGCTCCCAGACGAGGACCGGGTGGCGGCTGTCGACGACGGTGATGTCGCCCTTGCGGCCGCGCACCCAGCGCTCGCTGGGCTCCCACAGGAGCCCCTCGGGGGTGGTGCGGATGGACCGGGCGGCTGGGTGTGCGGGCATGGGCCCCTTCTCTCCCCGGGGTCGCGGGCCGTCGGCCGGGCGCGCGGCGGGTTCAGTGCGCCGCGTCCAGCCGGGCCCGCTGTTCCGGTGTCAGTTCGAGGTCGACGGCGGAAAGGTTCTCCTCCAATTGCACCACCGACGAGACGCCGACGAGCGGGATGACCGGCAGTTCGCCGCCGATCAGCCAGGCCAGCACCACCTGGTTGACGGTCGCGCCGGTCTCACGGGCCACGTCCCGCAGCGCGGCGAGGCGGGCGGGGGTGCCGGGGTGGTCGTAGTCGGTGGGCAGCCGGTCCGGTCGTACGTAGGCGCCCTTGAGCAGGGGTGAGTAGGCGACCAGGGTCAGGCCGGGCTCGGCCCGCAGGTAGCCGAGCAGGTCGGGGCCGGCCGCGCCGAGGCTGCCGTCGGGGAACAGGTCGCTGGGCAGGTCGGTGCGGGGGCGCAGATACGTGTGCTCGTACTGGAGCACCTCGTAGCCGGGCAGCCCGGCAGTGCCGGCCAGGGCGCGGGCGCGCTCCACGCGCCAGGTGGCCTGGTTGCTCACGCCGAGCAGGCCGACCGTGCCCTCCGCGACGAGGGCCGCGAAGCCCTCGACGGTCTCCTGCTGGGGCACGGTCGGGTCGTCGATGTGGGCGTACAGCAGGTCGAGCTTGTCCACGCCGAGGCGTTCCCGGCTGCGTTCGGCGGACTCGCGGATCACCTTCGCCGACAGGCCCTCGGGGTTGTCGACGTAGCTGGTGCCGGGGGCCAGGGGGCGGGCGCCGAGCTTGGTGGCGAGGACGATCTCGTCGCCGATGCCGCGGCTGCGGCGCCAGCGGCCGAGCAGGTTCTCGCTCTGGCCGCCCTGGCCGCCGTCCTCCCAGAAGGCGTAGTTGTCAGACGTGTCGATGAAGGTGCCGCCCGCCTCGACATAGCGGTCGAGGACGGCGAAGGAGGTCTGCTCGTCCGTCCGCGAGCCGAAGAGCATCGCGCCGAGCGCGAGCACGCTCACCTCGCGGCGGGTGGCCGGGTCGGTGCCGATGGTGCGGTACTTCACGGTACTTCCTCCCGTTCGGCCGGCGGGTCCGGCTCGAACGGGAGTCTTCAGCCTGGAGCGCCCTCCAAGTCAAGTGGTCCCGCGGGCACTTCACACTCGTTTCGGGCTCATTTCGCGAACGGGCTTTCCAGTGCCGCCCATTGGAGCAGCATGATGGTCTTCGCGTCGTTGATCTCGCCGGTGCGGATCATCTCCAGGGCCCTGCGGAAGGGGAGTTCGAGGATCTCGATGTCCTCACCCTCCTCGCCCAGGCCGCCGCCCTCGTGCGTGCGGGTGGACGGGCCGTAGGCGGCGGCGTAGAAGCTGACGCGTTCGGTGACCGAGCCGGGGCTCATGTACACGTCGAAGACGTGCTCGATCTCCCCGATGGTGTGCCCGGTCTCCTCCACGACCTCGCGCCGCACGGCGATCTCCGGGTGCTCGTCCTCGTCGTCGAGGAGCCCGCCGGGTGTCTCGATCAGCATGCCGTCGGGGTGGGCGTTGACGTACACCGGGAACCGGAACTGGCGGGTGAGCAGCACGGTTTCGCGTCCGGCGTCGTACAGCAGCATCGTGGCGCCGTTGCCGCGGTCGTGCGTCTCGCGCTCCTGGGTGGACCAGGTGCCGTCGGCGTGCCGGAAGTCGAAGGTGGTCGCGCGCTCGACGTACCAGTGGCTGGACAGGAGCTTCACGTCCCGCACCCTGACCCGGGGATTGCCGGTCATGTCCCGGCCGGTCCGGTCGAGTCCGGTGCGGCCGCGGCGGTCCGGGGTGTCGATGCCGGCGGTCATCGGGACGCCGTCCGGGCGGGGCGCGGGGAACGGCGCCAGTCTGTGTGGAGCGAGTTTGTCATGTCCACTTCTACCACGGATTCCGGGACGATCATCGACCGCGGGTGAGCTCTTCGACCCTGGTGTGCAGGTACTCGACGTGGTGCTCGGATTCCGGCTTCATGAGGACGCTGCGGAGGATGCGGGCGCCGTCGGCGTCCGCGGTGATCCCCGGATGGCGTGCGGTGAATGCCTCGCGGCCGGCCTTGAGGGTGCTCAGGAACACCGGATCGGGGCCGGTCATGCCGTCGGCGAGGATGCGCGCGGACGCGGAGTCGACGGCTGCCAGGGTGGCCGGTTCGACTGCGGGGAAGTAGCTGACGATGTCCAGCTCGGGCTCCTGGTAGAGCTCCAAGTGCTGTGATACGGCGATCAGTTCCGCCCACCCGAGTGCCGCCCGCCGGCCCGCGGCCAGCACCTGTCCGAGCCCCTCGCGCGTGGGCGGCAGGAGCTGGAAGGTGAGCCACAGGGCGGCGGCCGACGCCCCGGCTCGTGAGCACTCCAGGCTGATCTCGCCGAGGTGGAGCTCGCTCGAGGTGAAGTAGGTGTAGGGCGAGTCGTGGAGGTAGTGGCGGCCGACCTCGGGGTCGCGGAAGAGGACCGCGCCGCAGCCGTAGGGCTGGAGTCCGTGCTTGTGCGGGTCGACGACGATCGAGTCGCACCGGGCGATGGCCCGCCAGGGCTCGGACGGGAGTCCTTCGGGGCCGTCGGCGCCGGCCAGCAGGATGAAGAAGCCGCCGTACGCGGCGTCGACGTGGAGGCGGACGCCGTAGCGCTCCTTGAGGGCCAGCGCCTGGTGGACGGGGTCGACGGCGCCCAGGCCGGTGGTGCCGGTGGTGAGGACGACGGTGCCCACCTCGCCGGTGCGCAGGACGTCCTCCAGCGCGTCGAGGTCCATGCGGCCCCGGCTGTCGGTGCGGACGGGGTGGCCGGTCATGCCCAGGACGTGGCACATGCGGCCGTGGGTGTAGTGGGCGTCCTCGCTGTAGGCGATGCCCCGGCCGGGGTGGAGTTCGCGGGCGACGAAGAGGGCTTCGAGGTTGGCGATCGTGCCGCTGGTGGTGAGGTGGCCGAGGTGGGTGTCGTAGCCGAACATCGCGGCGAGCTGGGCGACGGCCTCGCGTTCCATCGCGGCGGTGGTGGGGCCGCCGTCCAGGGCGTGGTTGTTGGGGTTGATCAGCATCGCGGTGAGGTAGCCGACCACGGCGGCGGGGTGCGGGGGCTTGAGCATCTGGCCCGCGTAGTGCGGGTGGAAGAAGGGGTAGTTGTCCTTCAGCCTCCCGGTGAGCTCCTCGAAGGCGACGGCGAAACGGTCGTCGTCGATCTGGAGGGACGGGTGCGGCTGGTAGGGGCCGTAGGTGTCGGCCCAGTCCTGAATCGCGTGGGTGGCTCGGCCGAGCCAGTGCTGCAGGTCCACTGATCCCTTCCTCTCGTTCGCGGAGGCGTCTGCACCTACCATAGGATTTAGTTGACTACTCAGCAATTGCTTGCTCAGTAGTTGAGACATCAGTAGGTGTCAGGACAGTAAACTCACCGGGGGACGGACTCGGCAGGGCCGACGACGCGGACGGGCGAGAGGGTTCGGACAGGTGGAGGATGCGATCGGGCGGGATGCGGAGGCCGTGGCTGCCGCCCGCGCCGCCAACAGCGGGCTCGTGCGTGATTTCGGCCTGCTGGTGAAGGCCGCCACCCGGCTGGAACAGCGGATCGACAGCGCGGTGCGGCGGGAGTGCGGGATCAGTCACACCATGCTGGAGGTGCTCATCCGGCTCTGCCGGCAGCCCGGCGAAGAGGTCTCGCAGCGCCGGCTGGCCGACGACCTCACCCTCACCAGCAGCGGCACGACCCGCCTGATCGACCGCATGGAACAGGCCGGTCTGGTCCGCCGGGTGCCGTCGCCCGAGGACCGCAGAAGCGTCCTGGTCGAACCGACCCAGCAGGGGCGTGCGGTGTTCCTCCGGGCCGCCGACGTCCACGCCCGCGTGGTCCAGCGGCACTTCGTCGACCCACTGGGCGCCGAGGACTATGCGCGGCTGACGCATGCGCTGGGCGAGATCAACAGCGTGCTGCGCGAGGACGCCGGGTGACGAGCGTCGGCAAGGGGGTGTGCCGGCCTCCCCACCGGCCGGGCCATACGCGAGGAGCCTGGCTGGAGAAGGACGGCCGTCACGTACGACGCGCGACGGGGCCGCGCCAACCACGCACGCCGCGTCGAGTCGTACACCAGCCACCCCATGCCCGCGATGTCCGTCACCGCCCTCGGCCCCGCCTGGACGTGGGCTTCGTCCCGATCACCCTCGGCGCGGTCAACGCCGCCCAGCGCCACGAGACAGGCATCGCCTCCGCCCCACCAGGGCATCGCCACCCACGACCCGGTCATCCGACGCTGTTCACCTCACGTCCCGCAGCCCTGTCGCCCGGCCGTCCGTGTCCCACTGGATCTCCAGGACGCGCTCGACGGCGTCGCGGTTGAGGGGGCCGAACACGTGGGGGAACAGGACGCCCTCGGGGGTACCGGGCGGCGGGGCGGGGTCCGGGGCCTCGAAGACGCACTTCGCGGTGAGCCGGCTCTCGTCGAGGAGCAGCGCCAGCAAGGGCCTTGGCGCGTCCCGGTAGAAGGCGTTGACGACGGCCAGGGTGGTCGGCTCGTCGGGAGAGCAGTGGACGAAATCGTCCTCGGCGAGGGAAGCAGGCGCGTACGGCTAGTCGGGCTGAGCGGTCCAGTCACCGAGCGTGACGACGTGATAGATCATGATCTGGTTATACAACTGACCGGCCCCGCTCGATCACGACGACCGTGTTGCCGACTGCCGCCGTCCACGAGTCACTGCGGCGCCGTCAGCGGCCGGTCGACGTCGGCCCGCGGCAGGCCGATGCCGTGAGCCACAGCGAGCCACGCCGGCCCGTACACGCGGTGTGAGGCCGGGACGCCGATCGATCCGCAGGGCCGCCGCACTCGATGAAGTCGGCCGGGCCGCCGTTGACGACGCACGGCACATTCTCATGGGGTGACACCGGACGTTCGGCGCAAACATCGTCGTGCCGGGCGTCGGGAGTGCGCAGGTGGGATGAACACGCCGGTGACACTGCCGCCCCCAAGATTCCGCACACACTGCGCCCGAACAGGAGCCACGCCACGTCGAGGGCGACCTCCGCACCGGGCGCGGCGGCGCCGATGTGTTGCAGAGGGCGTTGGTTGCCCAGCCTGGACGGCGTGGCGGAGGCCGTCGCCCGCATGCACACCTCGCCCTCACCGCATGACAAGACCCGCCAAGTGCCCAGTTCAGGCTGCCTGATCACGGCCTTCTGCAACACGCTTTATTGGTTTGCCGCCGACCAGCCCGGTCGGATAGGAAGCTTGCATGCTTAGGGGCAACAAGGTTGGGCTCAGGGCCCGGCACGAGGACGACATCCCGATCCTGCGGGCCGAGCTCTACGACGACGTGGTCAACGCCTCGCGGGCCGAAGGCGGGCCGTGGCGGCCGATCACGCCCGGCTCGAAGGACCCGCGCCTCGTGGTGGACGACAAGGAGCAGGGGCACGTCCCGTTCTCCGTGGTGGAGCTGGAGGGCGGCACGCTGATCGGCACCGCGACGCTGTGGGGCATCGACAATCACAACCGGTCCGCGCACATCGGGCTGGGGCTGCTGCCGTCCTCACGCGGCCAGGGCTACGGCACCGACGTGGTCGCGGTGCTGTGCCACTACGGTTTCGTCGTGCGCGGCCTGCAGCGGCTGCAGATCGAGACGCTGACGGACAACGCCGCGATGCTGCGCTCCGCCGAGCGCAACGGCTTCGTCCGCGAGGGCGTGCTGCGCTCCTCGGCCTGGGTGATGGGCGAGTTCCTGGACGAGGTGCTGCTCGGGCTCCTCGTCCAGGACTGGAAGCCGGACTCGCAGGGCTAGGAGTCTCCTGAAGATCTTGAAACAGTGCCCGGCTCGCACCAGTTCATGGCCAATGACATTTACCGGCGATCCGGGGTGAGTCGGGCGCCAAGAACAAGATCTTCATCAGCCTTCCAGGGCCTGTTGATGCGGTACACCGGCGTCTACGGGAAAGATCGACAACTGCCAGAGCGGAGTGCTCGCCGCCTTCGCCACCAGCTCGGGCCGGGCCCTGGTCGACCGGGAGCTCCACCTGCCGAAGTCCTGGACCTCTGACCGTCACCGCTGCCGGGCAGCTTCCAACGACTCCGCCGGACCCTCAACCGGCTCCACTCCCCCACCCCGCCCAGCTTCTGCACCACAGCGAACCAGCCCCGCACCCGGCCTGCGACCCCAGTGCGACCACCAGCCCTCAGGAACGGGAAAAGCCGCCCTCCCACAAACGAGAGAACGGCCTCCGACCTGCACCAAAGCTGGTCGGGACGACAGGATTTGAACCTGCGACCCCTTGACCCCCAGTCAAGTGCGCTACCAAGCTGCGCCACGTCCCGGTGCGTCGCACGGCGGTGAGCCGTGATCGCGCGGACAGCACTTTACCGCACGGGCCGGGCCGCGCCGAAGGGGGCACGGCGGGAGACAAGAAGGGCGCACCGGCGAGGGACAATCGGCGTATGGCCACTTCATCCTCAGGCAGGGCGGCGGACGCGCGGGACCGTGACAGCGAGGGGCGGGCGCGCAGTGCCCGGCCGCGGGACGGGCTCGGGCGGCCCCTGCCGTACGGCGAAGAGGGCGTGCCCCGGCAGCCCGAGGGCGTGGCGCGCACCCCGCGGGAGACGGTCGCCGAGGCTCAGGCGCTGCTGGACGAGGGCAAGCCGTTCCACGCGCACGAGGTGTTCGAGGACGCCTGGAAGTCGGGACCCGAGGAGGAACGGGAGCTGTGGCGTGGCCTCGCCCAGCTCGCTGTCGGCCTCACCCACTCCGCCCGCGGGAATGTCACCGGTGGCGCGCGGTTGCTGCGGCGCGGGGCCGGGGCGGTCGAGGCGTGGGCGTCGGGCCCGGGGCGGTGGCGGCCGTACGGGATGGATCTCGCGGGGGTCGTCGCGTGGGCGCGGGAGCTCGCGGGGGTCGTGGAGCGGGGTGACGAGGTCGTGGACGCGGCGGCGCGGGCGCCGCGGTTGCAAGGCATGTAGGTCCCACGAGTTTCACCACGGTGGTCCCACAAGTTTCGCGGCGTGGGACGCGGTGCGGGCGTTGTCAGTGGCGTGGGGCAGACTCGGGGCGTGCGAAAGATTCATGTCATCGGTATCGGTGCGGGCGACCCCGAGCAGCTGACCCTGCAGGCGGTCAGGGCGCTGCGGAGCACGGACGTGTTCTTCGTCCTCGAAAAGGGCGAGGTGAAGGCGGACCTCACCCGGCTCCGTCGGGACATGCTCGACGCGCACATACCGGAGGGTGCCTACCGTGTCGTCGAAGCGCGCGACCCGGAGCGGGACCGGAGCGCCGGTGGGGCGGCGTACTCCCCCGCCGTGGGCGACTGGCGCAGCGCCCGGGCCGACATCTACGAGCGGCTGATCGTGGAGGAGCTCGGCGAGGACGAGAGCGGTGCGTTCCTGGTGTGGGGGGATCCGTCGCTGTACGACAGCACGCTGGGAATTCTGCAGGAGGTGCTGGAGCGCGGCATCGTGGCCTTCGAGTACGACGTCGTGCCGGGCATCAGCAGTGTCTCCGCGCTCGTCGCGCGGCATCGGACGGGGCTGAACCGGGTCGCCCGGCCGGTGCAGATCACCACGGGGCGGCGGCTCGCCGAGGGCCTTCCGGAGGGCGTGGACGATGTCGTCGTGATGCTCGACGCCCACCAGGCCTTCCGGCAGTACGCCGACCAGGACGTCGACATCTACTGGGGCGCCTACATAGGCACGCCGGACGAGATCCTCGTCTCCGGCCCGATCGCCGAGGCCGCTCCCCGCATCGAGCGGCTGCGTGCCGAGGCCCGCGACCGCAAGGGCTGGATCATGGACACGTATCTGCTGCGCCGGTATCCGCAGGATCGCTAGTTGTTCTGCCCCGGCAGGCAACGTTTGCCCGTCAAGGAGCGGCGTCCGGTGCGTGCTCTCGGCGTGCCGGCCGGAAGTCCTCGGACTGGACGTACTTGGGCTTTCGGCCGGTGCGGCGAGAGGGCGTGCCGGGCGCTGCGACGGGGCGAACGTTGCCTGCCGGGGCACTAGTAGGGCTTTGTTAGGTACCCCGGTTGTTCGTGCGTGGGTAGGGTGTGATCTTCTTTCGGGCGTGACACCTGAGGAGATGGAG
>NZ_JACTVI010000042.1 GCF_014495685.1 Streptomyces sp. TRM68367 | reverse complement strand
CAGTTCACCACCCACGATGCACGCATCAAACTGCGTCACCTTTATCCCAAATATTAGCCGCGACAGTCTACTAGTGCCCCGGCAGGCACTAGGTGTGCTGTCCCGGCGAGCGTCGGCAACGCGGACGGACCCTACCGCGACCGCAGGTCCACGATCCGCCGGATCTTGCCCACCGACCGCTCCAGCGACTCCGGATCGACGATCTCGACCCCGACCGACACACCGATGCCCTCCTTGACGGCCGCCGCGATGGACCGCCCGGCAGCCTCCCGCGCCTCGGGTGTCGCGTCGGGGCGGGCCTCGGCCCGGACGGTCAGCGCGTCCAGGCGGCCCTCGCGGGTGAGCCGCAGCTGGAAGTGCGGCGCGACGCCCGGCGTGCGCAGCACGATCTCCTCGATCTGCGTCGGGAAGAGGTTCACCCCGCGCAGGATCACCATGTCGTCACAGCGGCCGGTGACCTTCTCCAACCGCCGGAACACCCGGGCCGTGCCGGGCAGCAGCCGCGTCAGATCCCGCGTCCGGTACCGGATCACGGGCATCGCCTCCTTGGTGAGCGAGGTGAACACCAGCTCACCCCGCTCGCCCTCCGGCAGCACCTCACCGGTGACCGGGTCGACCACCTCCGGGAAGAAGTGGTCCTCAAACACGTGCAGGCCGTCCTTGGTCTCCACGCACTCCTGGGCCACGCCCGGCCCGATCACCTCCGACAGCCCGTATATGTCGACCGCGTCGATCGCGAACCGCTCCTCGATCTCCTGCCGCATCCGCTCCGTCCACGGCTCCGCCCCGAAGATCCCCAACTGCAGCGAGGTGCCGCGCGGATCGACGCCCTGCCGCTCGAACTCGTCCAGCAGGGTGAGCATGTACGACGGCGTCACCATGATGATCCGCGGCTTGAGGTCCTGGATCAGCCGGACCTGGCGGGCCGTCATGCCGCCGGACGCCGGCACGACCGTACAGCCGAGCCGTTCGGCGCCGTAGTGCGCGCCCAGGCCGCCGGTGAACAGCCCGTACCCGTACGCCACATGCACCATGTCGCCGGGCCGCCCGCCCGCCGCCCGGATCGACCGGGCCACCATGTCCGCCCACATCGACAGATCGCCCTCGGTGTAGCCGACGACCGTGGGCACGCCGGTCGTGCCGCTGGAGGCGTGGACACGCCGGACGCGCTCCCTCGGCACGGCGAACAGGCCGTACGGGTAGTTCGCCCGCAGGTCCGCCTTGGTGGTGAACGGGAACCGGGCCAGGTCGGCGAGCGTACGGCAGTCCTCCGGGCGCACTCCCGCCTTGTCGAAGGACTTCCGGTAGAAGGGCACGTTCTCGTACACGCGCCGCAGCGTGGCCCGCAGCCGCTCCAGCTGCAGCGCCCGCAACGCCTGCGCGCCGAGCCGTTCCCCCGCGTCCAGCAGCTCCGTCGCCTCCGCCATGACGGCTCTCCCTCACCCTCACGCCACTCCGGACGACCGATCATTCGGTCGAGGTTGCTGAGGATCAGTAATCCAGCCGGCCCGTCCTCGGGCAAGACATCGGCCTGCACTTTCTCACCGTGTCGCGCCTGGCCCGTCCTCCGGCCGTCGGCTCCTCTGCCCTCGGCAGAACCCCCGCGCCCGGAGATCCGACGTCCACTACTGTGCCCGGGCATGGACACCGCACCGCGCACCGTCAAGGCGAACGGCATCACCCTCGCCTACCGGGCCTGGGGCCCCGAGGACGCGCCGCCCGTCGTCCTGCTGCACGCCCGCGGTGCCGACGGCGCCGACTGGGCCGGGATTGCCCCGGCGCTCGCCGCCGGACCCCGCCGCGTGTACGCGCCCGACCTGCGCGGGCACGGCCGCAGCGAGTGGCCCGGCGACTACGGCTACGAGACCCTGCGCGACGACGTGCTCGGCTTCCTCGCCGCCCTCGGCATCGACCGTGCCGACCTCGTGGGCCACTCCCTGGGCGGCATCGTCGCCTGCCTGCTCGCCCAGCACAGGCCCGAGGCCCTGCGCCGCCTGGTGCTGGAGGACGTGCCCGCGCCCTTTCCGCTCGATCCGCCGCGGCCGCTCGCCGCACGCCCGGAGGGGCACCTGCCGTACGACTGGGCGATGGTCCTCGCCACCGACGAGCAGCGCAACGCGCCGGATCCCGCCTGGTGGGAGGGCATGCTGCGAATCACGGTGCCCACGCTGCTGATCGGCGGCGGACCCAGCAGTCCCCTCCCGCAGGAGCACATCACCGCCCTGGCCGGGCGCCTGCCCGATGCCCGGCTCGTCAGCGTCGACGCGGGGCACCTCGTGCACGAGGCCCGGCCGCGCGAGTTCCTCGCGGCCGTCGGGCCCTTTCTGGCGGTGTGACGAGAGGGCAGGTGCCCCGCCCGAAGGTCAGCGGGAGCCGCCCTGCGGACCGTACGCCGTCATGAACCGGTCGCGGAACTTGTCCATGCCCCACGTCGGCGCGTCCTTGGCGGGCTTCAGGCCCTCCGTCCAGCCCCAGTCGGTGATCCGGTCCATCACCTTCGGGTCGCGCGCGACGATGGTGACCGGCACGTCCTTGCCGGAGTCGCCGGCGGTGACGGTCGGGACCGGCTGGTGGTCGCCGAGGAAGACGAGGACGGTGTCGTCGTCGCCGTACCGCTCGACCCACTCGGTCAGGCTGTGGATGGAGTACTCGATGGCCTTCCGGTACTCGGTGCGCACCCGCTCCGGGTCCTGCCAGACCTCCTTGGGGTCCGTGCCCTCCTTCTTGATCCGGTGGAACACCGAGCCGTCGCCCAGGTCCTCCCAGTCGATCATGCGCGCCATGGGCGACCACGGGGCGTGACTGGAGGCCAGGATGATCTCCGCCATGATCGGGGCACGGTTCTTCTTGCCGTGCTCCAGGCGCTGGAAGGCCTCCATGCTGAACTGGTCGGGCACGGGCGTCCAGCTGAAGTACGGGCCGTGGTAGCCGAGGTGCTCCGAGTCGTAGATGTGGTCGAGGCCGAAGAACTTGCCCTCCGGCCAGGCCCGCCGCACGCCCGGCACGATGCCGACCGTGCGCCACGCGCCGGACTTGCGGAAGTAGTTGGTGAGCGTCATCCGGTCACTGGTGGTCAGGCTCCGGTACCGCTGCTGGTTCTTGATCCACAGACCGGACAGGAAGGTGGAGTGGGCGAGCCAGCTGCCGGCGCCCGTCACCGGGGACTTCAGCCAGCCGCTGCGCGACTCGAACCCGGCCGCCTTCAGCGACCTGGTGCCGTCCTTGAGGACCGCGTCGATCTGCGGCGCCATCGCCGGGTCGTCGATCGCGACCCGGCCGTAGCTCTCGACGAACGTGAGCAGTACGTCCTTGCCGCGCAGCCCGGCCAGCAGCTGGTCGGGCGGGGTCTTCGCGAACTTGTCGACGGCCGCCTGCTTCTCGAAGACCTGCGCGTCCTTCAGGCCCGCGCGCACCTGCTCCACGCGGTTGCTCAGGAACTCGGCGTTGCCCTTGGTGGCGACGGAGACGCCGGTGACCTGAATGCCCAGCGTGATGCAGGTGATCCACGCGGTGCCCAGGATCAGCGTCGTACGTGCGGCAGTCTGACGGTGCCGGACCATGAGGTTCGTCAGCCGCAGCACCGCCAGCGTCATCAGCACCAGCAGGGCGACGAACAGGACGATCACCCCGACCACGGCGAGCACCTGGGCGGTACGGCCGTACGACTCCCGGACGAAGTCGGTCGCGTCGTTGAGCAGGATCCAGTCCAGGACCAGGTCGAAGGGGCGGGCCAGTACCTGGTAGAACCCCATGTCGACGAACTTCAGCACGGTGAGCAGGCCGAGCCCCACGCCCGTGACGTACGCCATGAGCCGCCGGGACCGCGGCGGCAGCGCGAGCAGCAGCCCCGCGAGCAGGATCCCCTCGGCGGGGAGGCGGAGGAACGCCTCGACGTTGATCTTTTCCAGCCGGTTCGGCACGAGCAGCGCGAACAGCACGAGCGCGGCGGCCAGCACGGTGATGCCGACGGTGACGCCCCGAGCCGTACGGGGGTGGCGGCGCCGCCAGCCGAGCCAGCCGTCGCCCTTGGCGGCGGACGCCTGCGGGGGTTGCGGTTCCTCCTCGGAACCCTCGGAAACTCCTTTTGCCTCTCTGACCTCGGAAGAAGACTCGGCAGCCGCGGAAGTTTCCTCCGCCGTCGTCCCCTCGGCGACCTCCTCCGCCGCAGCGGTGTCACCGTCCGCATCCGCCCCGCTCTCCGTGGAGTCCGGCAACTGGCGAGAGCGAGTGAAGAGGGACACCCGGTGGTCCTTCCGTACGGTCGTGCGATGGCATGGCAAACCCGGCCCCATGACCGAGCCTGCCACCACCAGTACGTCCGTACGTCACCGTCGGTTCAATCGCGCGGCCGGGAAATCACCCCGGGAGATCACCCGTCCGCCGCCACCTCCCGCGCCCACCGGTAGTCCGCCTTGCCGCTCGGCGACCGCTGGATGGCCTCGGCGATCACCAGCTGTCGCGGGACCTTGTATCCGGCCAGACGGGTACGGCAGTGGGTCTGGACGTCGGTCAGCGAGAGCCGCGGCGCGCCCTCGCGCAACTGCACCACGGCCGCCACATGGTGTCCCCACCGCTCGTCCGGCACGCCCGCGACCAGCGCGTCGTACACGTCGGGATGGGACTTGAGCGCCTGCTCGACCTCCTCCGGGTACACCTTCTCGCCCCCGGTGTTGATGCACTGCGAACCGCGGCCGAGGACCGTGACCACGCCGTCCGCGCCGACGGTCGCCATGTCGCCGAGCAGCACCCAGCGCTCGCCGTCCTTCTGGAAGAAGGTCTCCGCCGTTTTCGCCGGGTCGTTGTAGTAGCCGAGCGGCACATGGCCGCACTGGGCGATCTGGCCCACCTCGCCGGCCGCGACGGGCTCGTGCGTGGCCAGGTCCACCACCTGGGTCCGCGCGTGGACGCGGATCCGGAAGCCGCGCTCGGCGCCCGCGTCCTCGGTCGCGGTTCCGTTGAAGCCGGACTCCGAGGAACCGAAGTTGTTCAGCAGCATCGCGTTCGGCACCAGCTCCTGGAACTGCCGCCGCACCGTCTCCGACATGATCGCGCCGGACGACGACACGCTGAACAGTGACGAGCAGTCCGTGCCCTTCATCGGGCCGGTCAGCGCGTCGATCAGCGGCCGCAGCATCGCGTCGCCCACCAGCGAGATGCTGGTGACGCGCTCCCGCTCGACGGTCCGCAGCACCTCCTCGGGCACGAACCTGCGGTGGATCACCACGCACTGCCCGAAGTTGAAGCCGATGAACGCGGTCAGCGTGGACGTGCCGTGCATCAGCGGTGCCGTGGGGAAGAAGGTGATCCCCGCCCCGCCGGCCGCGACCCGCTCGGCCAGCTCCTCCGGCTTGCGCACGGGCTCCCCGGTCGGCGCACCGCCGCCGAGCCCGGCGAAGAACAGGTCCTCCTGGCGCCACATCACGCCCTTGGGCATCCCGGTCGTGCCGCCGGTGTAGATGATGAACTGGTCGTCGGCCGAGCGCGCCGGGAATCCCCGCTCGGGCGACCCCGCCGCCTCGGCCTGCGCGAACCCCACGGCGGGCACCCCGGTCGGCTTCGGAGCCCCCACCCGTAACAGGTGCCGCAGCTGCTTCGCCCGCGGCAGCGCCGCCGCCACCCGGTCCGCGAACTCCGCGTCGAAGACCAGCCCCACCAGATCCGCGTCCCGGTAGAGGTAGACCAGCTCCTCTTCCACGTAGCGGTAGTTGACGTTGACTGGCACGATCCGCGCCTTCAGGCAGCCGAGCACGGTCTGGAGATACTCGATGCCGTTGTAGAGGTGGAGCCCGACATGCTCCCCGGGCCGTATCCCGCTGGCGAGCAGATGGTGGCCGATGCGGTTGGCGGCCGCGTCCAGCTCCGCGTACGTCAGCCGCCGCTCGGCGCCGGTGCCCGGGTGGTCGACGTACACCAGGGCCTCCCGGTCGGGGACGACGTCGACGACCGACTCGAACAGGTCGGCAAGGTTGTACTCCACCGCTCCTCCTGACCTCGGACGGCCCGCTCGCACCGGTTCGCCGGTCATCAGAGCAAAGGGCGCCTCAACTGTGAAGGGTCCGCGCAGAAGAAATCTGACTGTCTGTCAGAAAACACTTGTCCTGTCATCCCGCCTCCTGCAACCTGTTCTCGTTCTGTCAGAGGGGAGACAGCGATGGGTGGGACGGAAAACCACGGGACGGAGCACCTCACCGTGCGGCGCGAGGGCGCCACACTCGTCCTCACGCTCAACCGGCCGGAGGCGAAGAACGCGCTCTCGTTGCCGATGCTCGTCGGCCTGTACGACGGCTGGGTCGAGGCCGACGCGGACGACGCGATCCGCTCGATCGTGTTCACGGGCGCGGGCGGCTCGTTCTGCGCCGGCATGGACCTCAAGGCCCTGTCCGGGAAGGGCATGGAGGGGGAGCACTACCGGCACCGGCTCAAGGCCGACCCGGATCTGCACTGGAAGGCGATGCTGCGCCATCACCGCCCCCGCAAGCCGGTGATCGCCGCCGTCGAGGGGCACTGCGTCGCGGGCGGCACCGAGATGCTCCAGGGCACCGACATCCGCGTCGCCGGGGAGTCGGCCACCTTCGGGCTCTTCGAGGTCAGACGCGGCCTGTTCCCGATCGGCGGATCGACGGTCCGGCTCCAGCGGCAGATCCCGCGCACCCACGCCCTGGAGATGCTGCTCACCGGCCGCCCCTACAGCGCCCGCGAGGCCGCGGACATCGGCCTGATCGGCCACGTCGTCCCCGACGGCACCGCCCTCGACAAGGCCCTGGAGATCGCCGAGCGGATCAACGCCTGCGGCCCGCTCGCCGTCGAGGCCGTCAAGGCCTCCGTGTACGAGAGCGCCGAGATGACCGAGGCCGACGGTCTCGCCGCCGAACTGGGGCGCGGCTGGCCCGTCTTCGACACCGCCGACGCCAAGGAGGGTGCCCGCGCCTTCGCGGAGAAGCGCCCGCCGATCTACAAGCGGGCCTGAGCCCGTCTGCATGCGGGCCTGAGTCCCGACCCACGCGCCTGAGCCCTAACCAGGAGTCCCCGTGCCCGAAGTCCTCACAGCGCCACTCGTCGTCGAGTTCCCCTTCACCCGCTCCCTCGGCCCGGTCCAGAGCGCCTTCCTGACCGGCCTGCGCGAACGCGTCGTCCTCGGCGTGCAGACCGGCGACGGCCGCACCCTCGTCCCGCCCGTCGAGTACGACCCCGTCACCGCCGAGGAGATCCGCGACCTCGGCGGCCTTGTCGAAGTAGCCCCCACCGGCACGGTCACCACCTGGGCGTGGAACCACGCCCCGCGCCGCGGCCAGCCCCTCGACACCCCCTTCGCCTGGGTCCTGGTCCGCCTCGACGGCGCCGACACCGCCCTCCTGCACGCTCTCGACGCCCCCGGCCCCGACGCCGTGCACACCGGCATGCGCGTCCGCATCCGCTGGTCCGCCGAACGCTCCGGCGCCATCACGGACATCGCCTGCTTCGAGCCGTACGACGCTGCAACCGCCGATACCGCCGAACCTGCTGCCCACACCGGTGAGTTCGAGGACCCCGTCACCGGCATCGTCGCCACCGCCCGCCTCGACTACACCTACTCGCCCGGCCGCGCCCAGACCGCCTACATCACCGCGCTCGCCGACCGCCGGATCGTC
Source organism: Streptomyces sp. TRM68367 (assembly GCF_014495685.1). Taxonomy (GTDB): domain Bacteria; phylum Actinomycetota; class Actinomycetes; order Streptomycetales; family Streptomycetaceae; genus Streptomyces. The sequence continues at coordinate 60,659 of NZ_JACTVI010000042.1, read as the reverse complement.
GGCGAGCGCTGCCCGGTCTGCCGCAAGGTGTACGTCCCGCCCCGCGGCGCCTGCCCCACCTGCGGCGTCGCCACGGCCGAGCAGGTCGAGGTGGGCCCGCGCGGCACGGTCACCACCTTCTGCATCGTCAACATCAAGGCGAAGAACCTGGACATCGAGGTGCCGTACGTCTACGCCCACATCGCCCTCGACGGCGCGGATCTCGCGCTGCACGGCCGGATCGCCGGCATCCCCTACGACCAGGTGCGAATGGGCCTGCGCGTCGAAGCGGTGTGGACGGAGGGAGCCCGCTACCCCGACCACTACCGGCCGACCGGCGAACCCGACGCGGACTACGACACCTACAAGGAGCTGCTGTGACGAGCGCACCAGGGGACCGCGAGATCGCCGTCGTCGCCTTCGCACAGACCGACCACCGGCGCACCAGCTTCGAGCAGTCCGAGGTCGAGATGCTCATGCCGGTCCTGCACGAGGTCCTCGCCCGCACCGGCCTCAAGACCGCCGACATCGACTTCACCTGCTCCGGCTCCAGCGACTACCTCGCCGGCCGCGCCTTCTCCTTCACCCTCGCCCTCGACGGCGTCGGTGCCTGGCCGCCGATCTCCGAGTCGCACGTCGAGATGGACGGCGCCTGGGCCCTGTACGAGGCCTGGACCAAACTGCTCACCGGCGACGCCGAGACCGCGCTGGTCTACTCGTACGGCAAGTCCTCGCCCGGCCCCGTACGGGACGTCCTGACCCGCCAGCTCGACCCGTACTACGTCGCCCCCCTCTGGCCCGACTCGGTCGCCCTGGCCGCCCTCCAGGCGCAGGCCCTCATCGACGCGGGCGAGACCGACGAACCCGCGCTCGCCGCCGTCGCCACCCGCAGCCGGGAGGCGGCGGCCGCCAACTCCCACGCACAACTGCGCGGTTCGGTGCCGCAGGGGGAGTACGTCGTACGGCCCCTGCGCACCGGCGACTGCCCGCCCGTCGGCGACGGGGCCGCCGCCGTGATCCTCGCGGCGGGGGAGCGGGCCCGCGAACTGTGCGGCCGGCCCGCCTGGATCCGCGGCGTCGACCACCGCATCGAGGCCCACGGGCTCGGCGTGCGCGACCTGACCGACTCGCCGTCCGCCCGCTTGGCCGCGGAGAGGTCCGGCGCCTTCGAACGGCCCGTGGACACCGCCGAGTTGCACGCGCCGTTCACCGCCCAGGAGGTCGTCCTGCGCAAGGCGCTGCGGCTCGACGACTCCGTGCGCGTCAACCCCTCCGGGGGCGCGCTCGCCGCCAACCCGATCATGGCCGCCGGGCTCGTCCGCATCGGGGAGGCCGCCGCCCGCATCCACCGCGGCGAGTCCGACCGCGCCCTCGCGCACGCCACGTCCGGACCCTGCCTGCAACAGAACCTGGTCGCCGTACTCGAAGGGGATCCCCGATGAGCAAGGAACCCGTCGCCGTCGTCGGCATCGGCCAGACCAAGCACGTCGCCGCGCGCCGGGACGTGTCGATCGCGGGGCTCGTCCGGGAGGCCGCCGGGCGGGCCCTGAGCGACGCCGAATTGACCTGGGCGGACATCGACGCCGTCGTCATCGGCAAGGCGCCCGACTTCTTCGAGGGCGTCATGATGCCCGAGCTGTACCTCGCCGACGCGCTCGGAGCGGTGGGCAAGCCCATGCTCCGGGTGCACACGGCCGGGTCGGTCGGGGGATCGACGGCCCTCGTCGCCGCCAACCTGGTCGCGGCCCGCGTGCACGGCACCGTCCTGACGCTCGCCTTCGAGAAGCAGTCCGAGTCCAACGCCATGTGGGGACTGTCCCTGCCGATCCCCTTCCAGCAGCCCCTGCTGGCCGGGGCGGGCGGCTTCTTCGCCCCGCACGTGCGCGCGTACATGCGGCGCAGCGGCGCCCCGGACACCGTCGGCGCCCTCGTCGCCTACAAGGACCGGCGCAACGCGCTCAAGAATCCCTACGCGCACCTCCACGAGCAGGACATCACGCTGGAGAAGGTGATGGCCTCGCCGATGCTGTGGGACCCGATCCGCTACTCCGAGACCTGCCCCTCCTCCGACGGCGCCTGCGCCCTGGTCCTCACCGACCGCGCCGGAGCCGCCCGTGCGCCCCGGCCGCCCGCCTGGATGCTCGGCGGCGCGATGCGCAGCGAGCCCACCCTGTTCGCCGGCAAGGACTGCGTGTCACCCAGGGCGGGCCGGGACTGCGCGGCCGACGTGTACCGGCAGGCCGGGATCACCGACCCGCGCCGCGAGATCGACGCCGCCGAGATCTACGTACCGTTCTCCTGGTACGAGCCGATGTGGCTGGAGAACCTCGGCTTCGCCGCCGAGGGCGAGGGCTGGAAGCTCACCGAGTCCGGCGTGACCGAGTTGGACGGAGACCTGCCCGTCAACATGTCCGGCGGCGTGCTGTCCACCAACCCCATCGGCGCCTCCGGCATGATCCGCTTCGCGGAGGCTGCGCTCCAGGTGCGCGGCCAGGCTGGAGAACACCAGGTCACGGGGGCGCGCCGGGTGCTCGGCCACGCCTACGGCGGCGGATCGCAGTTCTTCTCCATGTGGCTCGTGGGCGCCGCGCCACCGGACTCCTGAAAGGCCTCGGCAAAGTCCCACACACGTGGCCTGTCGAGGTCAGGAACCGATCGCTAGGCTGGCCGCGGGACGACGAGATCGGGAGGAGCACGGACGTGGCCGAGAGCACCACCAAGCAGCGCCCGCTCACAGGCTGGGACAAGCCGGAGCTGGACCTCAGCAACGCGCAGTGGCAGTCCAGCAGCCGCGGCCTGGGGGATGTCCAGATCGCCTTTGTGGAGGGGTTCATCGCCATGCGGAACAGTGCCCGCCCGGAGAGCCCATCCCTGATCTTCACCCCCGCAGAGTGGGGCGCTTTCGTGTCCGGGGCTCGGGAAGGGGAGTTCGACCTCACGTAGCGCGAACCGAGCGCGGGGCGGACCGGCGGCGCCTGTTCGTGCCACCCGGCCGATCGGGGCTGTTCCGCCCCGGATTCCGGACACGCGACCGTAGGCGCCTTCCCGGGACCGGCACCTGAGCCAGGCTGGCACCGGGAAGGGCACGGTCCTGTTCCGGAGGTGAGGAACCCATGAGCACCCTGCCGGTCATCGCGGCGGTCGACGGTTCGGACGGCGGTCTGCGTGCCCTGGAATGGGCCCTGGACGCCGCCCGCCGGCGACAGGCGCCGCTACGGGTGGTGCACGTGCGGCAGTACGCCCCCTGGGCGCAGCCCGAGGCGCTGGCGTCCGGTCTGCCGGACCTGGCGGACGACCCGGTCCTCGACCAGGTGCGCGGCCGGCTGAACGGCCGCGCCGGACTGCCGGAGGTGGAATACGTCGGCCTGGAGGGCACGCCCGGTGCGATGCTGCCCGAACTGGGCACCGCCGCCCAGCTGTTGGTGCTCGGCTCACGCGGCCGGGGCGGCTTCGCCGGCCTGCTGCTCGGCTCCAGCGGCATGACCGTCGCCCGCGACGCCGAGTGCCCCGTCGTCGTGGTGCCCCCGCCCGGCCGCGAGGTCCACGCAGCGGCGATCCCCGCCGAGCCCGGTCCCCGGGTGGTCGTGGGCGTGCACGCCGACGGCCCCGACGAAGCCGTACTGGCCTTCGCCTTCACCGAGGCCGCCCTGCGCGACGCCCGCCTCCAGGCCGTCGCCGCCTACGCGTGGCCGGCCCAGACCTGGATGGTCCCCGGCGAACTCGTGCCGCCGCCGCTCGACCAGGACGAGATCGAGGGCCAGACCCGCGCCCTCGCCGAGGGCTTCCTCGCCCAGCACCGCGCACGCCACCCCGGCGTCCGCACCGAGGTCCATGCCGTCGCCGGCGATGCCGCCGGACACCTCGTCGCCGCCTCCCAGGACGCCGACCTGGTCGTCGTCGGCCGCCACCGCCGCCGTCTGCTGGCCCCCGCCCGGATGATGGGCTCCGTGGCCCACGCGGTGCTGATGCACGCGGCGAGCCCTGTGGCGGTGGTGCCGCCCACGCCGCCCGAGGAGTGAGGCGGGGGAGCACCGGCCGTCTGCCCTAACGGATGCGGGTGTCCCTATCCATTAGCCCCATGCACGCCGCCTCCATCACCGGGGATGCCCGGCTCGCCCTGGACCTTGTCCTCACCATCCGGCACGACGGCAACGGCGGTGTCGCCGACGACCTCACCGACCCCGCCGGCCTCACCGCCTGGGTCCGCGCCCGCCCCGGTACTACCCTGCCGGAGGCCGGCCGGTTCGTCGCCGACGACGCGAGCCTCACCGCCGTACGGGAACTGCGTGCCGCCGTCCGTGCCCTCTTCTCGCGCGCCGTGCGCCCCGGTGAGCCGAGCCCCGCCGACGCGGCCCGCCTGCTGCCCGTCCCCGACGCCCTGCGGCGCCTCAACGCGGCCGCCGCCCGGACCCCGACCGTGCCGGTCCTGCACTGGGCCGACGACGCCGAACCCGTCGTACAGCGGCAGCCCGTGCGCGGTGGGGAAGAGCTGACCGCCGCGCTCGCGCAGGCCGTGATCGGCTTCCTCGCGAGCCCGGACCGGGAGCGGCTGCGCGCCTGCCACGCCCCGCGCTGCGTGCGCTACTTCCTGAAGGAGCACCCGCGCCAGGAGTGGTGCAAACCGTCCCGCGGCAACCGGGCCCGCGTGGCCCGCCACCACCAGCGGCACAAGAGGGCGGCCTGAGGCGCGGCCGCCCGGATCAGGTTCCGCCCGCACGCCACGCAGCAGGTCCGGCCACGTACCATGGGCGGCATGTCGTTCCTCCGCCGCCGCAGTGCCACTCCCGCCGGGCCCGACTTCGACGTACTGGCCATGGACCCGGGTGACTGGCCCGGAAACCTGGGGGCCGGCCTGCTGCCCGCCCCCGACGGCAGCTGCCAGGGCGTCTTCCTGCGTTACGACCTGTTCGGCGGCCGCGGTCCGGCGATGATCATCGGCAATCTGCCGGAGGGCTCCCCGGCCCGCGAGGTCCCCGAGGGCCAGGTCCCGTTCGAGGTGGCGCAACTGCTGCTGGCGCTGGAGAACGACGAGGAGGTCACGGTCGTCGGCACGGAGGACGTGCCCGTCATGCAGGGTGACAACCTGCTGATCGTGCGCCGCGTCAAGCTCTCCGAGGGCCGGATCTCCTGCGTGCAGTTCGATCGCAGCGACAACGTCCTGGTGACCATCGCCGCCTGGGACCGCCCCATCACCGACGACCTGTACGCCCTCCTCAAACCGCTGCCCGCGGAGCTGTTCCAGCAGGGCTGACCCCGAGCGCCCCGAGCATTCCGAGCGCGCCAAGCCCTCCGACCACTCTGGGCCGTTCGGGCCCCGGCATGTCTCGTCATGACCCTTGTCGCCTGAGTCATCGGACCACTAGCGTCGAGGGCCATGTCGCATGAGTCGCATGAGATCTCCCGAAGAAGCACGCTGAAAGCTGCCGCGGGCGGGGTGGGCGGCCTTGCCCTGAGTGGCTTGGCGTTGAGCTCCGCAGAGGCGGCCGCGGTGGAGTCATCCGATGTGTCACGTATCAGCGGCCGGGACGCCTCGGTCCTCTGGTACACCGCCCCGGCCACCGACTGGGAGCGCGAGGCCCTGCCCATCGGCAACGGCGCACTGGGCGCCATGGTGTTCGGCGGCCTCGCCTCCGAGCGGCTGCAGTTCAACGAGAAGACCCTGTGGACCGGTGGGCCCGGTTCCGCTCAGGGCTACGACTTCGGCAACTGGCGCGCACCCCGCCCCGGCGCCCTCACCGCCGTCCAGGACGACCTCGACGCCCGGACCCGGCTCGACCCCGACGACGTCGCCGCCCGGCTCGGCCAGCCGAAGGCCGGATTCGGCGCCTACCAGACCTTCGGCGACCTGTACCTCGACTTCCCCGACGCCCCGGCCGCGGACCCCGGCACGTACCGCCGCGCACTCGACCTCGACAACGCCGTCGCCTCGGTCGTCTTCACCCATCAACAGGTCCGCCACCAACGGGACTTCTTCGCCTCCTACCCCGACGGAGTGATCGTCGGACGCATCGCCGCCGGCCAACCGGGCCGCGTCACCTTCACCCTGCGCCACACCTCACCGCGCAGCGACTTCACGGCGAGCGCGGCGGACGGCGGGCTCACCGTGCGGGGCGCCCTGAAGGACAACGGCCTGCGCTTCGAGGCCCAGATCCGCGTCCGTAGCAAGGGTGGCACCGTCACCTCGAACCAAGACGGCACGATCACCGTCACGGGGGCCGACAGCGCCTGGTTCGTCCTGGCCGCCGGCACGGACTACGCCGACACCTACCCCGAGTACCGCGGCCCTGACCCGCACGCCGCCGTCACCCGCGCCGTCGCCCGGGCGGGCAACCGCTACGAGTCCCTGCTGTTGCGCCACCTCCGCGACCACCGCGCCCTCTTCCACCGCGTCGCCCTCGACATCGGCCAGACCCTCCCACCGGACCTCCCCACCGACCGCCTCCTCGCCGGTTACACGGGCGGCGAGACCCCGACGGACCGCGCCCTGGAAGCGCTCTTCTTCCAGTACGGTCGCTACCTGCTCATCGCCTCCTCCCGACCCGGCTCCCTGCCCGCCAACCTCCAGGGCGTCTGGAACCACAGCACCACGCCCCCGTGGTCCTCCGACTACCACGTCAACATCAACCTGCAGATGAACTACTGGCTCGCCGAGGCCGCCAACCTGGCCGAGACGACGGCCCCGTACGACCGCTTCGTCGAGTCCCTGCGCGCGCCGGGCCGCCGTACGGCGAAGGAGATGTTCGGCTCACGCGGCTGGGTCGTGCACAACGAGACCAACCCGTACGGCTTCACCGGCGTGCACGACTGGGCGACCGCGTTCTGGTTCCCGGAGGCGGCGGCCTGGCTCACCCAGCAGCTCTACGAGCACTACCTCTTCGGCGGCTCCACCGACTACCTGCGCACCACCGCCTACCCGGTGCTGAAGGAGGCCGCCGAGTTCTGGCTCGCCAACCTGCGCACCGACCCGCGCGACGGGACCCTGGTCGTCACGCCCAGCTACTCGCCCGAGCACGGCGACTTCACCGCGGGCGCGGCCATGTCCCAGCAGATCGTGCACGACCTGTTCACCAACACCCTGGACGCGGCCCGCGTCCTGGGCGACTCCCCGGCGTTCCGCACCCAACTCCAGCAGGCGCTGGACCGGCTGGACCCCGGCCTGCGCATCGGCTCCTGGGGCCAGCTCCAGGAGTGGAAGGCGGACCTGGACGACCCGGCCGACACCCACCGGCACGTCTCCCACCTGTTCGCCCTGCACCCCGGACGGCAGATCCGGCCCGGCAGCACCTGGGCCGAAGCCGCGAAGGTCTCCCTCACCGCGCGCGGCGACGGCGGCACCGGCTGGTCCAAGGCCTGGAAGATCAACTTCTGGGCGCGGCTGCGCGACGGCGACCACGCGCACAAGATGCTCGGCGAACAGCTCAAGTCCTCGACGCTGCCGAACCTGTGGGACACCCATCCGCCGTTCCAGATCGACGGCAACTTCGGCGCGACGTCCGGAATCGTGGAGATGCTCCTGCAGAGCCAGCACGACGTCGTCGAGGTGCTGCCCGCCCTCCCCACCGCCTGGCAGACCGGCTCGGTCCGCGGCCTGCGCGCCCGCGGCGGCGCCACCGTCGACATCGACTGGGCCGAGGGGCGCGCCACCCGCATCGCGCTCCACCCCGCCCGGACCCGCGAACTCACCGTCCGCAGCGACTTGTTGAAGGACGGCGAGGTGACCTTCAGGGCGGTCGCCGGGAAGCGGTACGTCTGGCACTGACGCGCGAGGGCCGGGCCCCGCACGGGACCCGGCCCTTCCGTCGGCGATGACTACGGCTACTCGGACATCACCCGAACGTCCGCGGCCCGTACGAACCCCACCCGGTGCCCGAACTGGATCTCGTAGTACAGGTCCTTGCCGACCACCACCTTGTGCGAGGCCTCGTCGAAGGTCACCGCGTAGTAGTACTCGCCGGGCACCTTGTCACCGGCCACGTACTTCTGCCCGGCCGGAAGCCGGTACGGCAGCGCAGACACCGACTGCGCGGGCACGCCCGCCGGGTAGGCCTCCTTCTCCGGGTACGCCCGCCCGTACACCGGAACGCTCGCAAGGCCCTTCTTGGGCGTCACCACGAGACCCGACGCGGGCACCGCCGTCGGCTGTGCCTTCGGGTTCCTGAACCAGGCCTTCTGCCCCAGGTACCAGATGGCCGTCCAGTCGCCCCAGCGGCCGGCGACCGCGTACTGCTGGCCGGTGGACACCCGCGAGGACAGGTCGTTGACCCCCGTCGTCGGCTCCGTGCCCAGGCCGGTGTCCTTGATCAGGGCGGACTCCTCGTCGTGGTCGGAGTGGAGCCGCACCGCGCTCGACCCGTGCACCGCGCAGGGCTGTCCCTTCGCCGTGCAGTCCGTGTACTCCGGCCGGTTCGTGCCGTAGCCGGGCCGGATCGTCACCATGCCGCTGTTCGTGCCTGCCGTCGGCTCGAAGGGGCGGCCCAGCAGCGCGAAGTAGTGCCGCCAGTCCCAGTACGGGCCGGGGTCGGTGTGCATCCCGGCGATGGCTGAGGTGGTCGGGCCCGGCACGTTGTCGTGGCCCAGGATGTGCTGCCGGTCCAGCGGGATGCCGTACTTCGCCGCGAGGTACTTCACCAGGCGCGCCGACGAGCGGTACATCGCCTCCGTGTACCAGGCGTCCGGACTGGCCAGGAACCCCTCGTGCTCCAGGCCGACCGACCCGGCGTTGACGTACCAGTTGCCCGCATGCCAGCCCACGTTCTCAGCCTTCACGTGCTGGGCGATGTGGCCGTCCGTGGAGCGCAGCGTGTAGTGCCAGGACACGTAGGCCGGGTCCTGCACCAGGTTGAGCACGCCGTCCCAGGCGCCCTCCGTGTCGTGGACGACGATGTACCGGATGCGCTGGGACGCGGGACGGTCGGCCAGGTCGTGGTTGCCGTAGTCGTCGTCGCCAAACCGCTCGTACGGCGCCGGGAGCCACTCGCAGGACACCGTCCGCGGGCACTCGGTGCCGGCGGCGGAGAGCGTGCGCAGGCCCGTGCGCCGCAGCTGGGCCGTCTCCGGGGCGAGCCTCGGCTGCGCGGCCAGGGCGATGCGCTGGCCGGCGTCCGTGGTGCGTTCCGCGCCGGTGCGGAGGGTGTCGTACACGTCGTTCGCGTACGCCGCCGCCGTCGCGGTGTCGTCGGCACCCGAGAAGCGGGCCACTGCCCCGTACCAGTCCGCCGGATCCTCGCTCAGCGGCTCGCCCAGCTGCTTCTGCGCGGCGGCCAGCAGCGCGGCGCCGCCCGCCACGTTGGCGGCCGGGTCATCACGCAGCTTCCGCGGGCTCCGGCCGGTCAGCTCGGCAGCCTTCGGCAGTGTCCGCAGGCGGGCCGGGAGATCGGTGGCCTCCGGGGCCTTCGCGTCGGGGTGCAGCGCCGGGCGGGCGGTGTCGCCGCGCGGGTCCTCCGCGCCCTCGCTGTGGTGCGGTGCCCCGGCCAGCGCGGTGCGGGCGTCCGTCAGGTGCATCGGGCCGTAGCCGCCGGTCACGCTCGGCGCGCCGGCGTGCGCGTCCCAGCGGGACTGGAGGTAGGAGACGCCCAGCAGCACGCTCTGCGGGACGTGATACTCCGAGGCGGCCGAGGCGAACGCCAGCTGAAGGCGGTCCGCGGAGTGCTGCGCCTCGGACGGAGCGGCGCCGAGCAGCGGCAGCAGCAGTGTCGCACCGGCCAGGGCGCCGGCCGCCCTGCGGATGCGTCTGCGACCGGGCGAGGGATGCGAGGCGGTGACGGGCAAGGCGGCCTCCTGGGACAGTCGGGCGGAGCGTGCCGTGCGGGGCCGGGCGTGGGTCTGTGGTACCGGCTTGCCGACGATCCGTCAATCCTGCCCAGCAGGAGGCGACTTCCCTTGTCATCAGCGGGTTCGGCACGTCGGTGGCGTACACCAATGGCCGTGCTGTCCGCCCGTACGACGGCCCGTGATCCGCCGGTACGACGGGCACGTGTCCGTTCGTACGAGCGGCCCGCGGCGCGCCCCTGTCCTGGCGCACTGCGGACCGCTGTCCCCGTCAGCGAGTGCCGACCGCCGCGCGCACGGCCCGTCGGACCTGCTGGCAGTCGTCGTGCAGCCGCCTCAGCAGCAGCCGCTGTTCCTCGCCGGACGGCGCAGCACCAGGGTGGGCCGTTCCCGGTGCCGCCGGGGCCACGTCGTGCATCGAGCGCTGCACGGCCGTCTCGTACGTACGGATCTCACGGGTCAGGACCAGCATCAGGTTCACCAGGAACCCGTCCCGTGACGCCGGCCCCGCCGACTGCGCGAGCTGGCTGATCTGCCGCCGGGCCACCGGTGCGTCCCCGAGCACCGACCACAGCGTCGCCAGGTCGTAGCCCGGCAGGTACCAGCCCGCATGCTCCCAGTCCACCAGCACTGGACCGGCCGGTGACAGGAGAATGTTGGACAGCAGTGCCTCGCCGTGGCAGAACTGGCCCATGCCGTGCCGCCCGGCCGCTTGCGCGATGCCGTGCAGCAGCTTCTGCAGATCGCCCAGGTCCCGGTCGGTGAGCAGGCCAAGCTCGTGGCACCGGGAGATGCGCGCCGCGTACTTCAGCGGGGCGTCGAAGGTGCCCGCCGGCGGCCGCCAGGCGTTCAGCCGGCAGATCGCGCCGAGTGCCGCCCTGATGTCCGCCCGCGGCGGCGCCTCCGCCGGGTGCCGCCGCAGTGCCGCCACCCGCCCGGGCATCCGCTCGATGACGAGCGTGCAGTTGTCCGGATCCGCCGCGATCAGTCTCGGCACCCGCACCGGAGGGCGGTGCCGGACGAACGCGCGGTATGCCTCTATCTCGTGCCGGATCCGCTCGGCCCAGGCGGGGGAGTGGTCCAGTAAACACTTGGCGACGGCCGTGCTGCGACCGGTCGTGCCGACCAGCAGCACGGACCGCCCGCTGCGGCGCAGCACCTGCACCGGAGCGAACTCCGGGCAGATCCGGTGCACGGACGCGATCGCCGTGCGCAGCTGGGCGCCCTGAGGGCCGGACAAGTCGAGTCTCCCGCTGAGCGGTTGCGTGCCGGGCCCCGCGGCGAGCCGCGTCCTGCCCGCGCCGGGCACGGGGGCCGCCCCGCGCGCGGGGGCGAGATAGGGGCCGCTGCCCGCCGGGCGGGGATGCAGCGACCGGGGCGGGGCGGACACGGAGGACGATGCTGCGTACATGGGCGAAACAGATCCCTTCGTGTGCCTGCTGTTCCTGCTGTGCCCTCCTTCGGGGAGGACCTGTGCACTCCTCGGGGAGGCCACGGAGAAGTCATCGCTCAACCCGGCCCGGTCCCACGGAAACACCCTGGGGAATGTCCCTGCGGCGACCGGGTCGGGGTGGCGCGTTCCTACCTGACACCCGATGGGTCGTGGCACACCATCTGGCGCAGCCTGGCGAACCCTGGCGAATAGTCGCCCGGCAACTCTCACCGGGCTACTGTCAAGTCAGCCGAGAACCTGGGGGCTTGATGTGAGCGGACAACCCAACACCCGGCTCGCGGACCTGTTCGGCCTGGCCGGCTGGTCCAAGGGCGAACTCGCGAGACTGGTCAACCGGCGGGCGGCGGCCATGGGTCACCCCCAGCTGGCGACCGACACCTCCCGGGTGCGGCGGTGGATCGACATGGGGGAGTTACCCCGCGATCCGGTGCCGCGGGTGCTGGCGGCTCTGTTCACCGAGCGTCTCGGCCGTGTCGTGACCATCGAGGACCTCGGTCTGGTCCGGCACGGGCGTGCGGGGAAACGGCAGGGCGGCGGGAGTGTGGACCATCCCGACGGAGTGCCGTGGGCGCCCGAACGGACCGCCGAGGTCCTCACCGAATTCACGGGAATGGACCTCATGCTCAACCGACGCGGCTTGGTGGGCGCGGGCGCCGCGCTCGCCGCGGGATCCGCACTCAGCAGCGCCATGCACGACTGGCTGCACACCGACCCTGCCCTGGCTGCCGACGCTCCCGACTTCGACAATCACCTGCACGCCGACCCCGCTGGGTTCGACCGCTACGAGGCCGCCCCCATCGGGTCGCAGGAGATCGAGGAACTGGAGCGCTCGGTCGAGGTGTTCCGCGCCTGGGACGCCGCCCGCGGCGGCGGGCTCCAGCGCAAGGCGGTGGTGGGCCAGCTCAACGAAGTGGGCGGCATGCTCGCCTACCGTCACCCACCCCACCTCCAGCGGCGCCTGTGGGGCGTCGCCGCCAACCTCGCCGTCCTCGCCGGCTGGATGTCCCACGACGTCGGCCTCGAACCCACGGCCCAGAAGTACTTCGTCATCGCCGCCCACGCGGCCCGCGAGGGCGGCGACCGGCCCCGCGCCGGCGAGGCGCTGTCCCGGGCGGCCCGCCAGATGGTGCACCTGGGCCGGCCCGACGACGCGCTCGACCTGATGAAGCTCGCCAAGTCCGGCGTCGGCGAGGAAGTGCTGCCGCGTACCCGGGCGATGCTCTTCACCATCGAGGCCTGGGCGCAGGCCTCCATGGGCAGGAGTCAGGCGATGCGCCGCACCCTGGGCCGGGCGGAGGACCTCTTCGTCGCCGACAAGGGTGACGTGCCCCCGCCGGACTGGATGCAACTGTTCACGGAGGAGGACCTGTACGGCATGCAGGCCCTGGCCTACCGCACGCTGGCGGAGTTCGAGCCCACCGCGGCCGCGCACGCCCAGCACTACGCGGACAAGGCTCTGTCCCTGCGGACCGACGCCCGGCAGCGGTCGAAGATCTTCGACTACCTGTCGATGGCCTCCGCCTGCTTCATCGCGGACGACCCCGAACAGGCGGACCGCTACGCGCGGCTGGCCCTGGTGTCGATGGGCTCCAACTCCTCCCACCGCACCTGGGACCGGCTGCGCCAGATGTACCGGCTCACGGCGGAGTACGCCGACTACCCGAAGATCAACGAGCTGCGGGAGGAGATCAAGGTGGCGCTGCCGAAGGCGAGGGGCCGGACCGGGAACAGCGCCCAGGCATAACGCGAGCAGCAGGCACGCCCGGGAACGCACGGGCACAGGGGGGACTGTGCCGCCGTCCGCCGCGGTGCCTGCAACGTCACCACTATCCCTACGATGTCACCCTGGCGATGAGCACACAGGCGTCGTCCTCCCGCTCGGTCTCGCCGAACTCCTCCACGACCGCCCGCACGCAGTCCTGTGCGGTGCTCGCGCCGGCCAGACGCGGGGCCAGGTCCAGGAGGCGGTTCACGGCCGCCGTTCCTCCCCCACGCTCGGCTTCGCTCGCGCGGGGGGAGCCCCACTGCCGTGGCACCAGTCCGTCGGTGTGGAAGAGCAGCAGGTCGCCCACTTCGAGGGTCACCTCGGCCTCTCCGTAGGTGGCGCCCGAGGTCGCGCCGAGCAGGACGCCGTGCGGCGCGTCCAGCCTGTGCCCCGTCCCGTCGCGGAACAGCAGCGGGACGGGGTGTCCGGCCTGCGCCCACACCAGCGAGCGGGTCTCGGGCCGGTAGCGGCAGCACACGGCGCTGCCGAGGGCCGGCTCCACGGTGGCGTCGAGTAACTGGTTGAGCCACCCCATCAGCCGGCCGGGCCCGGCGCCCGCCATCGCCATGCCGCGTACGGCACCCAGCAGCATCGCCATGCCCGACGTCACGGCGGGGCCGTGCCCGGTCAGGTCGCCGATGCTGAGCAGGGTCTCGCCGCCGGGCAACTCGAGCGCGTCGTACCAGTCGCCGCCGATCAGCGCCGCCGTCGACGACGGCAGATAGCGGGCGGCGAGGTCCAGGCTGCGGCTGCCGTGGCGCGGGAGCCGCAGGGAACCGCGCCACGGCGGCAGCACGGCTTCCTGCAGCTCGACCGCGAGCCGGTGCTCGGTCTGCGCGAGCTGCCGGTGGCGCTGGAGCGAGTCGCGGGTCTCGCTCACCGCGCGCTGGCTGCGGCGCAGCTCGCTGACGTCGCGGAGCACCGCCCACATGGAGGCGGTGCTGCCGTCGGCGTCGAGCACCGGTTCGCCCATCATGTGCACGGTCCGTACCTCGCCGTCCGGACGCACGATGCGGAACTCGCCGTCGATGGGCCGGGCGTCCACGAGACAGTCCGTGACCATCGCCGTCAGCTTCGGCCGGTCCTCGTGGAGCACCAGGGACGGCAGTTCGTCGAGGGTGAGCGGGGGAGCGGCGGGGTCGCGGCCGAGGATCCGGTAGAGCTCCCCGGACCAGTCGGCCTCGTCCGTCAGCAGGTTCCACTCCGCGCTGCCGACCCGGCTGAGCAGCGAGCCGTCGCGGGGCGGGGATGGTGGGGCGGGGACGGCGGGTGACGGCCCGGCCGTCTCGGCGGGTGGGGCGTCGGAGGCGGGCAGCGGGCCGTCCCGCAGCTGGGCCAAGTGGGCGTCGAGGTCGTTGAGTTGATGCAGAGCCAGGTCGTACAGCGCGCGCTGCCAGCGTCCCTGCGGGTCGGATCCGTCGCCCTGCGCGTCCCGCCGGATGGCGTTCACGTCGCCCTTGAGTCGCCGTGTCTTGGAGATCAGGGCGTCGACCGAGCCGGGTCCTGGCGGTTGCGCGGCGGGGCGGTCCGCGGAGAGGTGGGACGGCATGACGCACTCCGGTGGAGGGGGACGGTACGACCAAGGCGGATCGGGAGGGACCGTTACGACTGTTGCACAGCCCGCGACGCCCTGTAAGGGATTTGGCAACACACGATAGGGTGGTGCTGTTGGCATATGCCATAGGCCCGGAGGGTGAATCCGGGCTACGCGTGATGTGCCCTCCGGGATGGGACAAGTCGTAGGAGTCATACGTTACTTGACGGACCGTCGAGAGCGTCGGAGCCGACTTTCGACAACTGTTCGACGTGCGTGTGTTCTATCGCTGATGCGGCGTTTTCAGTACCGCAGGACTCCCGCGATCCCGTTGGCGTCCCCCAGCGCTCCGTCCGGTACGAAACGGACGTCCGCCCCGGTCTCCAGGCACTGCTCGACGATCTCGTCCACGATGTCCTCGTGGGCGTCGAGATCCCCGCTGACCGCCGGGACCAGATGGTCGCCGGCGTCGCGCATGGTCACCTGGTAGTTCTCCTCGACGGCCAGCAGCCGCACCCGGCCCTCCCGGGCGCTCCGCCAGATCTCGTCGATGCCCGCCGCGTAGTCGCGGCGGCCGCGCGCCGAGATCAGCTCCCGGGTCACGGCGTCGGAGGCCCGGCGCTCCTCGGCCGCGACCGCCGGCCGCACGGCCTGCCACACGGCCTCCGGGACACTGTGCGCCAGACCTCCGTACGGGATGTGCACGGCGCCCTTGGGGGCACTGCCGACCTCGTCGAGGACGGACAGCGCGGCCTGGTCCCCGGTGACGTACAGCGGCCGCGGGTACGCGCGCAGGACCCCGGCCAGCGCGGTGTCGGCCTCCCGCAGGAACTGGCGGGTGCCTTCGTCGCTGTAGGTGCTCGGCACGTCGCCGATGCGCTCCTGGCGCTCGGGGTCGAAGTTCTCCACGCGCCGGGTCAGCGGGAAGCCGCCGTAGCGCTCCTCGACGACCCGGTCCGTGCCGCCGTTCCACAGGGTGACGCGGTCGGCGGCGACCGACAGCGCCCAGAACGGCTGCTCGGCGGCCCGCGCGGAGACGAGATTGCGGGTGAGGAAGGTGTCCGACAGCACCACGCGCTCCGGCACGTTGCGGGCGAGCGACCACACCTGGTGCTCACCCGGAGCGGCGAAGATCACCAGGCCGTCCTCGGCGTGCGTCAGATCGACCTCGGCGAGGGCCCGGTCGAGTTCCCGGGCCACCTCGGCGCGCCGGTCCCGGGTGACCGCAGGGTCGGACTCCAGCTGCTTCTTGGCCTCGGCCACGACATTGCGCAGCCGCACCGGATCCTGGGCCCGGTCGGGTTCGCGACGGTGCGTCGGAGTCAGCACGGAGACCGCGGGATAGGGGCGCGGACGGCGCAGCTCGGCCAGGGTCGCGGGACTCAGATCGTGCTCCATGACAGCACGATAGAACCGTTTCTCCAGCCGGGCATGTGGTACGGCGCCGAGTTCCCGCCGCCCCGCCGGAGGGTGCACGCTGGAGGTGGAGGTGACTGGCGATGGCCCGTCTGCGCGTGGACGACGAGGACGTCGTCGTACGGCTGTCCCCACGCGAGGCCCTTCTCGCGCGGCGCCGGGAGATCCGGGTGCCGCTGGCACAGGTGAAGGATGCCCGGGTCGAGCCCGACTGGTGGCGGGCGCTGCGCGGCACGGCCCGGTCCGGTCACAGCACTCCCGACCGCTACAGCGTGGGGGAGCGGCAGCACCCTCAGGGGCGCGACTTCGTCGCGGTCCGGGTGGGCAGGCCCGCCGTGGTCGTGGACCTGTGCCCGTCCACGCCGTTCGTCCGGCTCGCGGTCTCGGCGCCCGACGCCGAACGGGTGGCCCGCACGCTTCGGAACAGGGTGGGTGCCCCGCGCTGAGGCCCCGGGGAGGCGGTTGGGGAAGACTTTGCCGACGGCCGGTTCCGGCCGGGGCCCGCTTTCTGCCTGGCTGGGCACGCGGGGAGCGTGCGGGCAAAGT
Source organism: Streptomyces sp. TRM68367 (assembly GCF_014495685.1). Taxonomy (GTDB): domain Bacteria; phylum Actinomycetota; class Actinomycetes; order Streptomycetales; family Streptomycetaceae; genus Streptomyces. The sequence continues at coordinate 44,198 of NZ_JACTVI010000042.1, read as the reverse complement.
GCGACCGAAAGCGTGGGGCGGGCGCGCGCACGGGACGACCACGTTGACCGGATCCGGGGTGTGTCTCACGCTCGAAATCTGGATGCCAGATACAACTGGTGCGCCGGATGCGGGTGCGCACGTGCAGAACGGCACTTCTTCGACGAGGCGGTCCGCACGGCCGACACCTTCCCCTGGCTGGTGCGCCTCGGCCGCGACTTCGGCGACGACACCGACGTCCTGCGCCGCGACCTGACCGAGGCACTGAACCTGCCGTCGTACGTCGCCGACGGCTACCGCACCGCCGTCTCGGCCGTCCGCCGCCTCGACGGCGAGAGCGACTTCGAGTACCGCGGATGCGGCAGATCTGCCACCTGCACCTGACCCGGTTCGTCGGGATCCTGCTGGACCGCAAGGACCGCGTCAGCATGGCCGTCGGCCTCGAGGTCCGCGTACCCTTCTGCGACCACCGGCTCGTCGACTACGGCTACAACGCGCCCTGGGCGCTGAAGTCCTTCGCCGGCCGGGAGAAGAGCCCGCTCAGGGAGGCGACCGCGGACGTCATCCCCACGTCGGTGTACGACCGGGCCAAGAGCCCGTACCCGTCCACCCAGGACCCGGCGCACGGGTCCGCCCTCCAGGTCCAGGCCAAGGACCTCCTGGCCCGGCCCGGCCACCCCGTCTTCGATCTCGTCGATCGCGAACGTCTGCGGCAGGCAGCGCACCGCGAAGCGCCCGTGTACACCCAGGCGGCCCGGCGCGGCCTGGAGCGCGCCCTCGACCTGGCTCAGTGGATCGACCTCCTCGAGCCGGACATCACCCTCACCTGAGCGGGTTCAGCGCTCGTCGTCCTCCGCGCCGCAGGAGCTGCGGTCCGGCGGCAGCGTGCCGTACAGCAGGAAGGCGTCGACCTTGCGGTGCACGCACTTGGACGACCCGTACCCGGTGTGGCCCTCGCCCTTGTTGTCCAACACCACCGCCGAGGAGCCGAGCCGGCGCGCCGTCTGCTCCGTCCAGCGGTACGGCGTGGCGGGGTCGCCGCGCGTCCCCACCAGCAGCATCTTCGGCGTGTCGACGTCCCTGACCTCGTCGCGGATGAAGTCGGTGCCCCTGGGCCGGCCGTAACACATCAGGACCTGGGTGAGGCGGTACCGGCCGAACACCGGCGACGCCTCCTGGTACGCGGCGCGCAGCCGGCCCAGGTTCCTGGTGATCTGCCCGGCGGTGGGGCGGTCAGGATCGTCCGCGCAGTTGATCGCCATCAGCGCCGCCGGCAGGTTGTCCAGGGGCACGTCCTCCTCGTCGACGAGACCGCCGCCCCTCTGCTGCCGGGGCGGCAGCGGCGGCACCGGGAAGCCCGGAAGGCCGGGGAGCGCCATGCCGCCGGTCGTGAAGGCCTCGAGACCCCGCGTGTCGCCGTCCTCCAGCAGCAGGGCGAACGCCCGCTCCAGCGACGGCCACCACTCCTTGCTGTACAGCGCCTGCGCGAGTGCCCCCACCAGGTCCTGGCCGGAGAACTCGTCGCCGAAGCCCGTCGGCACCGGATCCTGGTCCAGCGAGCCGACCAGCTGGACGACCTGCTCGCGGGCGTCACGCGGATCCTGGCCGAAGGGACAGGCGATGTCCTCCCGCGTGCACCAGTCGAGGAAGTTCTCCAGCGCCGTCTGCTGCCCCGCCGCGCTCACCAGCCCCTGCTCGGACAGCGGTTCCGTCAGTGTGTCCACGCCGTCCAGGGCCAGCCTGCCGACCTTGTCGGGGAACTGGGCCGCATAGACCGCGCCGAGCCGGGTGCCGTAGGAGAACCCGAGGTAGTTGAGCTTGGCGTCGCCGAGCGCCTGACGCATCACGTCGAGGTCGCGCGCGGCGTTCACGGTGCCTATGCGGCGCAGCACCGGCCCCGAGTGCGCGGCGCACTCGGCGGCCGCCTTCCGCAGCCGCCGCAGCACGGGCTGCGGGTCGGTGACGTCACCGCTGCCGTTCGCGGCGCTCGCGGCCTCGGCGGCGGCCTCGCCGCAGCTGACCGGCGAGGAGCGGCCGACGCCGCGCGGGTCGAACGCCACCACGTCGTAGTCGTCGGTCAGCTCCATGAACTCCTTGGCGCCGGAGGCGAGTTCCCTGACCCCCGCACCGCCGGGGCCGCCGAAGTTGAGCACCACCGAGCCGCGTGACTCGCCCGTGGCCCGGTAGCGGGCGAGGGCCAGGTCGAGGGTGCCCGACCCGGGCCGGGCGTAGTCCACGGGGACGGTGACTTTCCCGCACTGCAGGTCCTTCGGCACGCCCTCGCCCCCGCACGCCGACCACCTGACCTTCTGCCGGTAGAACCGGGACAGGTCGGCACGGTCGTCGTCCGCGGCCACGGCCGGCAGCCCCGCCCCCAGCAGGGCGAGCCCCGCCGCGGTGACCGCACAGCGACGGAACGGGGAACGCGTGGACTTGGCCAGCATCGATGCCTCCCGGGGCGCCCCGCTGCGGACCGGAATCGGCGCCCTCGATCACCATAAGCGGACCCCGGAAGCCGCGCCTCCGGACGAGTGATCGGCCGGCCGCGCCGCGGGATGTACGTACGACGCCCGCGCCGGGCATTCGAGCCGGGCCGCTCGATGGAGTGAAGCTATGAGCCATAACTCGGATGGTCCGTCCCCGTTTAACCGGTGCGGGCGAGTGCCCGCGACCATGTCTGTCTGGAAGGCAGGAACCTATGAGACGGGTTGCCCGAAACAGTGTGATCGCCGTCGCCGCCGCGTCCGGCGCGATGGCCATGACGATCCCGGCTTCCGCCGCCTTTGCGGCTGATGGCGCCTCAGGAGCACAGGGCGACGCGGCCGGCTCGCCCGGGGTGATCTCCGGCAACACCATGCAGCTCCCGGTGCCCGTCCCCGTGAACATGTGCGGGAACACCGTGAACGTGGCCGAGCTGCTCAACCCGGCCGCGGGCAACACCTGCGCCAACGAGGGCGGGGGCTCCGGCCACCGGGGCGGGACGTCCGGCGCAGCCGCCGCCGAGAGCAGCGCAAAGGATTCACCGGGCGTGCTCTCCGGCAACGGCGTGCAGCAGCCGGTGGACCTCCCGGTCAACGTCAGCGGTGACAGCGTGAACGTGGCGGGCGTCGGCAATCCGGCCACCGGCAACGAGTCCGTGAACACCCCCGGCGACCGGCCGGACTGCCCCGGCCGGCCCGCCACGCCCGACCGCCCCACGAAGCCGACGCCCCGACCGACCCCGCCGCCCGGCCCGCACCACCCGGCACCGAAGCCCGCCCCGCAGACGGACGATGCCGCCCTCGCCCACACGGGAACGGACCACACGGTGCCCGCCCTCGCCGGGAGCGCGGCCCTCTTCCTCACCGGCGTTGCCCTCTACCGCCGCTTCCGCCCCGGGCCGGACGCCTGACCCGCCCCCCAACCCGGCCCCGCTGACCGTCACCGGCGGGGCCGCGTACGGCACCTCAGCCCGGCAGCGACGGCCCGGTCACCCCGCTGAGCAGCACCATCCCGGAGTCCCCGTAGCCGGCAGCGTCGGGTCGGCGTCGATGCGGGTGACCGCCGGCTCCCGGGGCAGCGGCGTGAACACCTCCCGTACGGCGTCCGGGTCCACCGGGCAGCCCGGCCAGCGCGACGCGGGCCCGATGCGGTTGGTCGGCATGTTCTCCATGAACGCCGCCGCCAGATACCCGCCCGGCTGCACGCACCGCACGAACGCCCGGCAGAACGCCGAGCAGCCGGTCGACCGCGGCCTCGCAGGACCGGGCGACCTCCTCGTGCTGACGACCGACACCCGGGACGCACCGGCCCGGCCCAGGGCGAGCTCCCGGGCCACCGCCCGGCGATGCGCCACGACCATGCCCGACAGCCGCAGGATCACCAGCAGGAAGAGCATCCCGGAGAAGGTGGCGATCACGGCGGCGTCGTGCGCGGTGCGGGTCAGCCCCTCGTACAGCAGGATGCCCGGTGCGATCAGGGTCACTGCGGCGAGCAGCACCAGCCGGTGCGCCGGCGGGAGCAGGGGCTCCCGCTGCTGCAGGATGCCGTACGCGATGTCGAAGCCGAGCAGGGCACCGTGCCCAGGGCCAGCAGTAGGGCGTCCTGTCAGGTGCCGCCGTGATGGAAGCGGACGTGCAACGCGCGTACCTGCTCGGCCAGTTCGGGCACGGGGCCGTCCACGGCCACGCCGGGTGCGACCTCGTGGACGGGCAGTGTCCGCACCGGCGGCTGCGGCACGCCCAGCTCCGCCAGCCAGGCCGAGAGCTGCTCGGAGGAGGCGACGTACACGATGCGGCCGAGGCCCACCCAGGCGTGCGCGGCCGCGCACATCGGGCAGTGCTCGCCGGAGGTGTACACGGTCGCCTCCGCCCGTTCCCCGGGCGTGAGGTGGGCGGCCGACCAGCGGGCCAGGGCGAACTCGGGGTGCCGGGTGCGGTCGCCGGACGCCACCCGATTGTGGTCCTCGCCGAGCACGGTGCCGTCCGCGCCGACCAGCACCGAGCCGAACGGCTCGTCCCCGGCCGCCAGCGCCTCGGCGGCCAGCTCCACGCAGCGGCGCAAGTACGGCAGCTCGGTGTCCTGCACGGTCATGGGTGCGTTGCCTTTCGCATCGGTGATCCAGTGGGCGTCCCCATCATCGGCCTTCTCCGCGGCCCGGCCGCACCTCAATTGCGTTGCCGCTGTGACACCGGCGTGCTGGAGTGGGGGCATGGATCATGCTGCGGTGCTCGCCCTCTTCGACCGTGACCTGCGCGAGGGAGCGCAGCCCGACAGCCCCGACGCCCGGGTCGAGCGGGCCGGCGGCGTGGTGCGGCAGGTCGCCCCCGCGCACGGCTGGAACGGCGTCCTGTGGTCCGGCCTGGACGGGACCGGCGTGGAGGCGGCGATCGCCGAGCAGATCCGGTACTACACCGGCCTCGGCCGTGCCTTCGAGTGGAAGCTGTACGGGCACGATCTGCCGGTGGACCTCGGCCAACGGCTGGGCACGGCCGGGTTCGCGCCGGGCCCCGAGGAGACGCTGATGCTCGGCGAGGCCGCCGACCTGGACCTCGACGCCGAGCCGCCCGAGGGCATCCGCGTCCTGCCGGTCACCGACCAGGCGGGCGTCGATCTCGTCGCCGACGTGCACGCGAAGGCCTTCGGCGCGGACAGCGCCTGGCTGCGGCACCAGCTGCTCGCCCGGCTGGCGGCCGACCCCGACACCGTCGTCGCCGTCGTGGCGCTGGCCGGTGAAGAGCCGGTGAGCGCGGCCCGCATGGAACTCGTGCCCGGGACGAGGTTCGCCGGGCTGTGGGGCGGCGGCACCGTCGAGGGCTGGCGCGGCCGCGGCATCTACCGGTCCCTGGTCGCCCACCGCGCCCGCGCCGCCGTGGAACGCGGCTACCGCTACCTCCAGGTCGACGCCTCCAGCCAGAGCCGCCCCGTCCTCGAACGCCTCGGCTTCGCGCCCCTCACTACGACGACGCCGTACACGTACGTGCCGTAGCGGTCGCCACATGTGCGTGCCGCCTGGGCGCGTGCGTCCGGGGCGCGGCAGGAGGTTCAGGTGGAGGAGCAGTTTCTCGCCGGGGGATTCATCAACGACGTCGTGCGCATCGGGGACACCGTGCGGCGTACGCCCTCGGCCCGGTCGGGGTATGTACGGGACCTGCTCGCGCTGTTCGAGCGGCACGGGTGGGCCGGGGCGCCGAGGTTTCTCGGGACGGACGAGCGGGGGCGGGAGGTGCTCGGCCACATCGAGGGGCGGGCGGCGCTCACCCCGGCGCAGCGCGCGGCCGCCCGCACCGACGCCGGGCTGGTGCGGATCGCGCGGCTCGTGCGCGAGTTCCACGACCTGACCCACGGGACGGCCCTGGCGGGTGACCAGGACGTGGTGTGCCACAACGACCTCTCCCCGAAGAACACGGTGTACGCCGTGACCGGCGCGGAGTGGACGCCGCTGGCCCTCATCGACTGGGACATCGCCGCGCCGGGGGAGCGGATCCACGATGTCGCCCATGTGTGCTGGCAGTACCTGGACCTCGGCCCCGGCGCGGCCGACGTGCGGGAGGCGGCACGCCGGATCGGGCTCGTCTGTGACGCGTACGGCCTGACCGGGCGCGACCAGCTCCTCGACACGATCCTGTGGTGGCAGGACCGCTGCCGACGGGGCATCGAGTCCGCCGCACTGCGCGGCGCACCGGCCATGCAGCGACTGCGGGAGCGCGGGGTCGTGGACGAGGTCCGGGCGGCCCACGGCTGGGTCTCAGCGCACCGCCGGGAACTGGGCACCTTCCTGCGCTGACGGCCCGCTTCAGGCCGTGACGCGCCTGGCCGCCCTGGAGGCCAGCGAGCGGCCGGCCCGCCTGGTCACCACCTGGGCCGGCGCGAGGACGAGGGAACCCCGGACCGGCACTCCCGCGTCACCTTCGAGATCCAGCCGCACGCCGGCATCGTCCGGCACGAGGCACGGCCGACGCGGAGAGGCCGGTCCGTACATGGCGGACCGGCCTCGCTCGTTTCCCTTTCCTGGGGTGTCCCTACGGCTTGGGGGCGCTCTTCGCCGCCGTACCGGCGCACAACAGCCCCAGGACAAAGGCCAGGCCACCGATGACGATGTTGTTCACGATCACGCCCGCGTCGGGGCCGTCGCCGACGACCCACGGGGCGATGATCATCCAGATGCCCAGCGCGCACATGGCCCAGCTCAGGCCGTACATGCGTTCCGGAGCCCGGGTGAACCCCAGGGCCAGCAGTCCTATCGCGATGCCGACGATGAGGTTGTGTGTCACGAGTGGAGGCTGGCTCGTCGTGTAGTGGAGTATCCACGGGGATACGGCGCAGTACAGACCGAGCAGGAACACCGGTCCGTCCACGAGCGCCACATCGCGACCACCGAGCATTCGGGCATACCGTGCCCGCATCTCGGATGCATCGGGGTGGCCGGATATGTCACCCCTGGTGGGCGAGACGTTGGCCATGACTCGTCTCCTTTGCCTTGCAGGCCTGACCGCGTCTGGTGCGGTATGCGGATTAAGCACCGCGTGAGCTCATTCTGCGCTTATTTTTCCCTTATGTGTAGAGGCCGGATGCGCATGGGGCAGGCGCGGCGAGGAGATGCTCGGGGGCATCAGCCTCATCAAGGCGCCCGACCTGGACGCGGCCCTGGAGTGGGGCCGCAGGCTGGCGGCGGCGACCACGCTGCCGATCGAGGTGCGGCCGTTCATGGGCGAAGCCGAGGACTGATGACCACGGGTGTCGAGGCGACTCCCTTCTCCGCCTTGCAGCTGGACGCACCAGACCCCCCTCACCAGCGCCCATGAGGAGCTGTCGATTTCCTCTGGCCTGATCCGCCGGCAGGCCCCAGCCGAGGAAGCGGCCCAGGACGACTTCACCACCGCGGTGCGGCGCCGGCCGGAGACCGGGGCGCAACCGAGTCCGGCCGGGTGGATCATCACCACCGCGCGAAACCGGGCCATCGACTGTCTGTGCCGCGAGGCCGGGCGGGACGCGCGGCACGCCGAGGCGGACCTGCTGCACGCCCCCGACGCACCGCCCGAGGAGAGCCCGTGCGCGACGAACGGCTCCGCCTGACCTTCACCTGCTGCCACCCCGCGCTCTCCCAGCAGGCCCGGGCCGCCGCTCGCCGAGTCGCGCAGGGCCGCCCGGCGCGGCGACGGCGGTGTGCTGGTGCCGCTGCCCGAACAGGACCGGGCCCGCTGGGATGGCGGCCTGATCGCCGAAGGGCAGGCGCTGGTCCGCCGCCGCCTGTGCCGCGACCGGCACGGCCCTTACCAGGTCCAGGCCCGCGATCCAGGCCGTCCACAGCGACGCACCCACCGCGGACGCCACGGCCGGCGGCAGATCCGCCAGCTCTACGACCAGCTTCCGGCCCTCGTCCGAGCCCGGCCGTCGCGCTGAACCGGGCGGTTGGCGTCGCCGAGACCGAGGCCCCCGCCAGGCCCTCGTCCTCGTGGACAGGCCGGACCTCGACGTGAACTCACCCGTTGGCGAACCGATCCGTGGATTCGGCGGCTGAGTTCGTCATCGCCCTACGTGCTTTCCGCAGGAGCGTCAGTTCCGTGCCCACGTCGAAGTCGAGGCCGGCCGCGCGCGCCGGATAGATCCGCTGCCGCACATGGCTGCCGCGCAGATGCAGCAGCCCGCGCGGACCCTCGTACGACACGGTGTCGGCCGCCGACCCGATCGCCGCCACGTCCAGCGTCCCGGCCCGGCCGATGAGGGCGGGGAGCAGCAGCACGCCCTCGTAGCAGGATTCGCCGAAGTTGCCGAGGGCCGGGGCCTCGACGCTGTACCGGGAAGCGTACCGCCCGTGGAAGTCGAGGGTGTCGCGGTTGGCGAGCGAGGCGAAGAACCCGGCCGTGCTGTACAGGTCTTCGGTGGCCGCCGGTCCGCTCGCCATCAGCATGTTCCCGTCCATCAGCGTGCTCAGCCGCAGACACCGCTCGTGCAGCCCGTACGCGGCGAACGCCCGGTTGAACCGCACCGCGTCGCTGCCCGCCGGCAGCAGCACGGCGTCCGCGTCCGAGCGCTCGATCCGGCGCAGTACCGGCGCGAAGTCATGGGTGCCGAGCGGCAGATACGCCTCACCGGCGACGCGCCCGCCGGACTCCCGCGCATACGAGTGCGCCGCCCTGATGCAGCTCCTGACCCGGGCCGAGCGGCTGGCCGCGCGCCGGCTCGAGGCCGTCCTGAAGGCGCACGGCTGCTCGCTGGAGGTGTGGCGGGTGCTCGCCCTGCTCTCCGACGGCGAGGGGCACCGCATGACGGCGGTCGCCGAGGCGGCCTTCCTGCCGCCGCCGACGCTGACCAAGCTCGCCGACCACCTCGTCGACCGAAACCTCGTGCACCGCCGGGTCGATCCGCTCGACCGGCGGCGCATCCTCGCCCACCTCACCCCGCGCGGCCAGGAGTACTGGCGGAGCATCGACCGCGCGGTCCGCGCCGACTGGCCGGCGCTCTCCGACGACGACACCGACCTGCTGCGCGGCCTGCTGGACCGGCTGGCGACGACGCTGGAGGAGCCGCCGGTGCCGGCCAACTCGCCCGTGCCGGGCACTCGCTGAGCATCCACGCCTCCGGGCACCAGCCTGCTGTGCTGTGTCTGTGACTGAACTCTCACCGTTTTCTTTCCTTATTGCCACGCAATCATGCATTGACTTCCCGAAATGCCGCTCCTAGCGTGCAAGCGTTGTCCGGAGGCGGACAGGTACAGCCCGGACGGACTGCTCGTTCGGGTATCCGACCTGTGTTTTTTGTCAGTCCAATGCTGTGACAACGCAATCTCATGACCTGGGGGAAAGCCACGGCTTCGGTTCCGCACGACCAGGAGTAACAGTGAAGACAAGCACCGCCAGAGTGATGCAGTGTTCCGCGGCCCTCACGGCAGCCGGACTGCTCCTCACCGCCTGTGGATCGTCCGGCACCGGCGGGTCCGGATCGGCCGCATCGGCCGCCGCCGCGTCGTTCAAGGGCCGCGGCCCCATCACGTACGTGGCCGGCAAGGACACCACCGGCACCGTCCAGACCATCCTCAACCGCTGGAACAAGCAGCACCCGAAGCAGAAGGTCACCTTCATCCAGCTGCCGACGGACGCCGACTCGCAGCGCCAGCAGATGATCCAGAACGCGGAGACGAAGTCCGACGCCTACACGGTGCTCGCCACCGACGTCGTGTGGACGTCGGAGTTCGCCGCCCACCAGTGGATCGAACCGCTGCCCGCGACTCAGTTCCCGCTGCAGAAGATGCTGAAGCCGGTGGTGGAGACAGGCAAGTACCGCGGCAAGCTGTACGCCGTACCGTTCAATTCGAACGGTGAGCTGCTGTTCTACCGCACAGACCTGCTGAAGAAGGCCGGCATCACCCGGCCCCCGTCCACCTGGGCGGAGATGACGGCCGACTGCGCCAAGGTGAAGAAGCTCCCCGAGGCCAAGAGCATGTCCTGCTACGCCGGGCAGTTCCAGCAGTACGAGGGCCTGACGGTGAACTTCGCCGAGGCCGTGAACTCCGCGGGCGGTGTCATCACCGACGCCAACGGCAAGCCGGACGTCGACACCCCGCAGGCGAAGAAGGGCCTGGACTTCCTCGTCAACGCCTTCAAGGACGGCACGATCCCGAAGGCGGCCATCACCTACCAGGAGGAGGACGGCCGTCAGGCGTTCCAGTCCGGAAAGCTCATATTCCTGAACAACTGGCCGTACGTGTACTCCCTGGCGGAGAAGAGCAAGATCGCGGGCAAGTTCGCGGTCGCGCCGCTGCCCGGCCTGAACGGGCCCGGCGTCTCCAGCCTGGGCGGTTCCAACCTGGCCCTGTCGTCCTTCGCCAAGAACAAGGCCACGGCCCTGGACTTCATGAAGTTCCTCACCAACGAGGAGAACTCCACCTACTTCCTCAAGAAGGCCTCCCTCCCCTCGCCGTACGCGAGCCTGTACGACAGCGCCGCGCTGGACAAGCAGTATCCGTACCTGTCCGACCTCAAGGCGTCCATCACGCATGCCGTGCCGCGTCCGCGGGTCGTGCAGTACGGGCAAGTGACGCAGGCGATCCAGAAGGAGGTCTACGCCGCGCTGACCGGCAAGAAGAGCAGTGCGCAGGCGCTGAAGGACCTGCAGGCGGACCTGCAGAAGCTGACGGCGCAGCAGTGAGGCCCCGGTTCATGTCCGCCATCAAGATCCCGCCCGAAGCCGCCGCGCGGGAGCCCGGGGCGGCGGCCGGCCGCCGCCCCGGGCGGCCCGCCGCACTGCCGAACCGCCGGGGCAGGCAGGCCCGGGCCACCGCGGGCACGGGGCGCATGGCCGCGCTGCTGGTCTCCCCGACGCTCCTGGTACTGACGATCGTCGTGATCTACCCGACGATCATGGCGCTGCACGAGTCGCTGTACGGGCCGCAGGGACTGGACCCCAAGACCGGCTTCATCAGCACCACTGAGCCCTTCGTGGGGCTGAAGAACTACACCGACATCTTCACCCAGGCCGGCGACCGGTTCTGGAACGCCTTCTGGAACACCACGCTGTTCACCGTCGTCACGGTGTCGCTGGAGACGGTGATCGGTGTGGCCATGGCGTTGATCATGCACAAGGCGTTCCGCGGCCGGTCCCTGGTACGGGCCAGCATCCTCATACCCTGGGCGATCCCCACGGCCATCTCCGGCCTGCTGTGGCGGTGGATCTTCAACGCCGACGGAATCGCCAACGTCCTCATCGGACATCAGGTGCTGTGGACCGCCGACGGCTTCCAGGCCAAGATCGCGGTCGTCATCGCCGACGTGTGGAAGACCTCCCCCTTCATCGGGCTGCTGGTCCTGGCCGGCCTTCAAGTGATCCCGAAGGAGGTCTACGAGGCGGCCCGGATCGACGGGGCCGGCGCCCTGGCCCGGTTCTGGCGCATCACCCTGCCCCTGGTGAAGCCCGCGCTGCTGGTGGCGGTGCTGTTCCGGTGCCTGGACGCACTGCGGATGTTCGACCTGCCGTACATCCTCATCGGCGCGCAGAAGGGCTCGGTGGAAACCCTGTCGATGCTCGCGCAGAGCGAGGCCTCCAACGTCCGCTTCGGACCGGCCTCCGCCTACGCGGTGCTCCTCTTCCTCTACGTCTTCCTCATCGCGCTCGCCTTCGTCCGGCTGCTGGGCGCCGACCTCGGCGGCGACGGCGGCACACGCGACAGGCGTGCGGGCAGGAGAAGACGCCGGGGCGCCGTGGAGCGCGGTGCGGAGGTGACGGCATGACCACCCTCACGGCCAAGTGGCGTCAGCGGCTGCCGTACGTGGGAGTCGCCGCGGTGGTGGCCTACTGTCTGGCCCCGTTCTACTGGATGCTGGTCTCCAGCATGCGGCGCACCACCGACATCTTCAGCACCTCGCTACTCCCCTCCCCGGTGTCCTTCGAGAACTACCGGTCTGTGTTCAGCCCCACCCAGGGCTTCACGCGCGCGCTGCTCAACAGCCTGATCGTCGCCGGCATCACCACGACACTGTCGCTGCTGCTGGCCACGTTCACCGCGTACGCGATGGCCCGGCTGGAGTTCCGGTTCAAGCGGCTGATCCTCACACTGATCATCGCCACCTCGATGTTCCCGGTGGTGTCGATCGTGGTTCCGCTGCTGAAGCTGTTCACAAACATCGGCTGGATCAACACCTACCAGGCGATGATCGTGCCGAGCATGTCCTTCACGCTGCCGCTGGCGGTGTGGAACCTGACCACGTTCTTCCGGCAGATGCCGGACGAGCTGGAACACGCCGCCATGGTCGACGGCTGCACCCGCGGCCAGGCCTTCCGCAGGATCATCATCCCGCTCGCCGCGCCCGGCATCTTCACCACCGCGATCATCACCTTCATCGCCGCCTGGAACGAGTTCCTCATCGCCCTGTCGATGACCAACAAGCCCGGCATGCAGACCGCGACGGTCGCCATCTCGAAGTTCTCCGGTGCGACGACGTACCAGACCCCGTTCGGCAGCCAGATGGCCGCGGGCGTGGTCGTCACGATCCCGCTGGTGGTCATGGTGCTGCTGTTCCAGCGTCGCATCGTCGCCGGTCTCACCGCGGGCTCGGCGAAGTAGCCACCGGGTGCCCCACCGCCCTCTCCCGGAGTGCAAGAAGACCAAGGAGCAACGCAACACCATGCCCGAAACAGCACCTTGGTGGCGCAGTGCCGTCATCTACCAGGTCTACATACGCAGTTTCGCCGACGCAAACGGCGACGGCGTCGGTGACATCGCCGGCATCCGCTCCCGCCTGCCGTATCTGAAGGCGCTCGGCGTCGACGCCATCTGGATCAACCCCTGGTACAAGTCGCCGATGGCCGACCACGGTTACGACGTGGCCGACTACCGCGACATCGACCCCCTGTTCGGCACCCTGGCCGACGCGGAACACCTCATCGAGGAGGCGCACCGGCACGGAATCCGCGTCATCCCCGACATCGTGCCCAACCACACCTCCGACCAACACGCCTGGTTCCAGGAGGCGTTGGCGGCTGGGCCGGGCAGTCCCGAGCGGAAGCGGTACGTCTTCCGCCCCGGCCGGGGGCCCGACGGCGCCGAGCCGCCCAACGACTGGGTCTCCTGCTTCGGCGGCCCGGCCTGGACACGGCTGCCCGACGGCGAGTGGTACCTCCACCTGTTCGCCCCGCAGCAGCCCGACCTGAACTGGCAACACCCCGAAGTGCGGGAGGAGTTCGAGGACATCCTGCGGTTCTGGTTCAGCCGCGGTGTGGACGGCTTCCGCATCGACGTCGCCCACGGACTGATCAAGCAACCGGAACTCCCCGACCTGCCACCGCGCCCGGAGCCGGCGACACTGGGACCGCTCTCCCGCCGGGACGACGCGCAGGAGCGGATCCGCCAGCACGTCGACCACCCGCACTGGGACCGCGACGAGGTGCACGAGATCTACCGCGCCTGGCGCCGCGTGGCCGACGAGTTCGACGGCGACCGCTCCTTCGTCGCCGAGGCCTGGGCGGACACCCCCGAGCGGCTGGCCGCCTACGTCCGCGCGGACGGCCTGCACACCGCGTTCAACTTCGACTTCCTCATGTGCGGCTGGGACGCCAAGGACCTGCGCTCGGTGATCGACGACTCGCTCGCCATGCTCGGCGCGGTGGGCGCACCGGCCACCTGGGTGCTCTCCAACCACGACGTGATGCGCCACGCCAGCCGCTACGGCCGCCGGACCGTCCGGCGCTGGGTCGCGGGCGAGCCGTATGCGCCCGAAGGCCCCCTCGACCGCGACCTGGGCGCCCGGCGCGCCCGCGCCGCCGCCCTCCTGATGCTCGCCCTGCCCGGCGGGACGTACATCTACCAGGGCGAGGAACTCGGCCTGCCCGAGGTCGAGGACCTGCCCGAGGACATCCTCCAGGACCCCGTCTGGGAACGCTCCGGGCACACCGACCGCGGCCGTGACGGCTGCCGCGTCCCGATCCCGTGGTCCGGCCCGACCGCACCGTACGGCTTCAGCCCCGACGACGCCGATGCCACCCCGTGGCTCCCGCAGCCCGCGACCTGGGCCGACCTCAGCGTGGCCGCCCAGACGGGCGACGCGGCCTCGATGCTGGAGCTCTACCGCACCGCCCTGCGCCTGCGCGGCGAGCATCCCGCACTCGGTGACGGCACCATGACCTGGCTGGACACCCCCGACGGCGTCCTCGCCCTCACCCGCAGCCCCGGCTTCCTCTGCGCGATCAACCTCTCCACCGAGCCGTACCGCCTGCCCGACCACACCTCGGTCCTCCTGGCGAGCGGCCCCGTCGAGAACGGACTGCTGCCCCCGGACCAGGCCGTCTGGCTGGCGGTGTAACACCCGTCCACGCCCACTCCTCGATGTGCGAGACTCCGTCGATGAGGCCGGACACGATCACCGCGGACGCCGCGGGCAGCTGGAAACTCGGCGACCTGCCCGTTCACCGCATCGGCTTCGGCGCGATGCGGCTGACGGGCAGCGCCGCCTTCCACCTCGGCACGCCGAGCGACCGGGCCCGCTCCCTCGCCGTGCTGCGCAGGGCCGTCGAACTCGGCGTCAACCACGTCGACACGGCCGCCTTCTACTTCTCCGCGCTGCGCTCCGCCAACGAGCTCATCAACAGCGCGCTGGCGCCGTACCCGGACGACCTGGTCATCGTCAGCAAGGTCGGCCCGCACCGCGACTACTCGGGGGAGTGGGCCACCGCGGCCCGGCCCGACGAACTGCGCGGCCACGTCGAGGAGAACCTGCGCCAGCTCGGCCGCGACCATCTTGATGTCGTCAACCTCCGCCGGATGCCGAGCTACGGCTCCATCGCCGAGCACTTCGGCGCTCTCGCCGAACTCCGCGAGGCGGGCCTGATCAGGCACCTCGGCATCTCCAACGTCGAGCCCCGCCACCTCGCCGAGGCCCAGGCCATCGCACCCGTGGTGTGCGTGCAGAACCGCTACGGCCTCGGTGCCACCGACCCGGCCACCGACGAACTACTGCGCCTGTGCGGCGAACAGGACATCGCCTTCGTACCGTTCTACGCCGTCGCCGGCGAGGGCCGGGAGCACGGCGCGACCACGGCCCGCGACGACGAGCTACTCGCCCTCGCCCAAGCACACGGCGCAACCCCCGCCCAGATGCGCATCGCCTGGACCCTCCACCAAGGCCCCCACGTCCTGGCCATCCCCGGCACCGGCAACCCCGCCCACCTCACGGAGAACGTGGCAGCAGGCGCCCTCCACCTCACGGCCGACGAACTGCGGCAGCTCAACGAGCTGAGCCAGAAGACCGGTTGACCCACCGCCGCCGACCCCCGGCAGCAGCTGAAGCCGCCGTAGCCGCCTGCCGCCGCACCGCCGCAGCCGTCGTAGCTGCGGGCAGTCGTGCCTCCCCCGGTGCCTCAAGAGCCTGGGAGGTACCCCCAGGGCGGCACGGGTGGGCGCAGCGGCACCCTGCCAGCGCGGGCGAGCGTACCCACCCCGGCCCGCACCAAGGCCGGGCAAGCAACAAACGCGGCCCAGCCGACGCAGTCAACCCGCCGCACCCCAACACCGGCCCGCGCGACCCACCCCCGGCCCACACCGGCACAGCGCACCCCACAGCCAACCGCGGTCGCCCGTCACCCCACCCACACTCCGTCCCGCATAACGTGCCGACGCGGCAACTCCCGCTGCTCGCACCACGCCTGAACCCCCGTCGGCCGCACCCGGAAGAACGCGTAGGACGCGTGATCGGCGCGTGGATCCCACCCGTACTTCGCCCGGAACGCCTCGGCCGCCCCCGCCGGCACCTCCCGCAGTGAGAAGCTCTCCACGGCACCGTCGACGAGCACCACGTCCCGCGTGTCCCCGAACGCCAGCCGGGCTCGCCCGCCGTCCCTGAGGTTGCGCCCCGTGGGATTGGTCAGCCGCGTGGACAGCCAGACCGCCTCGCCGTCCCACAGGAACCACAGCGGAACCAGACACGGCACCCCCTCGGCGTCCGCCGACGCCACCCAGATGTCCTCCTCCCGCTCCAGCCGGGCCAGGACATCCTGCTTGCGCTGCTCCGCACTACGCGGCGGCTCGGTGATCGTCATGCCGGGACGCTAACGGACCCGCCCACCGCCGCGCCTCGGGCGGCAGCCCTAGGACCATGGTCCGAGCAGCGCGTACGCCGGTGCGCGGTTGACTGGCATCGCTGGCGTTTTACGTATAACCTCACCCGTCAATCCGCCGCCCCGAAAGGCCATGATGAACCGCATCGCCCTGGTCAGCCTCGTCGTCGACGACTACGACGAGGCGATCTGTTTCTACACCGAAGCCCTCGGCTTCCGGCTCGTCGAGGACAGGCCCAAGCCCGACGGCTTCCGCTGGGTCGTCGTCGAGCCCGGCGGGGGACCGGCGCAGGGCACCGCGCTGCTGCTCGCCCGGGCCAGGAACGAGGCCGAGCGATCCCGGGTCGGTGACCAGACGGGCGGGCGCGTCGGCTTCTTCCTGTACACCGACGACTTCGCCCGCGACCACGCCCGGTTGCTCGCCGCCGGCGTGACCTTCGTGAGGGAGCCGCGCCACGAGCCGTACGGGACCGTCGCCGTCTTCCAGGACCTGTACGGCAACCTCTGGGACCTGCTCCACCCCGCTGCCCGATAACACCCGCTCACCCGTACCCGCTCACCGAGAAAGACCGCTCATGACCGCGCCCCACACCATCGACACCGACACCCTCCGCCGGCTGCCCAAGGCCGTGCTGCACGACCACCTCGACGGCGGCCTGCGCCCCGCCACCGTCGTCGACCTCGCGGCCACGGTCGGGCACACCCTGCCCACCACCGACCCCGGCGAACTCGCCGCCTGGTACTACGACGCAGCGGGCTCCGGCGACCTGGTCCGGTACATAGCCACCTTCGAGCACACCCTCGCCGTCATGCAGACCCGCGAGGGCCTGCTGCGCACCGCCGAGGAGTACGTCCTCGACCTGGCCGCCGACGGCGTCGTGTACGGCGAGGTGCGCTACGCCCCCGAGCTGATGGTCAGGGGCGGGCTGGCTCTGTCGGAGGTCGTCGGGACCGTCCAGGAGGGGCTCGCGGCGGGCATGGCCAAGGCGGCGGCTGCGGGGACGCCGGTACAGGTCCGGACCCTGCTGTGCGGCATGCGGATGTTCGACCGCAGCCGGGAGATCGCCGACCTGGTCGTGGCCTTCCGGGACGCCGGAGTCGTCGGCTTCGACATCGCCGGCGCCGAGGACGGCTTCCCGCCCGCCGATCACCTCGCCGCCTTCGAGCACCTGCGCCGCGAGAACATACCGTTCACCATCCACGCCGGCGAGGCCCACGGCCTGCCCAGCATCCACCAGGCCCTCCAGGTGTGCGGCGCCCAGCGCATCGGGCACGGGGTGCGCATCACCGACGACATCGTCGACGGCAAGCTGGGGAGGCGCGCCGGCTGGGTGCGCGACCGCCGGATCGCCCTGGAGATGTGCCCCACCTCCAACCTGCAGACCGGCGCCGCGACCTCGATCGCCGAGCACCCGATCACTGCGCTGAAGGACCTCGGCTTCCGCGTCACCCTCAACACCGACAACCGGTTGGTGTCCGGCACCACGATGACCCGCGAGATGTCCCTGCTCGTCGAGCAGGCGGGCTGGACGCTCGAGGACCTGCGCAAGGTCACCGTGAACGCCCTGAAGAGCGCGTTCCTTCCGTTCGACGAGCGGAACGCGCTCATCCGTGACGTGGTACTGCCGGGCTACGCGCTCTGAAGGAGCCCCCGCACATAGGCGGCCTGTCCGACGTGCTGGAGATCGTCGGACAGGACGCTGACCAACCGCACGCCCAGCGTGACCGGCGGATCCCAGTGGTCGTCGACGACGCGTTCGAGGTCCTTGGCGGTCAGCTCGCGCAGGGCCCGCAGGGTCTGCTCGTGCACGGCGTCGTAGTACCCGGTCAGCAGGCCGCCGTCCTCGACGCGCACCTTGGCGACCTTCGCGGGGCTGTGGCCGTACCCGGTGTCGTGGGGCGGCAGGCCGAGGCCGAAGCGCCCCTGCCAGTCCTGCGCCAGCCACACCTGGTCCAGCTCGAAGGCGTCCGCGACATGGTCGTCCTGGACGCGGGTGAGATGCCAGACGAGCCAGGACACGGAGTTGGCGGCGGGGGAGGGGCGGGCGCTCAGGTCGTCGGGGTCCAGGCCCTCGACGGCGGCGTGGACCTCTTCCTGGATGCGGTTGTATCCGTCGATGAGGATGTCCTTCGCATGCATGCGTCCACCATCGCGCACCCGCCCCTCACGCGCTTCCCGATTCCAGCAGCGCCATCAGCGCCCGCGCCGCCGGACTGGTGGCCTGCGCGGGCGGCAGCAGAGCGACCGTCTTGTACGCCCGCTCGTCGGTGCCCTTCAGCGGCAGGGCGGTCAGCGAGGCGCGCTTGTGCCGGAAGTGCCGGGGCACGACCGCGATGCCGAGGTTCTCGTCGACCAGGTCGAGCAGGGTGTGCACGTCGTTCACCTCCAGCGCGACCGTCCGCCGTACGCCCGCGGCCGCGAACGCGGCGTCGGTGATGCGGCGCGGACCCCAGTCCGGGTGGAAGTCCACGAACACCTCGCGGCCCAGGTCCTCCGGCGTGACGGCGTCGGCGGATGCCAGCCGGTGACTGGCGTGGCACAGCACCGTCATCGGCTCGTCGGCCAGCGGCACGGACCGCAGCTGGTCGCTGTCCGCATGGTCTGTCCGGACGGCGAACGCCAGGTCCAGCCGCCCGGCCGCGACCTCCTCCGCCAGCGCGCCCGAGCCCGCCTGCCGCAGACAGATCTCCACGTCCGGGTGCTGCCGCCGGAACGCGGCCAGCAGCCGCGCCGCGTCGACGCCCGCGATGCACTGCTCGGTGCCCATCGCCAGCATGCCGCGCAGCACGCCCTGCACCGCGGCCACCGCCTCGTGCGCGGAGCGCACCTGCGTCAGGATCCGCTCCGCCTCGCCCAGCAGGGCTCGGCCGGCCGGGGTGAGCGTCACCCGGCGGGTCGTCCGCACGAACAGCGGGGTCTGCAGTTCCCGCTCCAGGGCCCGGATCGAGGCCGACAGGCCCGACTGGGAAACCATCAGGCGTTCCGCCGCCCGGGTGAAGTGCTGGTCCTCGGCGACGGCCACGAAGTGCTGAAGATGGCGCAGTTCCATGATTGAGAAGCGTATCCGCTGAATTTCATCGGATTCTTCTGTTGGACCCATGGGCGCAGGTCGCGGGAGAGTGGGTACCGGTTCCGGGACCGATCCTTCGTGCCAACCCTTCATGGAGTCGCGTTGTACACCGCACACACCGACCGCTACGCGGACATGCCCTACCGGCGCACCGGACGCAGTGGCCTGAAGCTGCCCGCGCTCTCGCTCGGCCTGTGGCACAATTTCGGCCCGGACCGCCCGGTCGAGACCCAGCGCGCGATCCTGCGCCGCGCCTTCGACCTCGGCGTCACCCACTTCGACCTTGCCAACAACTACGGCCCGCCGCCCGGCGCCGCCGAGGAGTCCTTCGGCGAGGCACTGAAGACGGACTTCGCCCGGTACCGGGACGAGATGATCATATCCACCAAAGCCGGCTACCTGATGTGGCCCGGCCCGTACGGCGAGTGGGGCTCGCGCAAGTACCTGATGTCCTCGCTCGACCAGAGCCTGCAGCGGATGGGCCTGGACTACGTCGACATCTTCTACTCACACCGCCCCGACCCGGACACTCCCTTCGAGGAGACGATGGGCGCCCTGCACTCGGCCGTCCAGCAGGGCAAGGCGCTGTACGTCGGCATCTCCAACTACTCCGCCGAGCAGACCCGCGAGGCCGCCCGCATCCTCGGCGAGCTGGGCACGCCGCTGCTCATCCACCAGCCCCGCTACTCGATGCTCGACCGCCGCCCCGAGGACGAGGGCCTGCTGGACGCCCTGGACGAGCTCCAGGTCGGCTCCATCGTGTTCTCCCCGCTGGAGCAGGGCGTGCTGACCGCCCGCTACCTCGATGGCATCCCGGAGGACTCGCGGGCCGCGAGCGACAGCCCGTTCCTGAACTCGGACGCGATCACCGAGGACCTCGTGGCCAAGCTGCGCGCCCTCAACGACATCGCCAGGTCCCGCGGGCAGTCCCTGGCGCAGCTCGCCCTCGCGTGGGTGCTGCGCGGCCGCCGGGTGACCTCCGCGCTCGTCGGTGCGAGCAGCCCGCAGCAGCTGGAGGACAGCGTCGCCGCCATCCGCAACCTCGACTTCGACGCGGACGAGCTGGCCCGCATCGACGCCGCCATCAAGGGCTGAGCCGTTCCTCCAGGCGCACGGTGACGGTGTCGCCCTCCTGCTTGCCGATGATCTTGCGCACCTCGCCCTTGACGGGAAGCTTGTGCGTGCCGTCGCCGAGCGCCATGAAGGAGCTCTGGAACGGGTGTCCGTCGATGGTCCCGCGGACCTTGACCAGTCCGCGGGTACCGAAGAACGTGACGGACTCGGGCCAGACGACATACGTCCAGCCGCCGCTCTCCGGGCTCTTGCGCAGTACGGCGGTGAATTCCGCGTGCACTTCATCTCTGCCGGCAGCCATGACGTCCTCCGCTCTGGGGTCCTTCTCCTACAGACCGCTGCGGGCGGCAGAACTCATCGTCTGGGCGAGGGCCGGTCCCATCGAGGTCGTCCGTGCTGGTCAAGACGGGAGTCCGGTAGCGGTCATGACGCTCGCCCGCGACGCCCGTCGCATTTCGGCCAACAGGTAGGGAGAATATGCCAGGAGACTGGCCGGAAACCCATGGTGACAGTGTGTCAGCAGTGAAGATACTCGACAGCGAGAGCGCTTCACATGCCGCTACGGCGCCCTCACGCACCGCTCGCGAGCCGCCGGGAAGCGAGGCCCGGCCAACCGCCGAGCACGGCAACGGGGAAGGCACCGCGTGCACGACGAGTTTCTGTGCCATGTCACCGCGTACGGCGTCTGCGACGGCCGGCGCATCGGCGTACCTCTGGGCACCTACCGGGCCCCGACCCTGGCGCTCGCCCTGTGGTGGCTTCGGGACCGGGCCTCCTGGATCGCCCAGCGATTAGATCCGCAGCCCGACGCCGAGCACATACCGCCGAACGCGCTCGTCGCCGTCGGCGACACCGTACCCGACGTGCCCGCCGTCCTGCGCGCCTGGTGCGGCGACCCGGCCGAGCAGGAACTGGTCGCCGACGAACTGGCCGCCGGACGCCTGGTGCGCATCGCCACCAGCGACGACACCACCGAGTACGAACTCCTCGCCGAGTCCGTCGACGCTCTGCGCATGCAGCGCACCATCCCGTCGCTGGGCGTCCCCGTCGCCTGACTGTCCTGGCCTGCCGGCAGCCCGCTCACCCGCACCGCCGACCCGCGCCCCCGTGCACCTGCCGCGCCAGCAGGCCGCCCAGGAAGCCCGCGACCAGGCCCCACAGCAGGGCGAGGCCGACAGCCGTCCACACCCGTGGCCGCAGGAACAACTCCCCGGCCAGATCGCCGCCCAGGTCGCCGATGCCGAGCACGGACAGGCCGTAGTGCGCGGAGATCCGGGCGACCAGACAGATCATGAGCACCGTCAGCGCGAGCGCCACCGCCAGGTGCACGGCGTGCTGCCAGGCCCGCATCCGGGCCGGTGACCGGACCGCCATCAGGAACGCGGCGGCCAGCAGCAACACCGCGTCGACGACCACCAGCCACCACACCCGGCCGTCCTGCTCGGCGAGCGAACTCAGGTTGAGCGCGGCGACGTCCTGTCCGCGCAGCACCTCGTCGAGCACATGCGGCATCGGCAGTCCGAACGGCCCCTCCACCCGGCCGTCCCAGGTGGCGCCGAGGCCGATGGTGAGCGCCAGCCACACCAGGTTGGGCAGGCCGAGCAGGATCACCGCGAACGTCTCCGCCGCGTGCCCCCGCGTCGCCGCCACCACCAGCGCGACCACGATCCCCACGGCGACGTACGCGAGCAGCAGCACGACCATGGCATACGTCGCCGGACGCACCGACGTCTGGAAGCGCAGCAGCCGCCCCGACAGTGGCGCCCCGCGCGCCACGACTACGGCGAGCGTCAGCACCCCCGCCAGCCACAGCAGGCCGAACAGCAGGGTGATCGGCACGTCGGTGGCGAAGCCGACCTCCGGCTCGATGCCGAACAGGTCGCCGATGTCGCCCAGCGTGCCCTCGCCCAGGGAGATCGTGAACGTCTGGCGGGCGGCGAGGGCCAGGCCGAGCAGCGCGAGCAGCCACACGACGGCGACCCGTCCGGCCCAGCCGGCCAGCTCCGTGCCGCCCGCGACCGCGCGGTGCCGCAGCGGGCGCAGGAAGCCGCGGGCGATCACCAGGGCACCGGTGAGCGTGACGGACAGCGGGAGCACGGTCAGGTCCGCCTCCGTGTCGGCGAGCCCGCCCGCGTTCCCCGTCATCTCGATGCTGCCGCCGACAGCGGTGACCACGGTCGCCACGACCACCCGCGGAAAGGCGCCGTCCGGGAGATCCGCGGCCCCGGCCGCCCACAACCCCAGCGCGGCGACCAGCACCATCGCCGCCAGCCCGGCCAGCACCGCGCCGAGGGCCTGGACCCAGCCGTGCCGGGCGACTGCCTGGTCGGGGACGGTGCGTACGCTCACCCTGCCCACGCTAAGCAGCGCCCGGGCGCCGCGCCTGCCGGGAGGGTCCGTCCGCGTCGGCTTGCGGGCGGGCCATCACCGGCGCACACAAGGCCGGCCGGTCGAGCAGCGGACCGGGTCTCCACTCCCACCGAGTCGCCGACCTCGACCCCGCCGACCACCAGGCCGCCGACCTCCGAGACGCCCACGCCGGCACCGGAAACGAGCGAGCCGCCGCCGCCCGAGGAGCCTCCGTCCCCGGAGCCCCCGCCCGACACGACGACGCAGTCGGCCCCGGAGTCACCGGCGCACTCCCCGGCGCTGTGACTCAGCCGGTCCGGACGACCAGGGCGTAGTCGCCGAGGCCCAGCATGCGGCCGGCGGGCAGCTCGCCGCGCGTGGTGAGCAGCGTCTCGACGCGGCCCGTCGCCGGATCGAAGGCGACGTCCAGGACCGTGCCGCGCTCGTCGCCCGCCTCGGTCAGGATCCGCCGGCCCGGCAGGTCGTGGTGGGGTGGCGGCGCGGCCGCGGTGTCGGCCGAGCGGACCACGACGGCGTCGGGACCGACGGCGTGCACCGCCTCCCGGGCCAGCACGGTCTCCCGGCGCGGATGCCGGCCGCGCACCCGGAGATGCGTGATCATCCCGGTGGCGGCGTCCACGGTCAGGGACCTCAGCACGCCCATCTCGGCGAACCGCCCACGGCGTCCAGGGGACAGTGACACCACGGGCAGCCCCCGCACCTGGGAGAACAGCATCACGGCAGCGCCCCTTTCCGGGACTCGCGCAGCGCACCGACCTCATGGACGAAGGCCGGCAGGTCGTCGACCACGTAGTGCGTGGTGTCGCCTGGGATGACCAGCGCACCGCCGGACACGGCGAGCGTCTCGCCGCGCGGCACGTACACCCTGCGCCGGTGGTGCTTCGGGCCCGGCACGAGCGCCTTGCGCGCGGCGATCCGGAACCCGGTGACCCGGCCGCTCTTGCCGCCCTCCACCACCACGTCGAGCACCGTGCCGACCTCGGTGCCCGCGTCCGTCAGCACCCGCGCGCCCACGACCCGCCCCCGCCGGGCCGCCTGCCGCGCCGCGGCCATGTCCACCGGCGCCGGCGCTCCCGCGTCGCGGATCATCACCGCGTCATGGCCCAGCGCGTGCACCGCCGGCCACGGCAGGCCCAGCCGCAGCGGGCCCGACAGCAGGTGGGGGCCGCTCAGGGTGAAGCCCGTGATCCGTCCCGCCGAGGCGTCGAACACCGTGTCCCTGACGTGCGCGACGACATCCCCGCCGAGGGTCACCACCGGCCGGGTCGTCAGGCTCCGCGCGGACATCAGCTCGTACATCGCACGCCTTTCCCGCCGGACCGGCCCGCCGCCGGACCGGACCCGGTGTGCTCCGAGTGCCCCGCCCGGCTGTGAGAATGCCCGCAGCGCGGGTGGGCCCGGTGGGGACTGCACGGCCCGGCACGGGGTACGAGCACTGTGCAGGAGCGTCCGGCCAGTCCGGCTTGTCGAGAGAGAAACGCATGACCGAGCACGTGGGCGAGGCATTGATACCGACTGGTTTCGACGTGCCCGTGGAACCGCTGCGGCGCGCCGCGCACTACACCGGCCAACCCGGCTGCATCGCCGAGGCCCGGTCCTTCGCCACGGGTTTCCTGGGCCGGCTCAGGACCGAGTGGTGCGCCGTGATCGACGAACGGTCCGCCGACGCGCTGCTCCTGGTCGTGAGCGAACTGGTCACCAACGCGGACCGGCACAGCAACGGCCCGTACATCCTGGAGCTGGAGGGCACGGACGCCGCGGTCGCCGTGACCGTCTACGACAGCAGTGCCGCACTGCCCCGGCTCTTCCCCCGCGACCCCGAGCGCATCGGCAGACACGGTCTGGAGATAGTCCACGCGCTCGCCGAGAACGTCACCGTCGAGCGGGTGCCGGTCGGCAAGCGCGTCCGGGCCAGGGTGCGGGTGGGCGACGGGGAGGCCGGGCAGCGGCCCGTCAGACGCCGCCCGGCTCGGCCATGAGGCCCCGGCGCAGGCGCGTGATGATCCGCTTGATCAGCCGGGACACATGCATCTGCGAGCAGCCCAGCCGTTCGCCGATCTCCGCCTGCGTGGCCTCCTCCACGAACCTCAGGTGAATGATCCGCCGGTCCCGCTCGTCGAGTTCGGCCATCAGCGGGGCGAGCGAGTGGACGTCCTCGACGAGCCGCAGCCGCTCCTCCTCCACGCCGATGAAGTCGGCCAGCACCGCCTCGCCGTCCTCCGGCCCGTCGCCGGTCAGTGCCGCGTCCAGCGACGCGGAGGTGTAGCCGTTGGCGGCGAGTTGCGCCTCGACGACCTCCCTCTCGGGCAGGTCCATCAGTGTGGCCAGCTCGGCCACCGTCGGCTCGCGGTCCAGCCGGCCGGCGAGTTCCTCCCGGGCCCTGGCCAGCTCCACGCGCAGCTCCTGGAGCCGCCGCGGCACGTGCACCGCCCAGGTGGTGTCACGGAAGAACCGCTTGATCTCCCCGAGGATGTAGGGCAGCGCGAACGTCGTGAACTCGACCTCGCGGGACAGCTCGAACCGGTCGATCGCCTTGATCAGGCCGATCATGCCGGTCTGGACGATGTCCTCCATGTCGTGGCCGCGGGTCCGGAACCGTCCCGCCGCGAACCGCACCAGCGACATGTTCATCTCGATGAGCGTGTTGCGCGAGTACTGGTACTCGTGCGTACCCTCCTCCAGCTCCGCCAGGCGCTGGAAGAACTGCCGGGACAGCTCCCGGGCGTCCTGCGGCGCCACGCTCCACGCCTGGGGCACGCCGGGAAGCGTGCCCTCCCCCCTTCCCGCCGCGTCGCCCGTCCTGCTCCCGGTGGTCCCCTCGGTGCTCTCTGTCTCCGGCCCGGTCACGGCGGTGTCCATTGCCTCTCCCACGAAAAAAGACGGCCCGGAAAACGGCCGGTCAACAATTGCTCGGAATGTTCCGGGTGTCGGCTACCCAGGAGAGGCCAACGCATGCCTGTCACGTGCGTGCGGCGGAAAACCGGTGGCGGGCCGCGGCGCCCGGTCAGTTCTGCGCCACCCGGGGCGCCGTGATCAGCTCGTGCAGGTAGCGCTTGGTGACCCGGCCGCCGTACCGCGTCTCGATCAGCTCCCGGATGCACCCCAGCAGCCCTTCGCGGGCGGTGTCGTCCAGGGCGCGGTGGCCCGAGTAGGTGAGCAGGACGCCGAGGTACTCGTCGGCGGAGTAGGCGATGTCCCGCACGTGCCGTTCCACCGCCACCTCTCCGAACAGCGGGGAACCCGTCAACTCGCCGATGTCCGTGCTCACCACGGCCGCGTCACGCGCGCGCAGACCGGGCGGCGTGGCCGGGTCCAAGCGTTCGTAGCAGTCCTGAGCCCGGGTGAAGAACTCCTCGGTGCCGCCCGCCACATGGTGTGTGGTGACCAGGACCAGCCGCCCGCCGGGACGCAGTGCCCGCGCCGCCTTGACCACGCGCACCGCCGGGTCGATCCAGTGGAACGAGGTGCCGCTCACCACCAGGTCGTACGGCTCCGGCGGCAGCTCCCAGCGCTCGAAGTCGGCCACGACGACGTCCGCCTCCGGGAACGCGGCCAGCCGGCGCCGGGCCATCGCCGCCAGTTCGGGGCCTCCACCGCGGTGATGCGGCAGCCGAACCCGGCGAGCGGCACGGTGAGTTGACCGGTCCCGGGGCCCACCTCCAGGACCCGGCTGCCCGGGCCGAGGCCCGCCACCCGGGCCAGCTCCGCGACCAGGGCCTCGGGATACCGGGGCCGGGCCCGGTCGTACAACTCCGCGACCTCGTCGAACTTCTCGCGCAGCACCACGGCCCGCCCCTTCCCCTGCGTGAATTCCACTCAGGGCAGAATGCTGCGCCCTTCCCCTGGCGTCCATCGCTTCTAGGCTGAGGGTGTGAGCGAACAAGCGCCGAACGAAGCCCGCGTCATTCCCCTGCGCCGGCCCGCCGCAGGACTGGAATCCGCCCGGCCCGCCGCAGCCCCGGGACCGGCTCGCCCCGCCGCCCCGCCCGCCCGTCCGGAGCCCGCCGGGAAGCCCAGGGAGCCCTTGTGGCGCGACCTGGTCGGTGACGTCCTGCGGCGCGAACGCCTCGCGCAGGAGCGCACGCTGAAGGACGTCGCGGACGAGGCCCGGATCTCCATGCCGTACCTGTCGGAGGTGGAACGCGGCCGCAAGGAGGCCTCCTCGGAGGTCCTCGCGGCCGCCGCCCACGCCCTCGGCCTGAGCCTCGGCGACCTGCTGACGCGGGCCCACGGCGAACTCACCCGCGTCACCTCGCGGTACACCAACAGGAGCCGTGGCGCCTCCACTTCGTCGTACGACGGGCTGTGCATGGTCGCCTGAGACGCGGCAGCCGGTGCCTCAGACCATGACCGGGCGCCGGCTGAGGACCTCGTCGGCCAGTCCGTAGGCCACGGCCTCCTGGGCGGTGAACACCTTGTCGCGGTCCATGTCCGCGTGCAGCGTCGCCACGTCGTGGTGCGTGTGCCGCGACAGGACCTCCTCCACCTGGGAGCGGATCCGCACCATCTCCTTGGCCTGGAGGGACAGATCGGACGCCGTGCCCCGCTGCCCGCCGGAGGCCGGCTGCCCGAGCAGCACGCGCGCGTGCTCCAGCACGTACCGCCGCCCGGGATCCCCGCCGGCCAGCAACACGGCCGCCGTGGAGGCCGCCTGCCCGACGCAGCATGTCGAGATCGGCGCCTGCACGAACGTCATCGTGTCGTAGATGGCCATGAGCGAAGTGAACGAGCCACCGGGGGAGTTGATGTAGACGGAGATCTCGTTCTCGGGGGACGCCGACTCCAGGTGCAGGAGTTGCGCGATGACGACGTTGGCGACGCCGTCGTCGATCTCGGTGCCGAGAAAGATGATCCGCTCGTTGAGCAGCCGGCTGAACACGTCGAAGGACCGCTCGCCCTGCGGGGTCCGTTCGATGACGTTCGGAATCGTGTACGTCCCCATCACTGAAGCCCCATCCTGCGTCGCGACGCGGCCGGGCGGACGTCCGCGAGGGACTCCACGACCCGGTCCACCATGCCGTACTCCCTGGCCTGCTCCGCCGTGAACCAGCGGTCCCGGTCGCCGTCCCGGGAGATGGTCTCCGGCAACTGGCCGGTGTGCTCGGCGGTGATCTGCTCGATCGTCCGTTTGGCGAACTCCAGGTTCTCCGCCTGGATCTCGATGTCGGAGGTGGTGCCGCCGATCCCGCCCGACGGCTGATGCATCATGATCCGCGCGTTCGGCAGGGCGTAGCGCTTGCCGCGGGTGCCGACGCAGAGCAGGAACTGGCCCATGCTGGCGGCGAATCCCATGGCCAGCGTCGAGACGTCGTTCGGGATCAGCCGCATCGTGTCGAAGATGGCCAGGCCCGCGTGCACCGAGCCGCCGGGGCTGTTGATGTACAGGCTGATGTCGGTGCGCGGGTCCTCCGCGGAAAGAAGCAGCAGCTGGGCGCAGACCCGGTTCGCGGAGGCCTCGGTGACCTCGGTGCCGAGGAACACGATGCGCTGCGCGAGCAGTTGGGCGGCCAGGTGGTCGTCGAACCGTGTGGGAGGGGCCTCGCCCTCCTCGGCCCGGGGCAGCAGGGCCGGCACCGGGCCGGCGGTGAGTGGAGACATCGGCGCTCCTAGTCGTCGCTCGTTGTCGCGTGCAGTCGCCTGCACTCGCTTGTCGTCACGCGGCGGGCGTCGCCGCGTACTCCACTCTCGGCCGGACACCGGGCCCGCCGGGGATTTCCAGGCCCGCAGCAGATTCGCTGTGGGCAGAGGGAGCCGAGCGATGACTTTCAGGTGCGGGCCGGCCGCGGGTCGCGCAGGGGCGAGCAGCGGGCGGCGGAGATCGCCGCCCGGATCTCCGCGCCTCCCGGCCCGCGGGCGGCGAGCCCGCGAACCTCCCGGCGGACATGCGCAGCGGCGCCACGAGGCGAGCGTGCGCTCTCGCTCCTCGGGGCCGAGCGCGTCCAGTTCCTCGGGCATCGGCTCATGGGCTGCCTGCGCGCCCGGCAGCAGATTGAGGTGCACGCCGATCAGCCGGTCGGGGTGGGTGCGGCCCAGCTCGCGGGCCGGGCAGCTCTCCGGCCAGCGGGTGCGGTCGAGGCGGTCGTGGAGATCGTCGAGGTCGCGCTGCGGGACGTCGATCCGGAAGGGCCGGATGCCGTCGGGTCCGGGCGATGAGGTCGTCATGATCCGGATGGTAGGCGCGGCCGGTGACGCGGCCCCACGGATTAATCATCCGCCGAGCGATGAGTTTCCCGGCCGGGACCGGTCGATACAGATGACCGCGTTCCACACCCTGGAGGTACTCATGGCCACCGACGGATTCACCACGTGTCTCTGGTTCGACAACGAGGCCGAGGAAGCCGCCCACTACTACGTCTCGATCTTCAAGAACTCCAGCATCGGCCGGATCGCCCGCTACCCCGAGGAGGCGCCTCGCCCGGCGGGCACCGTGATGACCGTCGAGTTCACGGCCAACGGCCAGAAGTTCTTCGCGCTGAACGGCGGCCCGGAGTTCAAGTTCAACGAGGCGATCTCCTTCGTGATCTACTGCGAGAACCAGGAGGAGATCGACTACTACTGGACCAAGCTGACCGAGAACGGCGGCGAGCCCGGCCCCTGCGGCTGGCTCAAGGACAAGTACGGCGTGTCCTGGCAGGTCACCCCGGAACGGCTCGACGACATGGTCAGCGACCCGGACCCGGCGAAGGCACAGCGCGCGATGACGGCGATGCTGTCGATGGGCAAGCTCGACATCGCCGCCCTGGAGAAGGCGTACGCGGGCGAGTGACGCGCCGCGGGGGCACGGGCACACCCGGCACCGCGCCCACGTGGTGCCGGGGCCCGTCCCCCTACGCGGATTCGGCCAGGATCTCCCGGATCACATGCCGTGAGTTCGCCGCGAGCGCCTGATTCGTGTCCCAGTAGTACGGCAGCTGGATCAGCGAGATCGACAGCGCCCAGCCCCGGCCGCGCGCCCACTCGGCGTCATCGGCCCCACACCCTCGCGGAAGACGCCCCGCGCCTGTGCGGGCAGCAGATTCCAGGTGACGATCAGATCGACGGCGGGATCGCCCACGCCCACGGTGCCGAAATCGATCACGGCGGCCAGTCGTCCGCTGCCGACCAGGAGATTCCCCGGCATGAGATCGCCGTGCGCCCACACGGGCGGCCCGGCGTACGCCGGAGCCCGCAGGGCCTCCTCCCACAGCGCCGTCATCGCACGGGTGTCGATCCGCCCCACCAGCTGCGCGATCGCACCACCAGGTCCGTGCCGAGGCGGAACATGGCGTTCTCGGTCCCGGAGGACTCCACACGCCGCACGGGCAGCCCCGCCCACTGCGGGAACTGTCCGGCGATCAGCCGGCCGACGAGCGAGGCGTCGATGTCCAACTCGTCGTCATGCATCTTCACGGCACACATGCCGCCCATCCCAGCGGCCGGCCGGGGTCCTGTCGAACGGTTTTGCCGGCCGGGCTCAGCCGGCCTCGTCCCCGACCACCCGTGTGATCTCGCGGGCCATGCGCAGGATGCCGGGGGAGCGGACCGGGCAGGGCTTCGGCTCGGACGTCGTGGGCGCCAGACAGAAGTGCAGGTAGTCGTCGTCGCGGTGCAGGGCCGTACGGTCCCGGCCCGGTTCGGTGCAGTAGTCGGGATGGGCGCGCTCGTACGCGGTGCACGGCAGGTGGCGCGCCCACGTGTAGCGGGCCGACGCCGGGCTCACCGTCTTCCCGGCGTCGGCCACCAGATCCCCGGAGGCGGCGGCCCGCTCCTCGTACAGCGCGTTCACGCGCCGGACGCGCTCCGGGGTGATCGGATCCGGACCCTGCAGCACCCACACGATGCGCGGACGCCGGTCGCCTCCGGCCGCGGAGATCTGCCCGGCGAGCCGCTCCGCGTCGGCGGCGTACCGTGCGAGGTACCGCTCGCGCGAGGCGTCGTACGTGATCCCGTCCATGCACGGCGTGTAACCCCAGGCGTTGCCCCAGAACTGCAGCACCACGAAGTCCGGCCGCAGCTTGCGCACCAGCGTGGCTGCCTTGTCCGCGGGCGGGACGAGGGACCGCTCACCGGTGCCCTCCAGGTAGTCGCACAGCGTGGTCCCGGAGTACGGGGCGCTCGTGTACGTCGCGCGCAACCGGCTGCGCAGTTCCTGCCCCAGCACCTTCTGGTTCTCCATCGCGAGCGAGTCGCCGAGGTACAGCACGCGCGGAGCCCGGGCGGGCGCGCTCGGGGAGGCGGCGGCCCGCTGGTGCGTGGTGGACGACGCGCCCGGTTCGGGCGGTAGCGGTGCCTCCTGCGGCCCGGACGCCGGATCCCCGCACGCACCGAGCAGCACGCCCGCCAGCAGTACCCCCACGACCCACGGCTTGCGCATACGGCAACTCCCGCCCGGCCACCGAAACGGCCCCCAGGCAAGCACAGCCGGGCGCCGGGGGGGAAGACACGCGTCGGCCACGGTACGCCGGCGGCCGACGGCATGACGCCGCGTCAGGCCCGGTCGGCGGCGATCAGCAGGTACTGGAAGCTGCCGTTGTTGTAGGCGGTCAGGAACGTGTCCTCGATGCCCGTGACCAGGTGGTCGGCCCGCTTGCGCAGTTCCCGGTAGGGGATCGTTTCCGCGGTCAGGTTCTGCACATGGACCGGGACGAGGCGGCTCCGGGCCATCGCGCGGAAGTACGCCGACCGGGGGTGGATGTCGCAGATGTAGTGGGCGTTGATGAGGGAGACCTCGCGCGAGGCCTGCCCGTAGGTGTCGTTGTAGCAGCCGGTGATCACCACGTAGCGTCCGCCGCGGCGCAGCAGCCGGGCGTGCTCGGCGGCGTTCCAGTAGTCCGCGACGCGGGCCTGGTACGTGGACTGGTGCGGCAGCGGCGTGGCCGCCGGTGCGGTCGTGGAGCCGGGGTCGGCGGTGGTGGTCAACGATGACTCCTCGTGGTGTTTCTGAGGGGATGTCAAGGGTCATGCGCCTTACCAGTAGTCGGGCAGGTGGTAGCGGTGGGTGTTGGTGGCGTGCCACTCGTGGTTGCCGGACACCCAGGCGGCGAGCCCCCGGGCGTGCCGTTCGACGAGCGGCGTGGTCGCGGAGAGGTCGGCGGACTCCTCCAAGGCCGCCATGATCCGGTTGTGGATCTCGACGGCCCGCAGATAGGCCGCCTTGAGCCCGCACCGCTCGTTGGCGGAGACGACCAGCGGAACGGGCCGGGGCTCAGGAGAGGTCGTTCACCAGCACCGCGGCCCCGTCGAAGCGCCCCTCCTTCAGGTCCCGCAGCGCCTCGTCCGCCCGCGACAGCGGATACGTGTGCGTGGTGGCGCGCACCCCGTGCCGGGCGGCGAGCGTCAGGAACTCCCGCCCGTCCTCGCGCGTGTTGGAGGTGACGCTGCGCAGCTCCTTCTCGTAGAACAACTCGGACTCGTAGTGCAGCGGCGGCACGTCCGTGAGGTGGATCCCGGCGATCGCCAGTACACCGCCCCGGTCCAGGGCCCGCAGCGCCACCGGTACCAGATCGCCGGCCGGGGCGAACAGGATCGCGCTGTCCAGGGGCTCCGGGGGCGTCGCCCACGCGTCCTGGGCCGAGGACGCGCCCAGGTCCAGCGCCAGGCGCCGCGCAGCTGCCCCGCGCGTCATCACGTGCACGGCGGCGCCCTCGGCCAGCGCCACCTGCGCGCACAGATGTGCGCTGCCGCCGAAGCCGTACAGCCCGAGCCGCCCGCCCGGCGGCAGCGCGGCCCGCTTCAGCGCCCGGTAGCCGATGATGCCCGCGCACATCAGCGGCGCCGGCGCCACGTCGTCCAGGCTTGCGGGCAGTGGATAGGCGAAGGCCGCGGGGACGGTCGTGTACTGCGCGTAGCCGCCGTCCGCGTCCCAGCCGGTGTACCGCGAGGACGGGCACAGGTTCTCGGCGCCCCGCCGGCAGTACACGCAGGTGCCGTCGGTGCGTCGCAGCCAGGCCACGCCGACCCGGTCGCCCACGGCGAAGCCGCGCACCGACGCCCCGAGCGCGCCCACCACGCCGACGACCTCGTGCCCCGGCGTCACGCCCGGCCGGTGCACCGGCAGGTCGCCCTCGGCGACGTGCAGATCGGTGCGGCACACCCCGCACGTGCGCATGTGCACCAGCAGCTCGTCGTCCCCGGGCACCGGCACCGGCTTCTCGACGAACCGGAGGGACCCCTCCTCGACCGGCCCGGGGCGCACCACGGACCACGCGCGCATCGTCCCGTCCGCCATGCCGCTCCCCGTCCCGCCGACGACCGTCCCGGTCCCTCCAGTGTGCTGCGGAGGGAACCGTTCGGCGCGCGCGTCGGCGCCCGGCTGGCTAGCGTGAGGAAGCGGACCAGCCACCGACTCGGAAGAGGGCCGCATCATGGCCGTACACCCTGAGGGAGCCCCGTGTTGGGCCGACGCGATGTTCACCGACCTGGAGGGGGCCAAGAGCTTCTACGGAGACGTCCTGGGCTGGACCTTCGCCGAGGCGTCGACGGTGTACGGCAACTACACCGAGGCGTACTCGGGCGGCAAAGCGGTCGCCGCCGTCGTCCCGCCCATGCCCGGCCAGGAGGGCCAGTCGCAGTGGTGCCTGTACTTCGCGGCCGACGACGCCGCCGCCACCGCGGCGCGAATCCGCGACAATGGCGGTGAGGTGCTGATGGAGCCGATGCAGGTCGGCGACTTCGGCACCATGTGCCTGGCCCGCGACCCCGGCGGCGTCGTCTTCGGCCTGTGGCAGGCCGGCACCCACGAGGGCTTCGAGGCGGAGACGGGCCAGCCGGGCGCGTTCACCTGGGCGGAGGTCTTCACCCGCGAGCCGGAGAAGTCCGACGCGTTCTTCCCCGCCCTGTTCGGCTACAAGGCCCAGCAGATGCAGGACGACGCGATGGACTTCCGCGTCTACAACCTCGGTGAGCGCCCCGCCCTCGGCCGGATGCAGATGACGGACGACTTCCCGCCCGAGGTGCAGCCGTACATCAACGTCTACTTCTCCGTACAGGACTGCGACGACGCCGTCGCGAGGGCCACCAAACTGGGCGGCGTTCTGCGTTTCGGGCCGATGGACACCCCCTTCGGCCGGTTCGCGGCGCTGAGCGACCCGCAGGGCGCGAACTTCTCGTTGATCGACACCACCAGGACCGAAGGCGAGATGCCGGCCATGACCGACGTCGACTGACCGGCCAAGGATCCCATCACTGTCTTGTCCGTCTGCCCTGCGGTGGCCGGCGGGATCGACACCCATGCCGATCTCCACCAGGCCGCGGTCATCGACAGCATCGGCCGCCACCTGGCCACCGAGTAGTTCGAGACCACCCCGGACGGCTACCGCAGGCTGCTGGACTGGCTGCGCTCACATGGCGAGGTCCTCGCTGTCGGAACCGAGGGGACCGGCGCCTATGGCGCCGGGATCGCCCGGTTCCTCAGCTCCAACGCCGTCACTGCGATCGACGTGGACCGCCCGACCGCAAGGTTCTACAGGAGCTTCCCACGGACCGGGAGCCCCGTCGGCACGTGGCATGATCGTGCGCATGCGTGAACGTGTGGTGGCCGCGTGCGACGGGGCCTCGAAGGGAAACCCCGGGCCCGCGGGCTGGGCCTGGGTCATCGCCGACGCGGCGGAGACCCCCGCCCGCTGGGAGGCCGGCCCGCTCGGGAAGGCCACCAACAACGTCGCGGAACTCACCGCGCTGGAACGCCTGCTGGCGGCCACCGACCCGGACGTGCCGCTGGAGATCCGGATGGACTCCCAGTACGCCATGAAGGCTGTCACCACATGGCTGCCCGGCTGGAAGCGCAACGGCTGGAAGACGGCCGCCGGCAAGCCGGTCGCCAACCAGGACCTGGTCGTGCGCATCGACACCCTGCTCGCCGGCCGCTCGGTCGAGTTCCGCTACGTCCCCGCCCACCAGGTCGACGGCGACAAGCTCAACGACTTCGCCGACCGCGCCGCCAGCCAGGCCGCCACCGTCCAGGAGTCGGCGGGCAGTGCCCTCGGCTCGCCGGAGCCGCCGCCGTCACCCGACACACCGACCGCCAAGGCTCCGCGCACCCGGTCGCGCGGCGGCTCCGCGCGCACCGCGAAGGCGGCCTCCTCGCGCACCATCAAGGCGAAGTTCCCCGGCCGCTGCGGCTGCGGCCGCCCCTACGCGGCCGGCGAGCCCATCGCCAAGCACCCCCAGGGCTGGGGACACCCGGAGTGCCGTACGGCGGTGGACGCCTGAGCACGCTGTGCAGGTGACCAAGACCGCTGCGCACGACCCCGGGCTGCTACTCTGCGTCATTAAATGACCGCCTTGAGTAATTACCAGGGGTATGTGTGAAGGTCGCCTGCGTCGGTGGCGGGCCCGCCGGCCTGTATCTCTCGATCCTGCTGAAGCGGCAGGACCCCGCCCACGACATCACCGTCTACGAGCGCAACCCGGAGGGCTCGACCTACGGCTGGGGCGTGACCTATTGGCGCGGCATGCTCGACCGGTTCCACGAACACGACCCCGAGTCGGCCCGCGCCCTCGACCAGAACTCCGTGCGCTGGAGCGACGGGGTCGCCCACGTGCGGGACGAGACCACCCGGCACCACGGCGACCAGGGCTTCGGCATCGGCCGCCACCGGCTGCTGGAGATCCTCGCCGACCGCGCCCGCTCGCTCGGCGTACGGCTGGAGTTCGAGCACGAGATCACGCCCGACAGCCTGCCCGCCGGCGCCGACCTGATCGTGGCGGCCGACGGCGTCCACAGCGCGCTGCGCACCCGCCACGCCGACCGGTTCGGCACCCGCCTCACAGCCGGCCGCAACCGCTACATCTGGCTCGGCACCAGCAAGGTCTTCGATGCCTTCACCTTCTCCTTCGTCGAGACCGACCACGGCTGGATCTGGGCCTACGGATACGGCTACGGCGCCGACCGCAGCACCTGCGTCGTCGAGTGCGCGCCCGACACCTGGACCGGTCTCGGCCTCGACCGGGCGAACGAGGCAGACGGACTCGCCCTCCTGGAGAAACTCTTCGCCCGCGTCCTGGACGGCCACCCCCTCATCGGCCGCACCGTCGCCGACGGCAGCTCCCCGTGGCTGACCTTCCGCACCCTCACCAACTCCGCCTGGCACCACGGCAACCTCGTCCTGATCGGCGACGCCGCCCACACCACGCACTACTCCATCGGCGCCGGCACCACCCTCGCCCTGGAGGACGCCATCGCCCTCGCCGGGGCCCTGGGTGAGTGCGCCGACCTGCCGCAGGCCCTCGCCCGCTACGAGCGGGAGCGCCGCGCGGGCCTGCTGCCCGTGCAGAGCGCGGCCCGCTACAGCGCCCGGTGGTACGAGAACCTGCCCCGCTACATCGGGCTGCCCCCGGAGCAGATGTTCGCCCTGCTCGGCCAGCGCCACTCTCCCCTGCTGCCCCACATCCCGCCCCGGCTGTACCACCGCCTCGACCGGGCCGCCGGGCGGCTGGCAGCGCTGCGCCGGTTCAAGCGCTGGCTCGGACCGCGGCTCGCCCGCACCGTGCACGCACGGGCGCTGGCCTCCCGCGAGTAGCGGCCCGCCACCCCGGACCAGTACAGCTGAGGAGCCTGTCCACCCGACCCACAGAGCTGGGGTGAATGGGAATTCACCGCTATGGGCGACATTCTGCGCGCCAACTACCGCGCCCAGGTGACCGAGAGCCTCACCGCACGCCTCGCCGGCCCCGACGCCGGACTGCGCGCCGAACTGGCCGTCGCCACCCTGCTCGGCCTGGGCGTGATCGCACGGGCATCGCACGCGGCGACCACGTGCGCGCGAGCGCGATCGACGACGTCGTGGAGCGCTGCGGACCCGTCGTACAGGACCAACTCACGGCGTGAACGGCACATCGGAGCGAGCAGTACGGCACACCGCAGCGAGCAGCTCCGCGCACCGGCGCGGCGGATGACAGACTGACGCCATGGACGAGCGCACATTCGACAGGTCTGGTCAGCACGCCTCCGTGGTCGGTCTCGGCACCTGGCAACTGGGAGCCGACTGGGGTGACGTCGACGACAAGGAAGCCCTCGCAGTACTGGAAGCGGCCGCCGAGTCCGGCGTGACCTTCTTCGACACCGCCGACGTGTACGGCGACGGACGCAGCGAACAGACCATCGCCGCCATCCTGCGCGGTCGCCCCGACCTGCACGTGCTGGTCGCCACCAAGATGGGCCGCCGCGTCGACCAGATCCCGGAGAACTACGTCCTGGACAACTTCCGCGCCTGGAACGACCGTTCCCGGCGCAACCTCGGCGTCGACCGCCTCGACCTCGTACAGCTGCACTGCCCGCCGACGCCCGTGTACTCCACCGACGAGGTGTTCGACGCCCTGGACACCCTGGTCGAGGAGGAGCGCATCGCCCACTACGGCGTCAGCGTCGAGACCTGCGCCGAGGCGCTGACCGCGATCGCCCGGCCGAACGTGGCCAGCGTGCAGATCATCCTCAACCCGTTCCGCATGAAGCCCCTGTACGAGGTTCTCCCCGCCGCCCGCGAGGCCGGCGTCGGCATCATTGCGCGGGTGCCCCTTGCCTCCGGCCTGCTGTCCTGCCGGTACACCAAGGACACTGTCTTCGCCGCCAACGACCACCGCACCTTCAACCGGCACGGCGAGTCCTTCGACCAGGGCGAGACCTTCTCCGGCGTCGACTACGCCACGGGCGTCGAGGCCGCCGCCGAGTTCGCCGCCCTCGCCCCGGACGGGTACACCCCGGCCCAGCTCGCGCTGCGCTGGATCATCCAGCAGCCGGGCGTGACCACCGTGATTCCCGGCGCCCGCTCGCCCGAGCAGGCCCGCGCCAACGCGGCCGCCGCGAAACTGCCCGAGCTGTCCGGCGCGACGCTCAGCGCGATCCGCGAGCTGTACGAGCGGCGGATCAAGGACCAGGTCGAGGGCCGCTGGTAGGGCTCACGGCGGGGCTCAGGCTCGCGCGGTCCCTATGACCGCTCCCTGAACGCTCGAACGGACGGTCGGCCCGGCATGGTGCCTGCAGACGGGGAACTCGCGGGAAGACTGGAAGTCGGTCCCTCGAACCGGGAGGCACAGTGTCGGGCACGACGGATGGCGCGGCGAGGCGCAGGGGGCGCAACGAGACCGAGGAGGAGCGGGCGGACCGGATGTGGGTTGAGCTCATCCAGGAGGTCCGCGTCGCCCAGATGGGCGTGCAGATCCTGTTCGGCTTCCTGCTCACCGTCGTGTTCACCCCGAAGTACGACGATTTGGCCGACGCCGACCAGGTCATCTACATCGTCACCGTGGTCCTGGGCGCCGCCGCGACCGGTGCCCTGATCGGACCCGTGTCCCTGCACCGCCTGGTCTCCGGCCGCCGGGTGAAGCCCCAGGCGGTGCGGTGGGCGTCCCGGCTGACCCTCGTCGGTCTCGTCCTGCTGCTGGCCACCATGACGTGCTCGCTGCTGCTGATCCTGCGGGTGGCGACCGACGGCGGCTATGTGCCCTGGCTGGTCATGGCCATGGTCGCCTGGTACGTGGCGTGCTGGTTCGCGTTCCCGCTGTGGCTGCGGCGCCGGCACACGACGCGGTGAGGCCGGCGCGGACGGAAACGACCTGTGCTACTCGGTCCCGCGCGCCCCGCGCAGCGCGTCCAGGCAGGTGGCGATGGCCCGCTGGAGGTCCTCCAGGCGCTGGACCATGTCGTCCTCGTAGCGTGCTGCACCAGATAGAAGACGGTCATGCTCGCAGGGTGGCGGTTCGGCACGACAGCATGCCACTGAAGTACCCGCTCTTCTGGGCAGGGTTGACCCGACTGCATCGGCACTGCGTCCGTGCAGACGGGAAGCCTGAATGCGCCCATGGGAGATGTTTTGCCGGGGCCCCTGACGGGGCGGTGCGCGCCGGTGGCGCGGGGGGTCAGCCGAAGGCGTCGCGCAGTGCGGGCAGCAGCGTCTTCTGCGACCAGTCCAGGAACGCCGGCTGTGTCTCGCCGCCGATCTGCACCAGGGCGATCTCGGTGAAACCGGCCTCGGCGTACGGGCGTACCGCCTCGACGAAGTCCTCCGGATCGTCGCCGCACGGGATCGAGGCGGCGACGTCGTCGGGCGTGACGAACTGCGTGGCCGCCTCGAACGAGTCGGGGTGCGGCAGCTCGGAGTTGACCTTCCAGCCGCCGCCGAACCAGCGGAACTGCGCGTGGGCCCGCTTGACGGCCGTGTCCCGGTCGGGGTCGTGGCAGACCGGCAGCTGGCCCACGCGCGACTTGCCCGTGCCGCCGTGCCGGTCGAACGCCGCCAGCAGGCCCTGTTCGGGCTGTGTCGCGATGACCAGGTCGGCGAGCTTGCCCGCCAGCGCGCAGGAGCGTTCGCCGGACACGGCGATGCCGATGGGCGGCGGCTCGTCGGGCAGGTCCCACAGCCGGGCCGACTCCACGTCGTAGTGCGAGCCGCAGTGGTTGACGTGACCGCCGGCGAAGAGCGCGCGGATGATCGCCACGGCCTCCTGGAGCATCTCGTGCCGCACGTCCACCGGCGGCCAACCGCCGCCCACCACATGTTCGTTGAGGTTCTCGCCCGACCCCAGCCCCAACCGGAACCGTCCTCCGGACAGCAGCTGCATCGTGGCCGCCTTCTGCGCCACCACCGCCGGGTGGTACCGGATCGTCGGACACGTCACGTACGTCATCAGCGGAATGCGCGTCGTTGCGTGCGCCGCCGCGCCCAGCACGCTCCACGCGTACGGCGAGTGCCCCTGCGCGCGCAGCCACGGGAAGTAGTGGTCCGAGGTCACCGAGAAGTCGAACCCCACCTCCTCGGCCCGCACGACGTGCTCGACGAGCTCACGAGGCCCCGCCTGCTCGGTCATCATCGTGTATCCGATCTGCACCATGAGGCCCGAGTCCCCGACGGACACACCCGAAAACGGCTCGGCGCCGGGGCCGGGGAGCGGCTAGCCGCGGTCCTCAGTCCGGCCTCTGGATCATGGCCTGACCGCTGAGGGAGAATGCTGTCATGGACATTCACCGGCTGCCCGTCTCCACGCCCGCCGCGCAGGGCGTCGACGCCGTCGGCGTCCACGCCTTCCTGGACGCTGTCGACGCCGACCCGGACATCGAGCCGCACAGCCTGATGATCCTGCGGCACGGTCACCTCGTGGCCTCCGGGTGGTGGGCGCCGTACACACCCGACCGCCCCCAGCTGCTGTACTCGCTCAGCAAGAGTTTCACCGCGACGGCCGCCGGGTTCGCCGTCGCCGAGGGGCTGATCGGTCTCGACGACCCGGTGATCTCGTACTTCCCGGAGTTCGAGGCCGACATCACCGACCCGCGCAGCCGGTCGATGCTGGTGCGGCACGTGGCGTCCATGGCCAGCGGGCACGAGGAGGAGACCCTGGCCCGGGCCGACGCCCTCGACCCCGACGAACTCGTCCGCGGCTTCCTGCTGCTGCCGCCGGAGCGCGACCCGGGCACCGTCTTCGCCTACAACAACCCCACCACGTACACGCTCGCCGCGATCCTCCAGCGTGTCACGGGACAGCCGCTGACGGAGTACCTGCGGCCCCGGCTGTTCGAACCGCTCGGCATCGGCCCGGCGGCCTGGCTGCGCGACCGGTCGGGCCGCGAACTGGGCTTCAGCGGACTGCACGCCACCACCGACGCCGTCGCCGGGCTCGGCCAGCTGTACCTGCGTGGCGGCGTGTGGGAGGGCAGGCGGCTGCTGCCCGAGCGGTGGGTCGCCGAGGCCACCCGCACCCAGACCGCGAACGCCGACGGCACGCCCGAGGGGGCGCTGTCCGACTGGCAGCAGGGCTACGGCTTCCAGTTCTGGCGGTCGCGGCACGGCTACCGCGGCGACGGGGCCTACGGCCAGTTCTGCGTGGTGCTGCCCGAACAGGACGCCGTGATCGCGGCCACCGCGGCGACCGCGGA
The DNA here is from genome assembly GCF_014495685.1 of Streptomyces sp. TRM68367. Classification (GTDB taxonomy): domain Bacteria; phylum Actinomycetota; class Actinomycetes; order Streptomycetales; family Streptomycetaceae; genus Streptomyces. Next base: position 3,836 of record NZ_JACTVI010000042.1, on the reverse strand, counting down.
CATGCAGCGGATGCTGGACCTCGTCTGGACGCATCTGCTGCCCGCCTTCGGCCCCGGCCCGCTGTCCGGCCGCGAGGAGCAGGACGCGGCTCTTGGCCGGCGCCTCGCCCGGCTCGCGCTGCCGCCGGTCCAGGGCGAGCCCGCCCCGCCGGAGGAGGCCGAGGCCTGGTCGGAGGCCGCGTTCACGCCGTACGGCGGCGTCTGCGCGGGCCTGCCGGACCTGACCGCGGTCGCGGTCACCGTGACGGCGGACGGCCCGCGGCTGACGCTCACCGACGACGACCACCCCCTCGACGTGCGGCTCGGCCGGGACGGCTGGACGGTCACCGAGGAGCCCGTCCCCACCGCGGTGAGCGGCGGATGGACCGACGCCGGTACCTTCACCGCGGACGTGGTCTTCCTGGAGACACCGCACCGTCTGACGGTGACCTGCTCCCTCCCCGACCGCACGTTCACCGCGCGCTGGGCCACCGAGCCACTGCACGGACCGACGCTGCGCTCGCAGCGCGCGCCGCGCGGCTGATCAGTCCGCGCCAGGCCGGAAGGTGTCCAGGAACGTCCGCAACGACTCCTGGCTGGCGGGCTCCTCCCACTCGTCGGCCGGCGTCGACCAGCGCAGCGAGAAGCTGCGGCCGTCGCCGATGAGGAAGCCGCGGCCGAAGGTGCGCACGCGGGTGTCGCCGTCGTCGATGAGCCACTGCATGTCCGCGGCCTTGCGCCCCTGGTACGTCGTCGCGCGGATGTCGCCGATCCGCCGGTAGTCGTCGCCGGACTGCTCCAGACCGGGCTCGACGTCGTCGCGCCAGACCGCCACCGGATCCGGGCCCACACGCTCGCTGTAGGTCACCGCCAGCAGGCGGTGGTCGCCGTCGGCGCCGAAGAAGGCCCGGTAGGCCACATCCGACTGGCGCAGGGTCTCCAGCCGCTTCCAGCCCTGGGGGAGGGCGACGGAGAAGCCCTCGGGCGCGTGGTAGCGGTGATAGCCGGGCGGCAGCCCGTCGCCGGGCGGAGCGGACGACCTGGGGGGCGGGGGGGACGGGGACTTGTCCGGGGGCGTGGGGTCGGAGGGGGACGGAGACGGGGACGGGGACGCGGTGGGTGGGGGTGACGCCGACGGGGCGGCGGTTCCTCCGCCTCCGCCGGCACTGGCGCCGGGGTCGGCGGCGGAGGCCGGGGGACGTGCCTCGGGGCCGGAGGCGGAGGTGTCGTCACCGGGCAGCCCGCGGGTCGCGGCGAGCACGGCGACCGCGACGGTGACCACGGCCAGGGCGGTGCCCGCGACCATCGTCCGCCGGTTCCACTGCGACCCGGCGTGCAGGGCGGCGGCGTACGCCACCCGCAGCCGGGGCGGCCTCGGGCCTGTTTCCAGGGGCGCGCCGGGGTCCTCGGTCAGCGCGCGGGTGAGGGCCTGGCGCACCACCGGGCGGGTCAGCCGGTCCCGGGAGTCCTTGCGCAGCAGCCCCTGCACGACCTGCGTGAGCGATCCCGCCCGCACCGGCGTACGCAGCGGCAGCCGGTCCACCCCCTTCAGCGTGGCCTCGGGCCGCCCCCGGTCCCGGAACGGAGGGCGGCCCTCGACCAGCGTGTAGAGGATCGCGCCCAGCGCCCACAGGTCGGCCGCCGGCCCGATGCGCTCGTCACGGGCCTGCTCGGGCGAGGCGTACGACGGTGCGCTGAGCCGGGGTGCCAGGGTCGCGCCGGCCAGCCCGAAGCCGGTGACGATGACCGAGCCCTCGTCCCGCACGAACACCTGGCCGGGGCTGAGCTCGCCGTGCGTGATGCCCTGGCCGTGCGCGGCCTCCAGCACGTCCAGCACCTGGAGCCCGATGCGCGCAGCCCGTACACAGGTGAACGGCCCCTGTTCGGTGAGGAGTTCGCCCAGCGGCGTGCCGCCGGCCCACTCGTTGACGATCCACAGGAGGCCGGTCTCCTCGACTGCGTCGAAAACCGCCGGGACGCGGCCGGAGCACAGCATTCCGATGGTCTCCCCGGTCCGGATCACCCGGGCCGTGGTGTTGCGGGCGCAGCCCAGGGCCGGATCGTCCGGCAGCCCGATCTGCGTGACGAGACACGGCCGTTCGGCCTCGACGTCCTCGCCGTACCAGGAGATGCGGTTCGTCTCGCGATGGACGATGTCGAGCAGCCGGTACCTGCCGGCCACCAACTGCTGTGTGGAGACGTGCGCCCTGCCCATTGGCCATCCCTCGCTGAACCCGCTGGCTCTCACCTTTCCCAGAGGTACGGTGAGTGAGGCACACTGCGTTCAATGAACTCGCGACTACCCGACGCATTTTCACTCTTATCCAATCCACGCGAGCAAATGTGCGATGGAATGACGCCATTGAGGGCCGCGTGGGCGCTGTCCACCTCGCGAACCCTGCGGGTCCGTCGCAGGTAATTCCTCCGGCCGCGCCCGCTGAAACGAAAATTCCTGGGTTCACCTGGTCGAGTAACCAACGGTAAATTGACAGAATGTCAATAGAGATGAACTCTTCGGCCAGTCGGCCGGAAATGGACGACGGAATGTCCGGTGGCGTCAGCGCCCTCAGCGCAGGCCGAAGCGGGCCGACCAGGTGATCATGTCGGCGGTCGTCGCGTTGCCTCCGCACACCACCAGTCCGAGCCTGGCCCTTTCGCCGACCCGCTCAAGGACCTGCCGGGCGGCGGGCAGGAGGCAGCCGGCGGCCGGTTCCGTCCACACCTTGGCCTGGTCGGCGAGGTCGAGCGAGCCCTGTACGGCCTCCCGGTCCGGGATCACCAGCACCTCGGTGACCAGCGCGGACACATGGTCGTACGTCAGCTGTGACACGGACGGGGCGCTGAGGGTGGACACGATCGACGACAGGGCGACCGGCACCGGGCCGCCCGCCGCCAGCGCCTCGGACATGGCCTGGGCGCCCTCGGTCTCGACGCCCCAGATCCGCACGCCGGGGCGCCGTGCCCTCATCGCCGTCGCGACTCCGGCGATCAGCCCGCCGCCCCCGATGCTGACGAGGACGTCCGTGAGGTCCCCGGCGTCGTCGGCGAACTCCAGTCCGACGGTCCCCTGCCCGGCGATCACTACCGGGTCGTCGAAGGGGTGGACCAGGGTCAGCCCCTCCTCCTGGAGTCGCGTCACGAGTGCGAAGGCGCCCGGCATGTCGTCGGTCAGCCGCACCGAGGCGCCGGAGGCCTCCACGATCTCGACGGCAGGGGCGGGCGCCGAACGCGGCATCACCACCGTGGCCTTCACATCGAGCGCGGCGGCCATCACGGCGAGCGCGATGCCGTGGTTGCCGCCGCTGACCGCCGCCACCCCGGCGGCCCGCTCCGCCTCGCTCAGCGACAGCAGCTTCGCCGTCGCCCCGCGCGCCTTGAACGAGCCGGTGCGCTGGAGCAGTTCCAGCTTCACGGTGACCGGTGCGCCGAGCAGCGCGGACAGGCCCGGGCTCGGCACGGTCGGGGTGCGTACGACGTGTCCGGCGATCCGTTCGGCCGCGGCTTGCACGTCCTCGATGGTGATCAAGACCAGCACCTTCCCGGCACGGGACGGTGATCCGCGCCGTATCGCACCCTGACGCGCGAAGTGCCGCAGGTCAACACGTTTTCGAAGGCCACGCCGGTGGTTCGGAGGCAGGTCGCGCCGAGTGTCTCAGGAGGTGCGACGCGCCCGACGCGTCTGGCGGACGAGCGCCTCGGGGAAGGCAACGCCGAGCGCCTTTGGAGAGACCACGCCGAGCGCCTCTGGGCGAACACCGCTCCGAGCGCCGCTAGTCCCGTACTTCGCGGGTCGTTGATTCGTATGGTGTGACCGGCCCGGGGGTGTCTCGGGCCGGGGGTGTGGCGTTGGGCCGGGT